>JAVEZE010000008.1:0-32370 GCA_034003145.1 Spirochaetia bacterium
CCTGTAAGAAACGGCAGATCCCTGAAAAGGTCTGCGATAATTTCTCCGTGTTTATCCTTAAAATAATCTGTAATGATATAAAAAGGATTGTTTCCTATGGATGATTTGTAATTGAATATCTTTTCAAAAATCTCAACCCGGTTTTTTTCAAGCAGACTGTAGTCAAGATTAAAGGACCTGTATTTCCCCTGGGCCGCGATAAGGTTGTTCAGGTCGGAATCCCACATCGGGGTAAGGGGATGATCCTTCATTGAGCTTTTATGAAGAGGAACACCGTTTACAAACAAATGGCCGTTTTTTACTGTCCTTTTGTTTACAGGCAGGGCAGGGGAGATTATTGTATAAGGCAGCTTGTATTTATCAAGCACAGCATCTATTACAGGGCCGATATTGCCTTCAGGGGTTGAGTCAAAGGTTGAACAGTATTTGAAATAGAGCTGCCTGCATCCCATTTTTTTAAGCAGCGTGAAAGCATTAAGAGAATCTTTAACCGCAATTGAGCTTTCCTGTGTCCTTGACTTAAGGGCAATTACTATTGCTTTAACACCATCAGGCAGGTGATTGGTATCATGAGGAATACCGTTAAGGAGAAGGGTTTTTAAGCCTCCTGCAAGGAAGAATGATGCCGCATCGCTTGCTCCTGTAAAATCATCAGCGACGCAGCCGAATAGCAAATTATTCATTTTAAAGCTCCCTTTCCCAGTTCCGCAATATTTTCATCTGTCAGATAATTTATC
Source organism: Spirochaetia bacterium (assembly GCA_034003145.1). GTDB lineage: Bacteria > Spirochaetota > Spirochaetia > CADAEX01 > CADAEX01 > JACKPD01. Next base: position 738 of record JAVEZE010000008.1, read on the forward strand.
TTTTCCTTTTTAAGGATAAAGCGCAGTTTTGCTGTTTCCTCGATTTCCTCAAAATTATGGCAAGCCTCACTGATGCTCCTGCCGCTTACTACAATCCCGTGATTGGCAAGAAGAAATGAGGAATGATTTCTGCTAAGTTTTTCAATCTCACTTGCTATCTCAATTGATCCTGGTTTGAAATAGGGAATCAGCGGAATTTTTCCTGTTCTCATTAAAACATAGGGGGTAACCGGATCCAATACGCTAAGCGGATCAAGGCCTGAAATACATGAAAGTGCTGTAAGATATGTTGAATGAAGATGGATAACTGCATTGGCTTCTCTTCTGGATTTGTAAATTGCCAGGTGAAGCTCAATTTCCTTTGTCGGTTTAAGCCCTGATACAAGTTTTCCGTTTTCATCCAGAAGCGATAAATCCCCTTTGTTTAGGGAACCGAGGTGGGAATTGGTCGGGGATGCGAGTATAAATCCGCTAGCAAGTCTGAGAGAAATATTACCGGCAGACCCTGAAGCATAGCGGTATCTAACCAGATATTTGCCAAGTTCAATCAGATCTTTGTATTCTTTTTTCATATTTCCCTCACGATATTTAATACTATCAGCTTTACCTGCACAGTTCAATTACTGTGTTATTCATCCCTCAAATCAATAAATATTATCGTTTATTTAGGCAATAATCATTTTTTTCAGGAATTTTCTTGAATTATGACCAACCTGCCGATACTATATATATGATGAAAAGAATATATACTATTACAAATATAATTTTTATGACATTTTCAGTATTGCTTTTGGCAATAAATACTTCTTCCTGTTCAAATCCTTCCGGCGGCGGTTCCTCGACTGCCGGAAACTCAGGAAATACAGGGACGGAGGATACCTCTACAGCAGTTGAGGAATACGGAATAGTAACTGATCCTGTAAACGGTATTGCGGCAGGACTCAGTCTTGATGGAAATATAACAGCGGAAAGCAATGCAGTTATAAACGGCGGAATTGAATGGGTTCCCGGTATTTCTGGACAGGGGATCAGGATGGATACAGATGGTGAGTTTATATCACTTCCTGACAGCGATGCAATAGATCTTATCGGTGAAGGATCTGTTGAAGTCTGGGTATATCCGGAAGCATACACATCATTTGCAGGAATCCTTCATAAAGGAGTTGAGCTTGATTTCTCTGATGAGGCATACTCGCTTCAGTACTGGACAAGCTACTTCCCGTCAATGCTTCTTTATAATGAGGCTGGAAGTTCAAAGCAGATTACTGCCTCTTCCGCCTTAAGCCTTCTTACATGGCATCATCTGGCTGCAACATGGGATGAGACTGAATTCTCTTTTTATGTTGACGGAGTTCTGATTGGTACACAGGATATGACTGATTTTCACCCAGTCAGGAATTCAGCCGGCGATCTTATTATAGGCTCCCAGCTTCCGGCTCAATACAATGCTTCCTTCGGGCACCTCACATTCCGCGGGATTATTGATAATGTGACTCTTTATTCAAGGGCTCTTACCCCTGAAGAGGTAGCTCATAACTACAGCCTTTATTCCTAGCTGCCGGTATGAAGGCGGGCTTGCGCTTCCTTCTTTTCTTCAGGAGTATTAGCGTTAAACAGGGCCCCGCCGCGCGGGAAGCCAAGTTCCTGATAAGGGTTTCTTTTAAGGAATTCCCGCGGGCTTGAAACACTGCGTTCAAACAAATCCATCATTCTGGGGAGGCTCTTGGGTTCATAGATAGTTAAAAGAGGTTCCGGAAGAGGAGTACTGAAAGCTGTCGCAAATTTCAAGGGATTTCTGTTTTTTATCAGAAAGATCAAGTCACTTTCTTCCAGAAGTGGTAAATCTACAGCAGCGGCAAGCCAGGCCTTCTCCGGTTTGGTGTTCATTGCCGTAAGTATCCCCCCCATTGGACCAAAACTGTCGTAACTATCAGGGAGAAGAAGTGCCTGCCCCGAAGAGGCCAGAGATTCCAGCTCCTGCGGCATCTTTCCTCTTTGAGCCACTGAAACTGTCACAGGCCCTCCTGCTGCGCTGATCAGGAGTTTTGCCATCCGGAGAATCTGGGGTTCTTCCCTGTAGATGATTCGGTTTTTGTCCTCTCCCATCCGTTTGCTTCCCCCTCCGCAGAGAAGCAGGGGCGCGATAGGGGGAGACCTCTTTATAATCCACGCTCTAATTGCACTGATAATTTCTGCAAAATCATCAGCTTTGAACTGTTGAATATTTGAAAACATCTGATTATCGCAGAAACCAGGCAACAACGCCTCTTTAGTGATAATTCCCAATAGATTTTCCTTATTAAGTGATCCGGCCGGTACAGGCCTTAATAAAGAACCGGAAGAGTAATCCTGAAATAAAAAAAACGGAATTGTTCTTTCCATCTGTGTCTCAACAAGCAAAATGTCATTCAGCAGATACTTATTCTCCGGGAGGGGGTCGGATATTTTATTCATGTATCCGCAGTCAAGAGTATCAGCTTTTAAAGCAGCCAGGAGCGAGGTGATGAAAGCTCTCTTTCTCCTTCCCGGGGGACCGGTGACCGCAAACTCAAACGGATGAAAATACCAGCCTCTCAATTCCTGTTTAGACTGTTTCACCAATCTGTCGTATCGGGCATCAGCCTTCATTCTTGTATGCTACGAGACTGCTTCAATTTTAACCGCCGCGTATTTGTAACCAGGTTCTCTCGAGTAAGTGTCGAACACGGGAAACGTGAGATAGTTGGTTTCCATGTAATGCATCGGCATGAACACCTGTCCTTTCTTCACAGTATCGCTTATACGCGCTGGAACTTCCGCGCTTCCTCTGCGGCTGCTTACCCGTACCAGCTGGTCTTCTTCGACACCAATCCGCAGCGCATCCTCTTTCGAGAGCATTACATAGTTTGTTTTCTCTGATTTTGAGTTCAGGAACGGAACCTTCCCTGTACGCGTTTGGGTATGAAACTGGAAAACCGAGCCACGGCCGGTAAGCAGTATAGTGTCGAATTCCTTGTCCAGCTTTTCGGGAAGCTCAGCAAAATCTTCAAACAGCAAACAGGCTCTGCCGTCCGGAGTGAAAAACTTCCCGTCTTCAAAGAGAATTCTCCGGCTGGAGTTATCAGTACACCCTTCAGGGTAAGGCCACTGTATTCCGTTATTTTCGATTATCATCTTATAACCTTTGATCCCTGTAATGTCGCAGGGGCGTCCCTTTGTTGTGCGCTGGAGAATCCGGAAGACCGCCTCTGGATCGGTCCATTCACGGAACATATCAGCACAGCCCCAGGCTTCGGCTATTCCCCTGAAAATGTCAAAATCGCTTTTAGCCTCTCCTGGCGGATCAATAGCTTTCTGAACAATGCCAAGCCGCCGCTCGGAATTAATGAAAACACCTGATTTTTCACCGCTGGCAGCCGCCGGCAGATACAGATCAGCATAAACAGCTGTCTCTGTGTTGGGATAAAGTTCCTGGACTACCAGAAACTCAAGATTTTTCATGGCCTCAACGAAATCGTGTTTGTTGATCCACGAGTGGAACGGATTTGTGGCTATTATCCACAGCCCTTTTATTTCTCCGGCTTTTACCTTGTCAATAATGGCGTTGTAGGGGAGGGAGTTCCTATCCGGAATCCTCTCTATGTCAATTCCGAGCAACTGTGCCATTGTTTTGCGGTCAGCTTCCTCGGTAAATGAGTAGCCTGCAAACATGCTGGTGGTGTTGCTGAAAAGCCGCGAACCCATGGCATTAGCCTGTCCTGTAATGGAGTTGGCCCCCGTACCCGGGCGGCCGATATTCCCGGTAATCAGGGCAATATTAATAATGCTCTGGGCTATCCTCACAGCCTGATGCCCCTGGTTTACCCCCATGGTCCACCAGAAACTGGCAGCTTTTGCATGGTGAATCCTCTCCGCCAGATTTTTCAGGCTATCGTTATCGATTCCGTGAACAGCCTCGAGATCAGCCATATTCAATCTGTTCAGATGGGATTTGAACTTATCGTAGCTGCTCACGCTTTTTTGAATAAAATTTTCATCTATCCAGCCGTTTTCGATAAGAATTTTCGCAAGAGCGTAGAAAAAATGGAGATCTGATCTTGGCTCAAGTGCAATATGTATATCAGCTTCATTTGCTGTTTCTGTTTTTCTGGGATCAATTACAACAATTTTACCCTCGACGCTGTTCTGCTTTACACGGTTCCACATAATCGGATGATTGATAACAGGATTGGCTCCAACAAATACAAGAAGATCACTGGTTTCAAAATCGTTGTAGCTGAATGGCGGAGCATCGAAGCCGAAGGATTGCTTGTATGCCACTGCCGCTGTTGCCATGCACTGCCGTGTATTGCCGTCTCCGTGGTACATTCCCATACCAAACTTGGCAAGAGCACCGAGCAGAGCCATTTCTTCGATAGGTATTTGGCCGGTTGAAATGAAGGCGGCAGCCTCCCGTCCATGCTTGTCAATTACCGCTTTGAATCCGTGGGTGAAGGTTTTAAACGCCTGCGGCCATGATATTTCTTCAAATTTATCCTCGCTGTTTCTTTTCAATGGGACAGTTCCACGTTCCTCTGAAAGGAAAGGAGTAAGAAGATGAAAACCTTTGGGACAGATTCTTCCCTGATTTACCGGGTATTCAGGAACAGGGCGTATTGTTGTTTTCCCGTCTTCTGTAATGGTGATGTTCATATTGCATCCCACTGAGCAATAACTGCAGGTAGTTTTTATCGTCCGTTCTGACATATCATTCCTCCTATGTTCTGGACTGTATCTGTTTTTTTATGTAAAAGAGTGTTGCAAGGGAAACAAGAAACAAGGCGGCAAACACCCAAAAACCGTGTGCGTAGCCTTTATCATGCCCTTCTGTGTCGTTTAAAAAAAATGCAAGGAGTATCGGGATAACAAAACCGCCGAAAGCTCCAAGTCCTCCCACCCATCCTGCCGCGCCTCCAACCGCATCAGGGACTGCCTGCGGTACCAGTTTGAAAACTGCCGCGTTTCCGACACCCATGCCGATTGCCAGAAGAATAATGCCTGTAACGGAAAGCCCGATGTTTGAGGCCAGAGCTGTAATCGCGGCACCGGAAAATGCTATGAGAAGAGCCGCCGCGGCAGTCGTAACGCCACCGATATGATCAGATATTTTGCCTCCGATAACACGCATCAGCGATGCTCCCATGGAATATCCGGCTGTTAGAATTCCAGCAGATGCCAGTGAGAATCCCAGGTAGTTTGTTGAATAGAGCGGCAGCCAGCCTGTAAGGGCAAGAAAGCCTCCGAAAGTTGTGAAATAGACTGAAACCAGCAGCCATGTTTCCGGTATTCCTGCAGAATGCTTAAGGCTTTCCCGTGCAGATTCTTTAGGAAATAGTTCCTGCCCAGCTTTTGCCGATAGTTCCCGGGACTCGGTTTCGTTTACACCGGCTGCCCGGAACTGGAAATACGGCGCGTTACGGCCGAGAAACCAGTACGCGGAAGTACCAAGTACAAGAAATACCACCCAGAGCAGATATGATGTTGAAAGTCCAAAGAGCGGAAGGGTGAGATTAGTAAGGAGGAGTGTAAATAACCCCGGTGCCAGATTCCCCAATCCCGCGTAAGCCCCGAGCGCGCTTCCCTGCTGGGAACGGGGATACCAGTATGAGGTTTGGCCGATTCCCACCGAGAAGGTTGCAACACCGCAGCCGCCGAGAATGCCGAAAAACAAAAGAAGAGGGAACAGCCGGGCAATCATAACATCGCTTTGAATCATAACAAGATAAATCCCTGACACACCTGCAATCGAAAGAACCAGCAAAACCAGCAAAGGTTTCCTTCCGCCGTCTTTATCAACCCAGGCCGCGAACGGGATTCTAAGCAGCGAACCGGAAAGATTGGGAATGCTGATAAGAAGCCCTGCCAGCGCCGCATTAAGCCCAACTACCGATTTCAGGTGATTCACCGTAGGGCCGAACAGCGACACCGCTGCGAAACCTATGAAGAATCCCAGGGTTGCCCCTGCCAGTCCGCTTGTCTTATTTCCCTTCACCAACATTTTTTTGTTCATGGCCGCTCCTGTAATTTGTATAATAACTGAATCTGTATAAAAATAACATTCCCGTGTTCAAATCCTGCAATCAATACCCCATAATATCACGCAGGCGGTTATCTGATTAATTAGCTGCACCAGACGAAACATTTACGTCAGAAAAAAGTTTTTTATTTTTTAGCGCTCTGCGTGTATTAATTGACTCAATACCCCTCTTTTTTTCATTTTCAACTTCTTTAATATTCAAATCAAATTTTCTCACACATAATTGAATAAAATAATCAGTAACTTCATTTTTGTAAGGTGTAAAACATGGGTCGTAAGTCAAAAGATAAGACGCAGCATTACCTATGTCAACTGCTATTTCACCTGGTGCTGCTTCTTCCAAATCAATTCCGGATACCCCTTTCGTGCCAAAAATAAAATTGCGGAAATTTATATCACCGTAAATATACCCCGGCATCGCAGTATAAAAAATATCAAGAAAGGTGACAAAGGCAGCAATTTCACCGGTGAAAGAAGAATTTGTCTTTTCAGCCGACTCAAGCTTTTCTATCATCAGCGGTCCCTCAATATATTCAAGGCAGAGGGCAGTCCTGCCGAGTGCCAGCACCTTAGGAACCCAGCTGGAATTCATGCGGATCAGGTTTTCATATTCTGTCTGCATATCTCCGGCTATGTAAGATTTATAAACAAAATCAAATTGCAAGCCGTCTTCACGAAAAGCTTCAACAAGAAAAACAGCGTTTCGCCTGCTGAAAAAATGATGTTTGACAGCATAATCAGCTATCTGAAGCTTATTTATAACAGATTTTTCAATAATCATGTTTGTCCTCTTCCGGAACAATCCTGGTAAACTTTTCCTGCGGAATTTCAGGAACTGTTTTGACAATGAGATCAACAATTTTTTTTGTTTCTTTGATACTGCATATTACAGGATAACCCTTATACTCTTTTAAGCGCGATGCAATAACCCCTGATACGGCAAATACTCCCGGACATAATTTTTTATCAATACCTGCTGTATCCTGAGCCGTAATTATCGCTGGGACGTTTATATCGCTGCTTCCTTCCAAAACCACAAAGTCCTGATCATATAAAGATAATATCAAGCTCATGGAAAGAGGGCGCTGATAAAATACATGCGTTTCATCCCGGCTTATGGCAGTCACGAGTGAAGCTCCAGCCAGCCGCATGCGGTCGCTGTTAGTACCATCAATATCAGTTTTAACTCTGTGATGACATTGTTTTACCGCGCCGACAGAATATCCCCGCCGCTTTAATTCCATTATTATATTTTCTATTGAGGTTGTCTTTCCTGATCCGGAAAATCCAATGACACTGAACACTTTCATTTTACCGCCGCGCTCCCTTAAAGGAATAAATAATCAAACAGAAAAATCCCAGCAGTTATTAATATCATGATAAACATAAACAGGTAATCCGAAAAGCTGAATTTTAAAACAAAACGGCTTGTTCTGTTACTGTATGCCCTGAAAGCGCGAAGCTCCATCGCTATTGAAAGTTTTTGCGCTCTGTCAATAGCTCCATAAATTACCGGCAATAATACACATCTGTACATACGGATCTTCTCTTTAAAATCTATTTTATTAAAATTGACTCCCCGCAGCTGAATGGCAGTAATATTATCCTGGAACTCTTCAGTAAATACAGGAAGGAAACGGAGTGCTACTGATGCCATAAACGCAAATTCATATGGAATTCTGAGCTGTATCAAACCCTGTATCATGACACGGTTCGTAAAAAGCGTAAAAAAAACAGCTGAAACCAGCACCAGTCCCATGCGTAGAAAAGCAGCTGTCCCTTTTAGCAGGCCGCCTTCAGTAAGCAGGGAAATCCTGCCTAAATGAATAATAACAATTCCATTTGGGTTAAAAACGCTTTCCATGATTGCTATAAAAAATATCACGCTGAGCAGTTTTCTGGTTTTGTGAAGCAAAGAAAGTAAATTAACCCCCAGCACTATTCCAAGAAGAGCTGTAAAGATAAAAATACAGGCAAGCAGCCAGACAGTATCAATAAATACCGCAAGAGTGGAAATACAAGCTGATATCAGCAGAATACATCTGGGATCAGGTGTTTTCATCGTTTAAAATACTTCCATTCTTCATTGTAATAAAACGGTCAGCGAGAAATTTAAAGCTATCCTTTTCATGAGTGATTATGCATAGACCTGTTCCCTTGTTTTTAAGCGCTGAAAGCATAATATTAATTTCTTTCCGGCAATGGGTATCCAAGCCTGCAGCAGGTTCATCCATTATGTAATAGGGCAGATCAAGTGAGAGCATGGATAAAAGTGATAACACCTTTTTTTCACCGCCTGAGAGATTGCGGTGGAATTCATCAGCCTTGTTCTGCATAGAAAATCTGGCAAGCAGCTCCTGCGCATTACTCAGGGCATCATCAGAACCACAACCCCTTTGACGGAGCGAAAAAGCTAGTTCTTCTATTACTGAAAGAGAAAAAAACTGTTTTTCAGGATTCTGGAAACAAAAACCTATCTGTCCGGCCCGGTCAGGCAGACTCATCGATGCTGCGTTATTTTCCTGAATAAAAATATTTCCCGAATCAGCTTTCAATATTCCCATTATGATTTTGGCAAGTGTTGTCTTTCCGCTTCCGTTACTGCCTGTGATTACCGATGTCTGAGTATCATTAAAAAAAAGAGTAATGTTATTTATTCTGAAATCAGTTTTGCTGTACTTGAATTCAATATTCTCAAGAGTTATATATCTTTTCATTATGCGTTATCCGCTATATTAAGATTTCCGTTTTTAAGCTCATATACAGTATCGCACAAATCACTGAATACCTGGCTGTGCTCAATAATTAAAAGTGTTTTCCCCTTGTTTTTAAGTTTTAAGAATATTTCTTTAAGAAACGCCACTCTCTGCTCATCTACTCCTGCTGCAGGTTCATCAAGTATAAGTATCTTGGGAGCAAGCGTTAAAATTGATGCAAGCGCAAGGAGTTTTTGCTGGCCTCCGGACAGCATTGCCGGGTGGGTTTGTAAGTATGCTGCCAGACCTGTCGAGTCAAGAACTGTCTCTGCCCTCCTGTTTATCTCTTTTGGATTTATACACAGATTTTCAGGAGCAAAGGCTGCCTCATCAATAACTGATGTTGAAAAAAGCTGATTTACCCCATCCTGGAGCACCATGCTGATCAGGCTTGCTGTCTGATGGATTTTTTTATCAGCAATATCAGTGCTGAATACCTCAACGCTGCCGGTAAAAAATCCAGGAACTATTTTTGGTATCAGCCCGCATGCTATCATGCCGAGAGTTGATTTCCCTGCGCCTGATGGGCCGTGTATTGCAGAAGCAGATCCCTCCTTAAGCTCCATGCAGACATGGTCAAGCACTTTGTTTTCTGAATTATAGCTGAAACAAATATCATGAAGTTTTAGTGCTGTCATTCTATCTCGATTTCAAGTAAAAACCTGCACCAGCGCTGCGGAAAACTGTCTTTTCTGATAACTATCTCAATGGGACCTGTTCCGCCATCTTCTCTAGCCCCAGACGGGTTGCCGCTGCGTTCATAGACAAGATAAATATTATCCGGATCTATGGCTTCTTCTGATGCAACTGATGAAGTAAAACCATCTTCTGCCGAAAAAATGATTTTTTTTGTGCCGGAGACAGTAAATCCAAGATTATGCAGTACTGTAATCAGCGGTACACCTGTAAAAATAATCTCTTCTGATCCGCTCTCTTTCTTTTTGATCTCTTTCCGGAAAGATACTGTTTTAAAAGTTTTCAGATAAGAAATGTCAAAAGCTGCCTTTTTATTTCCATGAATAATCGCAACAGTTGAATTTTGCCTGCTTTCCATTTTGTTCTTTATATCAATAGAATTTAAAATTGAAAAAACTGCCACAGCAGCAGTTAAAACTGTAAATAAAACCGCAATAAATATTTTATTTTTCATTAATACCGCCTTTCCCGTACAGGGAATGAAAAGGAGTTAACTGTCTAAGGTTTTTTATAATTATCCAGGTTATAAAACCTCCAATACCGCCTGAAAGTGCGGCTGAAAAAAGGGTAAGCATGAGAGGAATAAAGGGAAGCCGGAAGAATACGAGGTTTGATAAAAAAGAGCCTGAAACATTGGCAAGCAATACTGCAAAAATACATATTACCGCATTTATCGGTTTTCCACGGAAAATAAGTAAATGCAGATCAACAATCACTCCCGGCACCATATAAGTAACAATGCTTATAATGCCGTGACTGCCGACCACACCTGTTGTTATTACCAGTATAACCTGCACAGCGCAGGTCAGGGTAGCTGTTCCCCTCTTTCCTGTAAAAACAGCCGGAAGCACGATAAAAATCATGTAAAATCCGCCAGCTACAGCGCCTCCTGGAATAAAAAGCGGTCCGGTAATTATATGAATAAGGGGAACAATTACAGGCTTAATTGCAACACCCATACCGGCGCACATCGCAGAAATGATTAAATCGAATACTGAAAAGGAAGATAAAAATCTTTTCTGCTTATTCATATACCCTCATGTTTTTTTATCTTCAGCTGTATTCTGTGAAAATTCATTGGAATATCTGCCTGATAGTTCTATAGTTAAAGTTTCATACTGGTTTTCGCCTGGATATACAAGCATATTTCTCAATTTTACCCCTTTTGTGTTTATTTGCTTTCCGGTTTTCTTTGATCATAATAAAATATAATCATTGTTGTTTCGATGGTTTATCTGAAAATATTAATATTTTATAAATCAAAAATCTGTGATAATATTAATTTAATATGAAAAAAATGATTTTATTTTCAGCTATTATAATCCTTTTGTCTGGTACAACAGGCTGCCGCGATACTGCCGGGGACGGTGAGGAACATGGGCGGGTTGTTTTTTTTGACAGTACAGCTACGGAACTTATTCAGATAAATGATGACGGCACAGGCTATAACAATTTCACTTCTTTAGCGGTAAGCAATATATATCCGTCTCTTACAAACAGTTTCGGCAGGGGGGCTGAATATGTCGCCTATACTACAGGACCTGACATAAGGCTTTACATGTTTGACGGATCATTTGATGGACCGGTTTACGCTGGGGCATTTGCAATCCAGCATATTTCTGTATCACCTGATCAAAAATATATAGCTTTTTCCGATGTACAGGCAACAGCAGAATATTTTATCCTGGATATTCAAAACCCTTTAACTCCGACATTAATCAATTCATCATCCCCGTTTGGTCCTTCAACAATAAACTGGTCCCCTGATGGGGAATATGTTGTTTTTGCTAGTGATAATTTAAGTCCTGGAAATGAAGAGATTTATAATTATAAGCTTAACGGAGGAAATCTTACACAATTGACATCAGGTCCATCCATACCCACAAATCCAATCTGGTCTCCCAGGGGAGATAAAATACTGTTCCTTGATGACGACTTCGGCTATGACCTTCTATATACAATGAATACAGACGGGAGTGACCGTCTTCAGATTGCAAACCATTCATCTGTCATTACAAATCCCTCCTGGTCCCCCGACGGACGCAGGGTCGCATATATCTGGAGCGGTCAGCTTTTTGTGGTTGATGCAGATGGTTATGATATCTATTCACCGAATCAGATCGCACCATCTTTTATTGACGGGACTGTATGGGCAGCTACCCAAGTTTCATGGTCCACCTACGGCACAAAGCTTGCAGTTACCCTTAACAGCGCAGGTAATGATGACCTTTATATTGTTGATCCTGAAACAGATGATTTTTACATGCTTGCAGATGGTGTTGGTGACCAGAGAAATGCAGTTTGGCTTGTAGATTAGAGAGTGTTTTTTTAGACCTGCTTTAAACTCGCCGCATCACTTTGTCTTTTTTTCTTTCTCTCATCCCCATGATGAGGGAAAAAATCAGCACAATTGATATTGCTGTCCAGATAAATATAAAACTTATCAGGTTTGTTCGGGAAAAAGGCTCTCCAAATATAAAAACTCCGATAAGAAGGCTTAAGGTTGGGGCATAATACTGTATAAAGCCCAGGCGGGAGAGGTTAATCTTCTTTACTCCGTATGAGAAAAGGACAAGAGGGAGAGCAGTAAATATACCTGTTGATGCTATAAGAAGTATTGAGGAAGCTGTTAGATTTGTTGATCCTCCGTCCCTGTTTAATTCTGTAAATGCAAGCAAAACAAGGGCAAAAGGGGTAAGCACCATAACTTCTGCAGTAATTCCTGTTACAGGGTCAATATCAAGTGTTTTTTTAGGAATGTATAGCCTGCGAAGGTAATTATAAGAAAAACCGCGATTAGCGGAATCTTTCCGGTTATGATTGCAAGATAAAGTACTCCAGTCAAAGCTATAAGAAGGGCAGCAGCCTCGTAGTACTTTACTTTTTCTTTGAGAATGAAAATACCTGAGCAGATTACTATAATCGGAGTAATATAATGCCCGAGGCTTGATTCCACAAGCTGATTCGAATACGCGGCATATATATTAAGGAGCCAGTTGAAAGCAATCAGAAAAGCGCATAAAGCGGTACGCAGCAGTATCTGCGGTGATTTTAAAATAATGAATATTTTATTGAATTTTCCTGCTGCTATTAAAACTGCAGAAAGAATAATAAAAGAGCAGACAATCCTCCACGCCAGGATTGAAAGAAGCGGTATCTCCTGAAAAAGTTTCCAGTAAAGAGCCTGGATTCCCCATACAGTATATACAAATAATATACTTACAAGACCATAATTCTTATTGTTCATGGGAGAAGCGTCTGTTTCTCAACTTATCTGATTTGAAAATTCAGGATATTCAGCAGCTTTATCGGCTTGTTGTAGTTGATGTAGAAAGTGTTTAACGGAACAGGCTCTGAAGGAGACGCGATAAAAATTATTTCATCGGGAGATGCGATAAAATTTTTAAGTTTATCTATGGATTCACTGCTTATTTCAGAGGTCAGGGAGTTATTAATCTGTTTGGCATAAAAATCAATCTGTAAATCCAGCAATTTTCGGAAATCTGGCAGATCCATTTTAATCAGCTGAGCGACAGTGAATAGAAATTTCCCTGTTATGGAATTGTCGCTCAATTTAATAGATGCTCCCTCAAGCAGTACAGGATTTATTTCACTAATCAGTCCAGGTAAAAAAGCAACTTTTTCAAATGATATATTTGAAAAATTAAAGGAAAAGGTGAGTTTCCCGGCGTTTTTGGAAAATATTTCAAATGCGTTTATATCAAAAATTTTGGTATCTTTGTTATATTTATAATCAACATTTATCTCAAGAGGCATTTCTTCTTTGTAACCCAGGGTTTTAAAAGCATTATTTAATATTGATTCATTTTCTTGATTAACCAGATTTATCTCTTTTAATGATACAACAAGAGAAGAGGGAATCCTGGATTTTGAATCAATTTGATCTATAACAGCTTTATCTATTGTGATTTTATTCTGATTATCTACAGTCATTACCAAATCTGATATTACAAGATCATTTTTAATAAGGAAGTACTTTACCTTGCCATATTTGATATCTACAAACTCATCAGCTTTTAAAGCCAGAGTTTCAATTCTTTTCTCTGCTTTTCCTGTTAAATAGTATTCCGCAGCAAAATAGACAACGAAGAACGCGGTAAATACCGCGATGCTGATAAGCAAAATGTTTTTTCTTTTCACAGTTAATCCTTTTTACGGAAAATAATAGCATTAAAATCAGTAATGTCAACACAGCTGTCTATTTCGCAGAAAATAAAAGATATTAAGTTGTTTGAATAGTAATTTTACCGGAAATCTTTATAACATAATTAAATATTTTGTTTTTTAAATTACTTTACCGATGTAAATAAAGACAAGGAGAGTACCAAAATGTATCGAAAAGATAAAATATTCTTTTATTTTTTACCGATAGTGCTGATTTTTCTGATTAATTTTATAATTAGCAGCTGCGATTTATTCGGTTCATCCTCTTCCAGTTCAAGGGGCGGCGGAGGCTCTGGTGGCAGCGGAGGCTCTGATGAGACAGGTGAAGATTTTTCTGATGTTGTTTTATCCTCAGCATGGACAGCATATAATGACTGTGTTGATAACGATGGTAATCATGAAAATGCAACTTATTTCAACTTACAAAATCCTGACGGAATTCTGAAAAAAATAAGCGATGGATCAGATTCCGGTATAACTGTTGAAATGGAAGCTGAAAATGTTTCTTCCTGGGATCCAACAGGAACACCGCAGGCTGGAACAGATGCTTATAACACTTTCAACGGATTTTTAAATATTGATGAAGTTGCTTCATATGGTAATGAAAATAACCCCTGGTATTATCAGGTTACATTCTCAAATCTTGATCCTGCAAAAAAATATGCATTTGTTACAACTGCTAACAGAAACTTTGATTATGTGGCTGATGGCAGACAGCCTCGCTGGACAAAATTTACAATATCGGGAGCTGATACATTTTCCAACATAAGCAGTTCCGGAGTAAGCAGAGTATCTGCAGGCGTAGTGAAGATTAATACAGGATATAACACTGTAAACGGCTATGTTGCAGCCTGGACAGGAATTACTGCCTCTGACGGAACCTTTACTGTAAGATCTGAAAATGTGGGAGCCGAAGGGCCAGGTGAATCCTTTATGAGCTATGGACTTCAGGGGTTTAAACTCATGGAACTGTCTGAATAGATTAAAAATCAGCTGGAATCAAACCTGATTCCAGTATTATTTTGCCCCGGCTGCCTTAATATTTTTTCAAAAATTCCTGATTATAAAAACTGGATTTAATGGTATTTTATAGTATATTATTTTAAGCAGCTTTTTTTAACAGAAAATACTGCTTTTAAATTGAGTGTGAATGTTTATAAAAAATATTGCCAGGCTATTTATTAAAGAATACCTTGATTCACTATATAAAAATGCTCCCGAAATAAACCTTGGTAAGGAGAGCAGGATAGTAATCTTCAGTGATTTACATGTTGGAAGTAAAACAAGAAGGGATGATTTTCTTCCCAATTCAGCCATGTTTCTTAATATTCTTGAAAATTATTATCTCGCAAAAGATTATACCATGATATTAAATGGGGATGTTGAAGAGCTCCAAAAGCGTCCTCTTAAAAAGGTTAAAGCAAAATGGCCTGAACTTTATAATATATTTTCCGCTTTCGAAAATAAGGGGAAGCTTTTTAAAATAGCAGGTAATCATGATAGTGATCTTTTTAAAAGTGAGCATTCTGACATAAACAGAAACCTGCTTGATTCACTTGTCCTTAATCATGAGGGCAATTCAATTCTTATTTTTCACGGTCATCAGGCCTCAATCCGATATATGATGACCCCAAAATTCATGAAATATATTTTAAAGTACATTGCACAGCCTCTAGGGATAAAGAATTTTACAAGATCTTATGACAATACAAGTATAAATAATACCGAAAAAATGATTTACGAATATTCAAGAGAAAGAAAAATAATTTCCATAATCGGCCACACACACCGCCCTTTATTTGAATCTCTTTCAGAAATTGATCTGCTGCGGTTTAAAATTGAAAATCTGCTTCGTATTTATCCATCAGCCAATGGCGAAAAAACTGATGAAATTGAGGAAGAGATAAAAAAGTATAAAGAAGAAATTGAAACTATTTTAAGCGAAAACCATGAATACAGATTAAGAAGCGGGATATATAATAAAGCAGTAATAATTCCAACTATTTTCAATTCAGGAAGTGTTATAGGAAAGAGAGGTCTTTCTGCTATCGAGATTAAAAACAGAAATATCTCGCTTGTCCACTGGTTTGATAAAAACAGCAATGTAAAAAACTATTCATACCCTGAAAGTGTAGTCAGGGGGCTGGGCAGCAGCTCTTACCGCAGGGCAGTTGTAAAGCGTGATTCGCTTGATTATATTTTTACCAGGATCAGGCTTCTTTCCTGATCCCGGTATTGCAGTCACTTGCAATCTATTTTATGAATTTTGCTATTCTTTCCATTGCTTTTTCTGTGTTTTCTCTTGTGTTAAATGCGCTGAATCTGATATATCCTTCCCCGCACAAACCGAATCCTGATCCCGGAGTACAGACAACACCGGCCCTTCCAAGCAGTGAATCAAAGAAATCCCAGGAAGTTGTATCTGTTTTTACCCAGATGTATGGAGAGTTGACTCCTCCTGTGCACTTGTAGCCGAGATTTACCATTGATTCCCTGATGATTCTGGCATTTTCAAGATAAAAATCAGTTATTTCCCTCACTTCTTTCTGTCCTTCTGCGGTAAATACAGCTGAGGCTGCTTTCTGTACCGGGTAGGATGCGCCGTTGAATTTTGTATTATGGCGCCTGTTCCACAGGGTGTGCATGGAGTGTATATTCCCTTCACTGTCCCAGCCTCTGCAATCTTTGGGTATCGCGATATATGCGCATCTAACCCCTGTAAAACCTGCTGTTTTTGAAAAGCTTCTGAACTCGATAGCAACCTCGCGCGCTCCCTCAATCTCAAAAATTGACCTGGGGAGTGATTCATCCCTTACAAAAGATTCGTAAGCTGCGTCAAAAAGGATCAGAGCCTTGTTTTCCCTTGCATAATCTACCCATTTTTTAAGCTGCTCTTTTGTAGCGGTGGCTCCGGTTGGATTGTTAGGGAAGCATAAATATATTACATCAGGTTTTTTAGAAGGCAGTTCAGGGATAAAGTTGTTTTCATCAGTTGAATCAAGATAGATGAAATTTTCATATCTTCCGTTTTTGAAATTTCCGCTTCTTCCCGACATTACATTTGTATCTGAATAGACAGGATAAACCGGGTCGGGGAGGGCGATGATTGCATCATCCGAGAAAATTTCCTGTATATTGCCTGTATCGCATTTAGCCCCGTCGCTGATGAAAATCTCATCAGGTGAAATATCAGCTCCCCTGCTTTTAAAATCAAATTCTGATATCGGTTCTCTAAGGAATTCGTAACCCTGTTCCGGCCCGTATCCCCTGAAAGTATCAGTTCTGGTAAGATCATCAACCGCTTTGTGCATAGCCTTGACACATACTTCAGGCAGAGGCCGGGTGACATCCCCTATTCCCATTTTGATTATTTCTTTTGAAGGATTATTTTTTTGATATTCTGCCACTTTTCTTGCGATATCTGAAAAAAGATACGAGGCCTGAAGTTTTTTGTAATTCTCATTAATTTTTATCATTTGAAGCAACCCCTGAGTATTTTTTATGTTATGATTAGTTATCTTTTATAACCTATAAGCAAAATTATTACTATATTGAATACAGGTTATTTAAATATTTTTCAAAGTGATCAAGATCCTTTTGGGTTCAGTTTGCAAAATCCCTTGATATGATGTTATTATGCGAATTGAATTTACGATTGCGTAAATTTATTATTTTTAAAATACAGGAACCTGATTTATGCATAGATATATATTGATTTTAGCTTCTTTAATCTCTATTTCGATTTTCTGCACAGAAAAAATCAGCGCAGAAAGCATTGCATACAATAAAAAGAAAGCACCTGTTGTATATGAGATTGATATGCTGCGTGAAACTGTTTTGTTTACTGCCGGAGCTGCAATGCTGGGGACAAATCTGTTTGTAAAAGAGTTTTTTCCCGCAGAAACAGCATCGGAATATGGTTATGAGAATTTTGATAAAAATGATATTAATATTTTTGACAGGTGGGCAGCCTCCCCTTATTCAAAAACAGTTTCAAATATCAGCGATTTCGCATTGGGAGCAGTGATTTTATCGCCCCTTCTCCTTACTCTTGATGAAAGCCTGTCTGATACAACAGTATATCTTGTAATGTACGGGGAAACCATGCTGCTTTCCCACAGTTTCAAGGAGCTTGTAAAAAGTACTTTTCCCCGCTTCAGACCCTATAATTACTCAAGCGGAGCTGCAGATGTACCGGAAAGCAGCAGCGAATCAATGCAGTCTTTTTTCTCAGGCCATACATCTTCAGCGTTTTCAGCAGCAGCTTTTTTAAGCACAGTTTATTCAAATACACACCCTGAAGGGGCAGGGAAATATCTTGTCTCAATCGCATCCTACAGCAGCGCTGCCGCTGTCGGGGTACTGCGCATAGCAGCTGGTCAGCATTTTCCTTCCGATGTTGTTGCAGGTGCTGCCTGGGGTACATTTATTGGTATTTTCATACCCAAAATACATGAAGTTAAAAATGGGAAGGCAGATAATGCGGATTTCCTTTTTTATCCTTCAGGGCCGGGAAGCATAAACTTTAAATTGAGATTTTAAAGAGGTTTAACAGCTTTTATGAGAAAAAGAATACTTTTATCCGTAACCATAATTTTTGCTTTTATTCCGCTGTTAACGCTGTTAACGCCGCAGGTGATTCATGCGCAAAACAGCGGTATTGCTGTAACAGACAACGGTTTTGCCCCCATGGTAAACCCTTCAGCCATTGCAGCAGGAAATGCGGCAGGAATAGCGTTTTACCAGGAATTTGAGGAAAAAAAGGGGCTTCTTGATACTTACTCTCTCTATTTTAATACAAACCACCTCTCCTACGGTTTTGACTCTCTTACCGGTGATTTTAACCACAAAATCACCCTTGCCCTGAAGGCAAATGAGGGAGTTTACTACGGAGGATCTCTTAAATGGAGGGACGGAGGATTATCAGATCTTGATTTCGGTTTCTCGGCGCTTGTAAGGCCCCTTCCTCTCCTTTCTTTCGGCGCGAAAACTCCCGATGTTACAGGATCTTTCTCTGATATCACACTCGGCGCCGGCATAAGGCCTCTTGCCTCAAGTCCCTACTGGATGAGCCGCCTAACCTTTTATCTTGACAGCCAGGCCTCGGATATCCTAAGCCCTCTTTCAACAGGCCTTTCCCTTGAAATGCTTGACGGCGTGATTCTAAAAGGGGATTTTAATCATAAAGATGAGGTTTTCAACGCCGGCATAACTTTTTCAACCCAGTTTTTGTCTTCATCCGTAAACTCGGAAGTTTCAGGCAGCAATTCCTGGAGAAAGGGTAATTATTCACTTTTCGCATCAGGAAAACGGATGAGAAGCTCTTTCCCTATCCCTTTCAAGTTAATGGTGGAATACGACAGGGCAGGGGTAATAAACGATTTTCCGCGCGACTGGCTCTCTGTCAGGAAGGTTATTTCCAACAGAAGTAACGGAGAAATATCGCTTCTTGAGTTTTTATCTGATATGGAAAAAATAAGGCAGGATCCTGACATTGACGCGGTTCTTTTCAGGGACCAGCAGTTTATCACTTCCTTTGCAAATATCATGGAAATTTCCCGCGTGCTCAGGGAAGTAAAATCTTCAGGGAAAAAGATCTATTTTTATTTTGAATCTGTTTCTTCTGTGCAGTATGCCCTTGCCGCCTCTGTGGCTGACGGAATATTCCTCACTCCTCAGGGGATTTTATATCTTAAAGGTTTTTCAAGAACCGGGTTATATTTCAAGGATTTTTTTGAAAAATTCGGCGTCAGGTTCCATAATTTCCGAAGCCATGAGTATAAAACAGCGTTCAACAAATATTCAGAACCTGGTATGACTGATGAGGAAAAGGAAGCTCTAAAAAGCCTTTATACATCTCTTCAGGATGAGCTTGAAAAAATGATATTGGCAGGAAGGGGAAAAAAACTTAAAACCAGCACCCCTGTCGGCAGCAATGAAAGTGTAATTGAGAAAATTATTGGAGATGGACCCTATCTTTCTTCCTCAAAAGCTTTATCAGCCGGTCTTGTTGATAGGCTTTTTTATAATGATCAGCTTGATAACTGGATAAAAACCAATAAATACACTTCACACAGATATTCAAACTTTCCTGAGAAAGCGATGACAAACTGGGAATATTTTATAAAACCGTCAGTTGCTGTAATTTATGTTACAGGAAATATTGTTACAGGCAGCGGCATACGAGGTACAAATGCGGGTTCTGACAGTGTCGCATCAGCAATTAAATCTGCAAGAGAAAATCCCCTTGTACAGGGTATAATCCTTAGAATTAATTCAGGCGGAGGCAGCGCTCTTGCGTCAGACCTTATAGCAAGGGAGGTAGCGCTTTGCAGTGAAGGGGATGATGCGAAACCTGTTATAGTCTCAATGGGAGGCGCTGCAGCATCAGGCGGATATTATATCGCGTCTCCGGCTGAGAAGATATTTGCAGAATCTGTTTCAATAACAGGTTCCATAGGCGTAATTGCCCTTTTTCCTGATATTTCAGGATTGCTTGATAAGCTTGATATTAAAAGTGAAACTGTAAAAAAATCTGAAAGCGGAGATTTCGCCAATATCACAAGACCGATGTCGGATGAAGAAGTTAATAAAATCCGCGCCTTTATTTCAGAGAGCTACAGCCAGTTTGTAAATATCGTAGCGGATGGAAGATCTCTTGATAAGGAAAAAGTCGACGAATCAGCCAGAGGCAGGGTCTGGACCGGGATCCAGGCAAAGGATAAATCACTTGTTGACAAGATTGGAGGAATAACTGATGCAGTTTCATATCTTGAGGAAACAAGTTTTAACGGAAAAGAAGCCAGATTGATTGAAATAGTTCCAGGAAGGTCAATCTTCTCATTTTCTGATTTCATCGGGATATCAAAAATCAAAAAGGAAGATGAGCCAGAGGCAATAAAAGCATTGTTTGATTTCCTTAAAAAAACAGATTATTATAAGCAGGATGAGCCTTTGTACCTTATGCCCTATACAATGGAGGAACTCGGCCTTGAATAACAAGGCTGATAAAAACAGATGTCTGATATAAAAAAAGCGTTTGACGCATACAAAAGAGCTTCTGAACGGGATAAACCTGACAAAGAAGAGGAAACCCGAAAGAAAGTTGAAAAATATATTTTTGAAAGTTTTGAGTCTGACCAGGCTGAATCTGACAGGATAAAATCAGGAAAACCGGCCGGAAAGACAAAAGGCTCAAAAAACGGTAAACATGAGTCTGCCTTGAAAAATAATTATTTTATCAAGGAAACAGAAGAAGAAAAAAAAGAGAGCGGAGAATCCCGCCCCGGTAAACCTGACAGTGCTTCATCAGCCAGCCCTGGTGCGGTAAAAGGCTTTACTCCAAAAAAAGCTGCTGCTGATAAATCTACAGCCTCTTACAGTGCTGTGTCGGCCGGTAAAAAAACTTTAAAAGGCTATGATAAAACAGCCAAAATTCTTCTCCTCCTTGGAAAAGATGAGGCAGCCTCTGTCTTAAAACTTTTTAAACCGGATGAGATTGAAAAGATCGCATCCGAGATGATCAGGATCAAGCATATTGATAAAGATGAGGCTTATCATCTTCTTAAAGAGATACACAGGAAAAAAGAGCTTTCAGATACATTTGCAGGCGGTGTTGAAACAGCCAGGAACATGCTCTATACAGCATTCGGCTCAAGCAAAGGGGAGGAACTTCTAAGCAGGGCACTCCCGGAAACCAGGGAAAAACCGTTTGAATTCCTTCAGGATATTGAACCGCTTCAGATAAAACTCGCGCTAAAGGATGAACCGGTTACAATGATCTCACTTGTCATGAATTATCTTGAACCTGATAAAAGCGCATCTCTTCTTAAAGAGTTTTCACCTGACGAGCAGAAACAGATAATGCTCAGAATGGCAGCGGGAGGCAAGATAAGAAGGGAAATATTTGAAAAAATGGAACAGGTGATAAAGGAAAAAGTGCGTCTTCAGGGGCATGTTGTTACCCAAAGAATAGACGGAAAAAACAAACTTGCGAATATACTTAAATTCATGGACTTAAGCGATGAAGAGGTTATTCTTAAAGATATCTCTGAATCAGACCCTGATCTTTCGCGTGAAATTACCGAACAGGTAAATACAATAGAGATTGTTTTTGGAATATCAGATTTATATCTTCAGAAAGTCCTTGCAAGCTTCAGCGACAGGGAACTTGCTGTTGTGCTTAAAGGCAGAAGCAGTGAAATCAAAAATAAAATACTCTCCTGCCTGTCCCATACAAGAAGGGAAATTATTGGGCAGGAATCAGACTATCTGGGTATAATGAGAAAGTCTGAAGTCAATATAGCAACAAGGGAATTTGTAGATTATCTGAGGCAGGCTGAGAAAGAGGGGATTATCATCATCAACCGGACTGGCGACAAAATGGTATAGGGCTCATTGTTTTTCACCTGGTGCTTGACAAACCAATAACTCAAACAATAATATCTCCACTATGACAGGAAAAGAATTACGGGAAAAATACATCAATTTTTTTATCAGCAAAGGACATAAGCAGATATCGGGGAAATCACTTATCCCGGAAAACGATCCTACTGTCTTATTCACAACTGCCGGGATGCATCCTCTTGTCCCATATCTCCTTGGCGAAAGCCATCCCGCAGGAAAGCGTCTTGTAAATTACCAGAAATGCATAAGGACAGGCGATATAGATTCTGTCGGTGATACCACTCATCTGACTTTCTTCGAAATGCTTGGAAACTGGTCTCTGGGAGATTATTTTAAACAGGATGCGCTCACATGGAGCTATGAATTCCTTACTTCAAAACAGTGGCTGGGCCTTGATCCCGAGACTTTATATGTAACTGTATTTGAAGGGGAAGAGGAGACAGGAGTCCCTCCTGATAACGAAGCCAGGGATATATGGAGATCGATTGGAATACCGGAAAACCGCATCTACATGCTGCCGCGGGAAGATAACTGGTGGGGGCCTGCGGGAGAGACTGGGCCTTGCGGACCTGACTCTGAAATGTTTATCGATACCGGAAAACAGTTATGCGGTGATAACTGCAAGCCGGGGTGCTCCTGCGGAAAATTTGTCGAGATCTGGAACGATGTTTTCATGCAGTATATCAAGAAAAATGACGGCTCATATGAGCAGATGAAGAGAAAATGCGTAGATACAGGAATGGGCCTTGAAAGAACAATTGCAATGCTTACGGGGAAAAAATCTGTTTATGATACGGAATTTTTCATACCAATAATAAAAAAACTTGAGGAAATTACAGGTTATAAATACGGCTCTGATGAGGATTCAGCTAAAGATATTTCTACAAGGATAATATCAGACCATGTTAAAACATCGGTATTTATCCTGGGAGATGAACAAGGGGTAAAGCCTTCAAACCTGGGGCAGGGATATATTTTAAGGCGGATCATAAGACGTGCAATAAGACACGGAAGAAAACTCGGGATAAACGGAACGTTTTTATCCTCTCCCGCTGATGTTGTCATTGATATGTACAGTGATGTTTATCCCGAACTCAAGTATAACAGGGATGAGATTATCAAAGAACTTGAGCTTGAGGAAGAGCGCTTTACAGCCGCCCTTGCAAAGGGAGAATCTGAGTTTGAAAAGATGCTTCCCAACCTTCTTAAGGGAAACGCGAAAATAATACCAGGCAGGCTTGCTTTTAAACTGTACGATACATACGGATTTCCGGTTGAAATAACACAGGAGCTTGCATCAGAGCACGGGCTGACAGTAGACAGGAAAGGATTTGATGATGCGTTTAAAAAACACCAGGAGCTTTCAAAGCAGGGCGCGGATAAAGTCTTCAAAGGAGGACTTGCAGACAACTCTGAGATAACAACAAGATATCATACCGCTACCCATCTTCTGCATCAGGCGCTTCGTATGGTCTTGGGTGAGCATGTCCAGCAGAAAGGGTCAAACATTACATCTGAAAGACTAAGATTTGACTTTTCACATCCTTCTCCAATGACGCCGGATGAGATAAAAAAGGTAGAGGAAATCGTAAATGCCCAGATAGAATCTGATTATACTGTCACAATGGAAGTGATGAGCCTTGATAAGGCAAGAGAGGCAGGAGCTTTTGCGTTTTTCAGCGATAAATATGAAGAGACAGTTAAGGTTTATACCATAGACAGCTTCTCCAAAGAAGTCTGCGGCGGGCCGCATGTAAAAAAAACAGGCGAGCTTGGAAAGTTCAAGATAACAAAAGAACAGTCTTCTTCTGCCGGAGTAAGGAGAATAAGGGCAGAACTGGTATAATTTCTGACAGTAAAGAGGTTTGACCCATAAAAATCAGCCGGATTTGATAATTCAATCCGGTTTGTTTTTTAACATCCAGTATTTGTCAAAAACCTTTATTACTGCTGTGAGGCAAGCTGTCCGCATGCCCCTTTTATAGTTCTTCCCTTTTCCCTTCGTAGCGCGTAGTTTATGTTTAAAGCATCAAGATAACGGCAAAACCTGGCAGTCTCGCTGTCGGATGGGGTTTCAAAATCAAGCCTTGGCGCGGGATTCCACGGTATCAGGTTTACTATCGCTGAAAGACCTTTTACAAAGCTCTCAACCGCTTCAGCATCATCCCTGCCTGTATTAAACCCTTTTATCAGTACATATTCGAGTGTTATCCGTTTTCCTCTTTTCTCCTGATAGTGGATAAGAGCTTTTTTAAGTTCGCTTAAGGGATACTTCTTTGCTATCGGCATTATCTTCTCTCTTTTAGCCTGCACAGATGCGTTAAGCGAGAGGGCAAGCCTTAACGGTGGGCCGTTATCTGCCATAAACTTTATTTTATCGGCAATGCCGCAGGTTGATACAGTCATTTTTTTTGGGCTCATTCCTGCACCATCCTGATGGCTTAATACCTCTGCCGCCTTAAAAAGGTTTTCAATATTGTCAAGCGGCTCTCCCATCCCCATAAACACTATGTTGGAAATGTGCCCGAACTGCGCTGTCAGGTGAATAAACTGCTCTGTAATTTCAGAAGATGAGAGGTTTCTGAAAAAACCGCTTTCTCCTGTTTTACAGAAAAGGCATCCCATTGCGCATCCTGCCTGTGTTGAAATACAGGCAGTTTTCCTCCCTTTTCCGTCTGTTAAAAGGACACACTCAATTTTCACCTTGTCTGAAAGGATAATTATCATTTTTCCGGTACCTTCATCATCTTTAAGCACTTTCTCCGGGAAAGAGCCCAGCAGAGTGTATTTTTCTTCAAAATTCAAACGCATATCAGAAGGAAGGGTTGTAACCGATTTGATATCTTTTGCGCCGCTGTAAATTGCCTTGAATATCTGCCTTCCCCTGTATGTTTTTACAAGTGAAAGGGTAGTGCAGATTTCATCAGGAAGCATTCCTGATAAAGGTATTTTCATCTGTTTCTCTTTTTTTGCTTTTTTCTCAAAGTTTTAGTTTTTCAAGGATGTTTGAAATGTAAGAAGTTTTAAGACCGTTTTTCTGATATTCGGCAAGTATTGCAGTAATTTTATTTTTATCCTTCACCTGTATGTAGCAGTCAATAAGCTCACTGTAAAGCCTGTAATTCTTCGGATCGTTTTTTATAAGGGATTCAAGTGAATCTATCGCTTCTTTGTAATTTCCCTTTATCTTGTTGATATATGCAAGGCCCAGTATGGCATATTCATCAAATTCGATATTAAGCGCGTTTTTATAATACTCTTCCGCCTTTTCATAATTCTTCAAATTTCTGAAAGAATCCCCGGCTCTTGTTAGTATAACCTTGTTGTTGCTGTCAAATTTGAGAATCTGAAGCCAGCTGTCAAGCGCTTCCTGATGCATGTTAAGGCCGCGGTAGCAGTTTGCGATTCCAAACAGCGCGTAAAAATTATCTTTTTCCATCTCAAGCGCTTTATTGAAATAATAGATACCCTGATCATAGGTTTTAAGCTTTCTGTGGCAGTTTCCAAGTGTTGTAAGAACCCTGATATCAACCGGTTCATCTCTTTCAAGCATTTTTTTCAGGTAAAACTGGGCTTCATCGTAAAACCTGAAATCAAAATGGAGATGACCGAGTCCTATTATCGCGTATGCGTTGTTCTCATCCATTTCAAGAACTTTTAAATATATTTCCTTTGATTTTGAAAAATTCCGCACTTTTCTGTAGGCATCAGCTATTCTTGTAAGGACTGTAATGTTTTTATCGTCATGCTTTAGATACTGTTCCCAGATAGCGATTGCAAGCTTGTACTGATTTAATGATTTATAGCAGTCTGCAAGGCCAAAAAGGGCATAATTGTTGTCAGGATATTTTTCAAGACACTTCTGATAGTATTCTATGGCAGATCTGTAGTTTCTTTTTTTTCTTTCAGCATCGCCGAGTCCTACATACGCGTAATTATTATCAGGATCTTTTTCCAGTATTTTTTTGAAAGTAATTTCAGCATCATCAGTATTGTCATCTTTCAGAAGCTGATATCCTGATTTTGAAAGTTCAGATATCTCCTGTTTAAGATTATCATTATCAGATTGTCCTGTATCCGGGATATCCGGGAACTCAAAGTCATCTTTATCAATCATTAATTTCACCTCGAAAAAACGGTTAAAATATTAAGTGCACCTTTGAATAATAATTCATTTCTCCCTCTGCTGCCTGAAAGAGCGGCTGAGACAAGGTCATCTTAATCAGCTAATCCAATTTTTAATTACGCTGCTAATTTTTTCAACAAGTTCATTTTTTTTTTGGGTTGATGGCGCAAGAGTATACATTTTCAAGGCTTCGACATAATTATTATTCTCATAATAATAATCTCCAACCCTTATCAGTCCGTCTGTATAGCCGGTAGTAAGGAATATTCTTCTTGCAGCGTCAATTTTTCCCTCATTAAAAAACTGATTGCCTTTTCTGTTTAAAAAAACGCGGTCACTTGTTTTTAAATCGTTTTTTCCAGTAGATGTCAGTTTTGTAAAACCTGACTCCGGAATATTTTTTAAAATATCGTTTTTATCAAACTTCTTGTTCATTTTATTACAACCAGGAAGAAATAACAACAGAATCTTTATATTATCATACTATAACATAAAGTGTATTGTAACCATATTATTATCAGAACAATATATAAATATATTTATGATCTTGATAACTTTATTTGTGTTTATATTATCCCTTTTGTAGAAAGGACACTTGCCCCATCCTTTACAGGCTGATATGCCTGGTTTAATGCTTTACCCAAAGCTTTAAAAAGCGATTCTGCCATATGATGACTGTTCATTCCGTATCTGCACTGCGCATGCAGCGTAATCATAGCTTTAACTGTAAAAGCATGAAAAAATTCGTTTAACAGCGACATGCTGAATGCTCCGGAATAGGGCTGAGGATAATCTGCCTTGTAAATCAAATAGGGCCTCCCGCTCGCATCAACAGTCACTTCTGAAAGTGATTCATCCATTGGAATTACAGAATGGCCGAACCGCATCACAGGGCCGAATTGCTCTACTGTTTTATAAAAAGCATCTCCTATAACAAGCCCTACATCCTCGACAAGATGGTGCGGGTCGACTTCAACATCTCCGATCCCGTTTACCCTGAGTGAAAAATTGCCGTGAAAAGCCATTGCTGTAAGAAGATGATTGAAAAAAGGAAGCTGTGTTTGTATTTCAATTCCGCCTTCGCCTGAAATGTCAAGTTCGACAGTCAAATCTGTTTCTTTCGTGTTGCGCTGAAGCAATATTTTTTTATTTTTCATCATGATCCCCTTCAAAAATATAAAAATGTAAAAGATGTAAACAGTTTCCCGCTTCTTCAATATAAAGTTTATAATATACCTGTATGGCAATCAAGCCTTTCCCATATGTTACGGTTATTATACTAAAGGGTGAGATGATTCAAGATAACAACAATAATTCCGATATAAAATTAATGATTTTAAAGCGCTTTTTTTTTATGATTATGGTTTTTCTCGTCTCTGTGGGTTGCCTGCTCTCTGCTCAGGAGATAACAACAGGGACGGAGGATTCGCAATCTGAGGAAGCAACTGAAAAGGAAGCTCCATCTTCGTTATTATTAGGGACGGAGGATGGGAAAAACAGTGAAAATACCTCTACTGATGACAAAACTTCGGAAAATCTCCCTGCAGGCTATATGAATATTACGCTTGGAATGAGCCTTGAAGAGGTAAAAAAAGCTTTATCTGATAATTCATATTTTGATTACAGGGGCGATCCTGACGTTTCCATGCTGGCATCACCCAATCAGCAGCTGATTGAGAGCAGCGGGTATTCGTTTATCGAAAAAGGATATTTCCAGTTTAACAATAAAATACTTTTTATCATGACTCTTGTTTTTAACAGGGAAAGGCTTGATTTTTATACCATGCACATGCTTCTTGAAGAAAAATACGGCAAAGCAGATAGACTTGATCCGAAAGGGGCATACTGGGAAAACAGCAGTGTCGCTTTAAGCCTTGAAAAACCGCTCAGTATCAAATATATGGATAAAAATATTCTTGAGGAAATAACCAAAGAGCGTAAAGATATTGAAGAGAGGGGAAGTATAAACAAGGAAGAGTTTCTGAAACTCTTCTGATCCCTCCGGTTGGAATCATCTGAATAAATTTCATTGAAGATTAATAATAGCAGGTAAGAATAGTTATAACATGAATAAAAAAACTGAAAAAAAATTCAGAAAATATTTTCAGACAGGATTTTATTTAAAATCAATGTTTCTTTTTATTTTTATCTCCTCTTTTGCATCGTGCAATGCCTCAGAAACTCTGGAAAAAACGAATATTACAATAAACGGAACAACCCTTGCTGTCGAGATTGCTAAGACAGAGCAAGAGAGAGCCAAAGGGCTCATGAACAGGAAATCTCTTGATGCGGACCATGGAATGCTTTTTATTTTTGAAAGCGACAGAAAGCTTTCCTTCTGGATGAAAAATACTTTTATTCCTCTTTCCATTGCGTTTATCAATTCAGACGGGATTATCAAAGAAATTCGGGATATGAGTCCTCAGTCGCTTGAGCCGGTTGAATCTAAAAACTATGTACGCTATGCGCTTGAGGTAAACAGGGGTTATTTTACAAAGAACGGGATAAAACCGGGCGATAAAATCTTATTACCTTCAGTAAAGTGAAAGGATTCAGCCTTCAAGCTCAGGGAAAAGCTCAAGCACAGGTTTTTCATCCGGCGTTTCCGGCTGGTTTATCAGTATTTCAACTTTTCTTTCCATTTTATCAAGCTCTTTCTGAAGAACTTTGGCAATTTTAATCCCTTCCTCAAATAGCTGCATTGATTTATCTATTGTTACTTCATCTTCCTTCATTTTTTCATTTATCTCTTCAAGTCTTGCAAGTTTTTCTTCAAAACCTTTCATTTTTCATCTCCTTTTTTTCAACAGCCCCTTTTTCAGCACTGCCATCAGGTACAGATTCAATTTTTTCAGCTGATTTTGCCTCAGTCTTAAGTATATCCTTTAAAAATCGTACTGATATCTCATCACCTGGCTTTGCCTCAAAAGCTGATTTTATTAGATGTCCCTGCGAATTGTTGAAAACCGCGGCATAACCTTTTTTAAATATTTCCTCCGGCGATGATGAGTTAAGATTGCTTATTATAAGCGCTAGGTTCATCCCTGCCAGTTTAAGTTTATCTGTTATTATCCGCCTTATGTTTTCGCTGCCGTCGTCAAGACGCTGGCTTGCAAGGTTTAAATTCCTTTTAAGAAGCCTTTCCATCTGTAAAGGAGAGGCATTTCCCAATCTAAGGGAAAGAATCTCGATTTTTCTCCTGAGAGATGAGCTGATTGAAACAACAGTATCTGAAAGAATTGTACTTATTCTGTCAGACTCTACAGATACAATCTCCGCGGCGGCCGAAGGGGTGGGTGCTTTTAAATCTGCCGCGAAATCAGAAAGCGATACATCAATCTCATGCCCTACCGCAGAAATAACAGGTATTTCTGATTCATATATTGCCCTTACAACCTCTTCGGATGAAAAAGCAAGCAGATCCTCAAGTGAGCCGCCGCCTCTTCCTACAATCAGAACATCAGCTATTTTAAGCATGTTTGCCCGTCTGATTTGAGCTGCTATAAGACGAGCTGCATCATCCCCCTGCACCGGGGCAGGAAGCACTATAAGATTTATCCTGTTGTTCCGCCTTTTTAAGACTCTTAGAATATCCTTTATTGCCGCCCCTGTAGGGGAGGTTACAACCCCGATCCTCTTCGGCATCAGGGGAAGCTTCTTTTTGTGAGCTTCATCAAAAAGCCCCTCAGATGCAAGCAGTTTTTTAAGCTTTTCAAGCCGGGCAAGAATTTCTCCTTCTCCCGCTTTCTCGATTGTGTGGCATATTATCTGGTAGCTTCCCCGCTGCGGATAGACTGAGACATCGCCTGTAACCCTTACAAGCTCTCCATCTGCTGGAAGATATACAAGGTTTTTTGCAGCGTTTTTAAAAAGTACTGCTGAAATCATTGAACTGCTGTCTTTCAGGCTGAAATAATAGTGTCCTGTGCTTGAGGGTTTGAAATTGGAAACTTCCCCTTCAACCAGAACAGAGTAGAATTGTGATTCAAGTGTTTCCTTGATCAGCGATGTAAGTTCAAATACCTTAAGGCATCTTCCTTTAAAATCAGACATAAAACCAATACTAATAGTTTAAACTCCTTTTTTCAATCAATTTATAACTATTGTTTGAGGTTATAGCACTTTACACCGGGGCTTGTATTGACGATATTAAATTATAGTATGAAAAACTCAGTATTTATCAATTGTATCAATGCATCTGAATATATTTTAAAACCTCTGCCCTCGGGAAGCTCAAGTTTCAGATATGTTTTAAACTATGCGCTCCAGCTTCCTGATGCTGGTGAGATTTATATTCTATGCCTTGAATCTGAAAAAGAGAAATATAAAAAAAACGCTGCAGAGGCAGCTTCCCTGTTGCCCTTGCATGATGGAAAACCCAAAAATAAAATATCAATACTCGGCAGGGATTCCTGGGATTCAAGCTCTCTTTTTGAAACTTTTCTTTCAGCTGCAGAAAGTTGCAGCCATCTTTTTTATATCTACGGCGATTGTCCCTTTCTTGATATCGAAGCAGGAAAACGGATGTATGATAATCACCTGGCCTACAGCGCGCAATACAGCTTCTCAGATGGTGCCCCTTACGGTCTGACCCCGGAAATAATTGCACTTGAAATTGCTGATGCGCTTAAAGTCCTTTCAGATAAGGATAAAGTGGAAATTGATCGTGATACAATTTTTACAATAATCCAGCGCGATATTAATTCCTTTGATATTGAAACAGACATTTCAGAGATAGACCTGCGGATGCTCAGGATCTCTCTCACAGCAGATTCAAAAAGGAATTTCCTGATGCTTGAAAGGTTTGAAAAAGAGGGGGTAACAGGGGAAAAAAGGATCAACAATCTCACACCTTTGGATCAGAAGATGATCAGAACCCTTCCTGCGTATTATCCGGTTCAGATTACTGACAGATGTTATCAGTCCTGTTCATACTGCCCCTATCCGAAAATGAATCCGGACCTGCTCAAAGGAAGCAGTTATATGGATTTTGATAAATACTGCATGATTCTTGAAAAGATCAGCAGCTTCTCGGAAGATGCTGTAATTTCCCTGTCGCTGTGGGGTGAGCCATCAAGCCATCCACGGATTGAGGAAATCATAATTAAAACACTTGAAAATAAAAATTTTAAGCTTGTAATAGAAACCTCCGGAATAGGGTGGAAGAGCGGGGTAATTGAATCTCTGGCTGGCAAAAAAGAACTTTTCAAAGACAGACTGATCTGGATTCTTTCCCTTGATACAGATGACCGCGATGTTTACAGGCAGCTTCGGGGGGAAGGATATGATGAGGCTCTCTCTTTCTCATCACTTCTTGATATTCATTTTCCGAAAAACACCTATATACAGGCTGTAAGAATGGAGGAAAATGAAAAACCGCTTGAAAAATTCTATAAATCCTGGAAACAA
>JAVEZE010000009.1:0-31874 GCA_034003145.1 Spirochaetia bacterium
ATTCTTTACAATAAAAAATATATGATATAGCCCTTAAGGATCAAAATTTGAGTGCTTTTCCGATGAAATCGTTTAAGCTTGTGTAACCTGATTCACCCATCCATTTCAAAAGGCCTTCCTCAAGATCCTTCAGTATCTCAGGCGACCTGAATACTGCAGTTCCGACCTCTACCGCGCTGCAGCCCGCAAGGATGAACTGGATAGCTTTTTCCGCGCAGTCTATCCCGCCGCAGCCGATAAGTTTGATTCCGGGAAGAGATTTTGCGATTATGTATGCCATGCGCAGCGATACCGGAAAGATTGCAGGGCCTGATAAACCACCTGTTATATTCCCCAGAAGCGGTTTTTGTTTTTTAATATCGATTAACATCCCCGGCATTGTGTTTCCCGCGACAATCGCATCTGCCCCTGCTTCCATTGCAACTGCTGCTATTTTTACAGGGTCGGAGGCGGCCGGGCTTATCTTTACCCAGATGGGCAGGGATGTTGTTTTTCTGCACTCACTCACAGCTTCAGCGGCAGAGAGGGTGTCGGCTGCGAAGTGGATGCCTCCCCGCGCAATATTGGGGCAGGAGAAATTAAGCTCAATAGCCTTTACTCCGCCGCAGGCGCCTACCTTCCCGGCAAGAGCGGCAAACTCTTCCCAGCTTTCGCCTGCTATGCTTGCAACTGCAAAGGCTTTCGGGTGATGTGATGTAAAAGCGGGAAGTTTTTCACTTATAAATTTTTCAAGCCCAGCATTTGCAAGCCCGATAGAGTTTAGCATCCCAGAATCTGTTTCGCAGGTGCGTGGAGGGGGATTTCCTTTCCGCGGGTGCGGGGTAACAGTTTTTAATACAAGGGCGCCCCACTGTTCAGGCGGCGTAATAGATGAGTATTCAGTGCCGTAGCCGCATGTTCCGCTGGCAGCGATAAAGGGGTTTCGCAGGATAAGGCCTGCTCCGGCCTCGGCAGAGATGTTTACAGCTGAAGTATCATTTATTGCAGATTTAGTCACAGTATCACCTCGCTGCCGGCGAAAACCGGGCCGTCGCTGCATGCTTTAAGGTATCCGCCGCCTGAAGCAGGGACAGCGCACCCCGCGCACGCGCCGGCGCCGCACGCCATAAACTCTTCAAGTGAAAACCACGAAGGGATCCCTGCATTATCTGCAATCTCTTTTATCCCTTTCATCATTCCGTGCGGGCCGCAGGAGACTATTGCATCAGGCAAGATGCCGGAAGCTGTTTTGCTTTTTCCGCTATACGGATCACGATTATTACCTGTTTCCCGGGTAGCTTCCTTTAACCACTTCTCAAGTACAACAGATGCTGTCCCTTTTTCTCCCAAAGTTCCGTCATCTGTTGCAAAGCATATATTGGGCATGAAAACTGAAGCAAAATATTTGTCCTGCATTATCTTTTCCGGCGGGAGAGCGGCAGCTGTTTTTCCTGCCCAAAGAACCCTATCGAGTGAGACTGTAAACCGTGATGAGTTTAAAAAAAGTATTGAGGCAATGCCGGTCCCGCCGCCTATCATCCATAATTTTTTTTGTTTTAGGCTGTAGGTATTTCCAAGCGGCCCCATCGCGTCAATTTCACTTCCTTTTTTAAGTCTGCACAAGGAAGCGGTTACAGGCCCTGTATTCTTGATAATAAGCTCAACTTCCCCCTGTTCAGCGCCGGCGGCAGAAAAGGGGCGTCTTATGTATTTGCCTGAATCCGGGGGCGGAAGAATCGATATAAAATTGCCAGGATTAATTTCCCCTGCAATCAGTGGAAGATTGATTTTTAAATAATAGAGGTTTTCCCCGATTGTTTTTACTGTTTCCAGTATCCCTTTTTCCATTCTCATTTGAGTGGGAATTATAAAGTAAAGCTTTCTCTGTTTCAATCGCAGGGATGAAAAACAGCCTGTATTGACATAAAATGCCCTAAAGCGCATAGTAGAAAAAACGAATTAGAGTATAAATATGCAAAAATCAGTTCTTGAAGAAATTATTAACGCGGAAAAAGAAGCGGAAAAACTAATTCAGCAGGCACGGGAAAAGGCGGGAGAGATAGTTTCAGCCGCGGATAAAGATTATTCCCAGTCAGTATTATCTGCAAGAGAAGAAGCCCAGAAAAAAATACAGGCAGCAGTCAAATCAGCGCAGGAAAAAGCTGAGGCGGATTTCAAAAATGCAGTAGAGGAAGCTGAAAAAGAGAACAGGGCTTTTCTTGAAAAAAGTTCAGACATGACAGAGTCTATAGCAAGGCTTATGGCCCAGTCGCTTATCAAACCTGAATATGAACGCGAATAAAACATCAGGAGTAAAGCCATGATCGGGCAGGGAAGGCTTAAAAAATATGCCTTTATCAACGCAAAACTCAGGGGCAGAATAGGCAATATCTTATCAGATGATGTACTCACCAATATGTCCAAAACGAGATCTCTCGGCGAGGCGGTCAGGGTGCTTCATGATACTCCTTTTCAAATTCTTGAAGAGGTATATAACAGAACAGGCGACCTGAAGCTTGCTGAACTTGAGCTTTATAAAAAAGAGATTGAGTTATATCATGAGATTGAACGATATTTAAGCGGCGAGGTTCTTGATTTTGTAAAAGCCCTTACAGGAAGGTATGAAATTGAGAACCTTAAAGCGGCAATCAGGCTGTGGTTTGACCGTGTAATAAGAAAAAGAAATATAGACAGCCTTACCGGATATCTTTTCAGGGAAAAAATTCATTACGATCTTCATGTAGACCAGATTATAAATGTAGATTCAATTGATGGTATTGTGGATGTCCTTTCAGGAACTCCCTATGCCCAGATAATTAAAAACAATTCCTCACAGCTGGATGTTTCCAGAAATCTTTTCCCTATCGAAATCGCGCTTGATCGATATTTTTATAAGCAGCTTTACGATAAAATGAAAAAGCTTGATAAAATGGATTTTGATATTACAAAAAGGATGCTTGGTGTAGAAATAGATATGGAAAACATCTCCTGGCTTGTGAGGTTCAGGGATTTTTACAAAATGACAATGGATCAGACCCTGTCAAACATGATTCCCTATGGACATCATCTTGACAGAAAAGCGCTTGAAGATGCTTTTAACACGGGAGATTCAACAGAAATCTTAAGAAGCCTGATCAGCAAAAAATATACAGCCCTCTCTTCAATGCTTGCTGTGCAGAGCGCGGATAACCAGTCAAAGCTTGTTCTGCTCGGGAGACTTCTTGATCAGGTTATTCTTTATGAAGTAAAGAAAGTCAAAGGCGGTTATCCCTTCAATATAGGTATTGTACTTGCATACTTTGTACTCAAGAAGAATGAACTCCGCAAGGTTATGACAATATTAAACGCTAAATACTATAATCTTGAAGAAGACAGGATAAAGAGTGTGATATGATGATGTTTACCACTAAAATGTGCCAGCTGGCGGCAGTTGTTCTTGAACAGGATGCTGATAATGTAACCAAAGAACTGCTTAAACAGGGTGTCCTTCACTTTGTTAAAGTAACCGAGGTAGCAGATGATTCAGGCAACTATCTCGCAAATGTATTGCCAAAAATACCTCAGAGTAAAATTGCGGATACAAGAAAAAGGATAGATTCATTTTTCAATATTGTTGAGCATAATCCGGTTGATGTTAAGGATCTTGATGTTTCAAAATTAAGCCCAGTTGATATTGAAGAATGCAACAATGAGCTTGATCTTGTCGCATCAGGCCTTCAGAAGATGAGGGATAAACAGAAAAGTATCCAGCAGGAGATACATAAGCTTGAGGAAATCAAGAGACAGCTTGCCCTTTTTGACACTCTGGATGAAAACATCGAATCAGGGAAAAAATATGCCTACCTGTCCATACTTACCGGCAAGATCCTTTCCTCGAAAGAAGAAGAATTTATTAGCAGTTTTCAGTCTGTTCCCTCGGTACAGATCAAACTTGGGCAGCAGGGAGATTTTATTACAATACTGCTTATTACAATGAGAAGAGATTCCCTGAGGGTTGAAAAACTTCTTCAAAAGTTTGAATGGGAAGAGATGGAGATGGCTGGCAATATAGATAATCTGGGGATTAACGCCAAATCTGAAATTGATGAAAAAATAGCTGATCTTAAAATCAGGCAGGATGAAACAGCAAGAGAGGCAAAAGAGTATGTCTTTTCAAGAAAGGAATTTCTTGAAAATATGTGGTCGAATCTGCGGATGAACGAACTTTTTTATAAAATCCAGTCTTTTTACAGTAAAACATCACGAACAATGCTTTTCTCCGGATGGCTGCCTGCTTCGAAAAAGGATTCTCTTGAGTCCTCAATTATGAAAATTACAGAGAAAAGATGCTATCTTGAATGGAGTGATCCGCAGGAAATAAAAAAAATAAATAAAAAAGATCCTGATGTTCCGGTTAAGATGAAAAATCCCGGATTCCTTTCCCCTTTTGAAATGATGGTTAAAAATTACGCTATTCCGCAGTACGGAACAATTGATCCTACTCCGATTGTAGCGGTTGCCTATCTCATTATGTTCGGGCTTATGTTTGGAGACGCGGGGCATGGGTTTGTTTTTGCAATAATAGGGCTTGTCGGAACATTTATTACACGCAAAGAATCAGGCAGCGGAGCTAACAAGATTTTACAGCTGATGATCTGGTGCGGCCTCTCTTCTGTAATCACAGGAATACTATTCGGTTCTTATTTCGGGCAAAGATGGTTTAAACCTGTATGGTTTGATTATCACGGGATAATCGCGGGCCACGCAGAATCTGGCCTTATTACAGATATATCTGGGATTCTGCTTATAACTATCTACTTTGGTATTTCGGTAATTGGGCTTGGACTGGTGTTAAACTGGATAAACTGTATTTCAAAAGGAAACTGGTTCAAGCTGTTTATGGACAAGGGCGGGCTTCTTGGCGGCTGGATGTACGGCGCAGGAACTTATGCGGCATTCTATTTTGTCAGGCATGATTATAGAACGCTGCCTGAAAGCAATACCCTGTTTTTTCTGATTGGCCTTCCCGCGATTCTGTTTATGTTAAAGCCGCCGCTTGAGGTATATCTTCACAACAAACAACATCCGGGCAATCCCCGTAAATTCACTATATTTTCATTGATGAACTTTCTGATGGACTGGCTTGTTGAGATGCTTGAGATTTTTTCCGGATATCTGGCAAATACCCTTTCATTTATGAGGGTTGCAGGGCTTGGAATTGCCCATGTAAGCCTTATGATGGCGTTTGATCAGATTTCAAAAATGGTAACAGGGGGTGAGGGAGGATTTAATATCTGGTCTATCCTTATCCTTGTTGCCGGTAATGTATTGGTTATCGGACTTGAAGGCCTCTCTGCAGGAATTCAAGCCTTAAGATTAAATTATTATGAATTCTTTTCCAAATATTTCAGCGGTACCGGTAAAGCTTATGCTCCGATCGCGTTGAAGGGAAACAGCTAAAGAAGGAGGAGTTACTTATGAATAACACAACAAGGGATTTTAAAAGAAAGGTGAGCTTCAGTTTGATTATTCTGTTCGCAGCAATAACAATGTTTGCGGTAGGAAGTGTTGCGGAAGTAGTTGCCCAGGACAATTCAACAGTAAAGGCGGCAATGACAGAACAGGAAGCAGGGGTTGCGAAATTCGGTCTCATAGCTGCAGCTATAGCATTTGGTTTTGGCGCACTCGGCGCAGGCCTTGCGATTGGAAATGTAGGTTCAGCCGCCATGGGAGCAATCGCGGAAAAGCCGGAAATAGCGACACAGGCCCTTATCTTTATCGCGCTTGCCGAGGGTCTTGTAGTATTCGGGTTTATAACCGCGCTGATGATTCTGGGAAAAATATAAGGCCTGAATCATGAAATATTTTGTTATCGGCGATGAGGATGCGGTTTTAGGTTTTGGCCTTGTAGGGGTTCAGGGGGCGAAAGCAGAGAACTCCTTAGAAGCAGAAACCGCGTTCAAATCAGCTCTTGAAGACAGCGATGTCGGGATTATTATAATTGACTATAAAGTTGCTGATATGATAAGGCCTCTTGTCGACCGGTATATTTTTACAGAGCAGTTTCCTCTGATAGTAGAAGTACCAGGCCGGGAAGGGAGGCTCCCCGGCAGGCCGGGAATACGGGCTATGGTTAACGCAGCTATAGGGATAAAACTTTAAGGTTTTAAGGTGCAGAAAATGAAAACATCCAGTGACGATAGAAGCGAATTGATTACAGGGATTACCCTTGACGCAAAGCAAGAGGCAAAAAAGATTATTGAAGATGCTGAACTTATTGCTTCTGATAAAAAGATGTCCAAAGAGATGCAGCTTAAATCCATAGAGAGGGATACAGCGAAAAAAATTGAGCAGCAGGTTTCAATAATGGAAAAGAACAGCGCATCAGCAATATCTGTTGAAAAAAAACGGGTAGTGCTTAAGATCAGGGAAAAAGTAATCAACAATGTAATTGAGAAGGTGAGAGAGATAATCGGGGAAATAGGAGAATCGAAAGATTATCCTGAAATCCTGCGGGGCTGGATTCTCGAAGCTGCCATCGGCCTTGATGAAGAAGAAGCTGTTGTAAACGGTTCTGTAAAGGATCTTGAGATAATGAATGAGACTTTTTTAAGGGAAACTGAAAAAAGATATTTTGATCTCACAGGCGGTAAAATACATCTTGTAAAATCAGAGAAAAATCCTCTTTTTGCGCAGGGAGTGGTTTTGACGTCAAGAAATAATAAAACTGCATTTAACAATCAGGTGCCTACAAGGCTTTTGAGATATCAGGCAGAAATGCGGAAAACAATACATAAGGAATTTTTTGTTCAGCTTGAAACAGATAGAGGTTCGGAATGAGAGAACGGATAATTGGACAGGTCAAAAGAGTTAACGGGCCTGTGATTGAGGCAAAAGGCGTTACAGACGCGATGATGCTTGAACTGGTAAGGGTTGCTGAAATTCGTCTTATCGGTGAGATAATAAAACTGGAAGGACAGAGCGCTGTAATTCAGGTATATGAGGATACGACAGGTATTTGTCCTGGAGACAATATTTACGGCTCAGGTATGCCCTTATCGGTAGAGCTCGGCCCCGGCCTGATAGGGACAATATATGACGGTATCCAGAGGCCTCTTGAGGAAATATACAAGATTTCCGGCCATTATATTGAAAAAGGGATCCAGGTCTCGTCCCTCAACAAGGAAAAGAAGTGGAATTTTGTCCCTGAAGAAATAAGGGCCGGCACAGTTGTCTCTCCAGGTGAGATAATCGGATCAGTGCAGGAGACAGAAAGGATAAACCATAAAATACTTATTCCGCATGGCGTGGCCGGCACATTAAAAAAATTATATCCTGAAGGGGAATATGTTGTAGAAGACACTATTGCTGTTGTTGAAACCAAAGACGGCGATGTTGATGTTACCATGATCCAGAGATGGCCGATCCGTGTATCCCGCCCTGTAAAAGAGAGAAAACCGCTTGATATTCCTCTCATAACAGGACAGAGGGTTATAGATACCCTTTTCCCGATAGCCAAGGGCGGTACTGTCGCGATTCCGGGAGGGTTTGGAACAGGAAAAACAATGAC
Source organism: Spirochaetia bacterium (assembly GCA_034003145.1). Classification (GTDB taxonomy): domain Bacteria; phylum Spirochaetota; class Spirochaetia; order CADAEX01; family CADAEX01; genus JACKPD01. The sequence goes on from JAVEZE010000009.1 coordinate 7,529, forward strand.
GCAGCACGCCATTGCCAAGTGGTGCGATGCCGACCTTATTGTTTATATCGGCTGCGGAGAGCGGGGAAACGAGATGACAGATGTGTTAACTGAATTCCCGAAGCTTATCGACCCGCGGACAAATAAAAGCCTTATGGAAAGGACTATTCTTATCGCAAATACATCCAATATGCCTGTATCTGCGAGGGAAGCAAGCATTTATACAGGTGTGACACTTGCCGAATACTACAGGGATATGGGGTACCATGTAGCTGTAATGGCGGATTCCACATCAAGATGGGCAGAGGCTTTGAGAGAACTTTCCGGCCGTATGGAAGAGATGCCGGCGGAAGAGGGTTTTCCTGCGTATCTTCCAACAAGAATTGCCGAGTTCTATGAAAGGGCAGGCTACATGAATACGTTATGCGGAAAAGATGGTTCAGTCTCACTTATAGGGGCTGTATCTCCTCCCGGCGGCGACTTCTCTGAGCCTGTAACTCAGCATACAAAACGGTTTGTAAGGTGTTTCTGGGGGCTTGACCGGCAGCTTGCTAACGCGCGCCACTATCCCGCAATTTCATGGCTTGAAAGCTACAGCGAATACCTGCTTGAGGTTATTCCCTGGTGGGAACAGCACGCAGGTCCTACGTGGCCGGTTGACAGGGCAGAGATAATGGAACTTCTGCAGAAAGAGGTGAGGCTTCAGCAGGTTGTAAAACTTGTAGGGCCTGATGCACTGCCTGACAGCCAGAAATTTATTATTGATGTCTGTACTCTTTTCAAGAACGCTTTTTTACAGCAGAACGCTTTTGATGATATTGACAGGTTTTCAACAGTTGAAAAACAGATGAAAATGCTTCAGATAATTTTAACATATTACAGACGGGGTTTTGAAGTCATAAAGAGGGGAGGGACTCTCGTAAAACTCAAGAAAATGAGCGTTATGCAGGATATCGTAAAAATGAAGTTCAATGTGCCTAACGAAGATCTTAAAATAATTGACAAGCTTACAGTGAAACTTGAAAGATCGCTTGATCAACTGGAGAGCGTATATGTCTAAGATAGATATGCACGAAAAGCAGAAAAAACTTAAAACCGGGCTTGAATATATCGGTGTAGACAAGATTGAAGGGCCGCTTGTTTTTATAAGGAAAACCCATGCTGTCGGATACCGCGAACTGGTTGAATGCGTTGACCCCTCGGGAGCGACAAGGCTCGGTCTTGTCCTTGATACCTCAAGCGATATTGTCTGTGTTCAGGTTTTTGAGGGGACATCAGGCCTTACAATGCCGGATACCCATATCCGTTTTATGGGCGAGCCTCTTAAGCTTGGGGTAAGCGATAAAATGCTGGGGCGGGTTTTTAACGGACTTGGACAGCCGATTGATGACGGGCCTATGCCTGTCGCCGAGACTGAGCTTGACATAAACGGCATGGCAATAAATCCGACAGCGCGGGAGTATCCTAAAGACTTTATCCAGACAGGTATTTCGGTTATAGACGGCATGAATACGCTGATCCGGGGGCAGAAGCTCCCGATATTCTCGGGCAACGGGCTGCCGCATAACGAACTCGCGGCGCAGATCGCGCGGCAGGCGAAGATAAAGGGGAGCAAAACAAACTTTGCCGTGGTTTTCGCTGCAATGGGCGTAAAACATGATGTGGCGCGGTACTTTGTAAGGTCATTTGAGGAGACAGGGGTACTCGACAATGTCGCGCTTTTCTTTTCTCTTGCGAATGACCCTTCTATTGAAAGAACAATTACCCCCCGAACAGCCCTTACCCTTGCCGAGCATCTTGCGTTCAACAAGAATATGCATGTACTTGTTATAATGACAGATATGTCAAACTATTGCGAATCGCTGCGCGAGATTTCAACAATCAGGGGGGAAATCCCTTCAAGAAAAGGATATCCGGGATATCTTTACTCGGACCTCGCGGAGCTTTATGAAAGATCAGGCATGATAAAGGGATTCAGCGGATCAATAACTCAGCTGCCGATTCTTACAATGCCTAACGATGATATATCCCATCCGATCCCTGACCTTACAGGATATATCACAGAAGGGCAGATAGTTTTTGAAAGGGAAATGTCAAGCAGGAATATTTATCCGCCTGTAGCGGGGCTTCCCTCTCTTTCAAGGCTTATGAAAGACGGTATCGGCGAAGGGATGACAAGAGAGGATCATCCCCATCTTGCAAGCCAGCTATTCGCGGCTTACAGTTATGTAAAGGATGTAAGGAACCTCGCCTCTGTTATAGGTGAAGAGGAACTTACACCCCTTGATCATCAGTATATGGAATTCGGTGAAGCTTTTGAAAGACGTTTTGTTTCACAGAAAATGAACCAGGACAGATCAATCGAGGAAACATTGAATTTGGGATGGGAATGTCTCGGCCTTCTTCCCCAGGATGAACTCCACAGGGTAACAGAAGAAGAGATTGAAAAGTATTACGGTAGATAATGAAAACCAATGTAGCGCCAACAAAAACAAACCTTCTCTCTCTTGGGCATGAACTTAAATTCGCCAAACTTGGGTATGAGCTTCTTGACCAGAAAAGAAACATACTGGTAATAGAGCTTTTAAATCTTGTTGACCAGGCGGTAGACCATGAGGAGAAAGTGGAAAAAGCCCTTGCCGAGGCTTACAGGACTCTCGAAGAGGCTGTAATTGATATGGGAAAACTCAAAGTTACACAGGTGGCAAGCGCAATAAATATTGAAAGCCGCGTTAAAATCACACAACGGAAAGTTATGGGAGTGGGTCTTCCTGTAGTTGATACAGGATTTGAAGATTACCCCCCTTACTACAGCCCCATGAACAACAGCTTCTGGGTAGACAGCTCTCTTGATGAGTTTAAGGCGGTTCTGCAGATTATGGGAAAGCTTGCGGAACTTAAAATATCAATAATGAGGCTTGCGAGGGAAGTCAAAAAAACAATCCGGAAAGTTAACGCGCTTGAGAAAATTGCAATTCCGGAACTAAAGGAAACAGTAAACTATATTCAAAACCGGCTTGAGGAAAATGAGCGGGATATGATTATCCTTCTTAAAATGACTAAAACAAGACTGGAAAAGAAAAAAGAAACAAGCGATAATTAATTCAGGAGAGCTTCATGGATGGACCTGTTAATAAAATAATGGTATATGTTGACGGCACTGAAGAATCAATAACTGCAGCCCAGTACGGGATCTGCCTTGCCAGGGCAACCGGGGCAGAGTTTTATGCCTTATACATTGTAAATACAAGAGCCTTGAGCGACCTTGTCAGCGCCAAAATATTTCTGCAGGCTGAGGAAGAAGAATATAAAAATGATCTTGAGCTTGATGCTGACAGGTATCTCAATCATATCAAGCAGATGGCAAGAGATAAAGGGGTCGCGGTTAAAACCTTAAAGTCAAGCGGAAGCGTCAATGTGGAAATAAAGAACAAGGTAAATGAGAATGAGATTGATCTTTTAATAATAGGTGAACTTTCAAAGATAAGAAGCAGAAGGGATGAGCTTTACAACGAGACAGAGCGGGCAATGAGAAGCGTTAACTGCTCAGTGCTGATTGCCAAGGATGAAGAGCGAGTCTGGACTATTTACAATCAGCTTGTTTAAATATATAATGATAACTCTTTTGTGAATAAGGATGGAGAAGAATGGCAATAATTGATCTAATATCAGCCAGCGTGGTTAAAGTCCCGCTGAAATCAAAAACAAAAACAGAAGTGATCAGGGAACTGGTTGATGTTCTCTTTAAGGCAGATAAATTAAGCGATACAGAAAGCGTTTTCAAGGCTGTAATAGCAAGGGAAAACATGGGAAGCACAGGGCTTGAAAAAGGAATAGCTGTTCCACACGCTAAAACAGAAAAGATTAAAAACCTCACCCTTGCTATCGGAATTTCACCTGAAGGGGTAGATTTTGACGCGCTTGACGGGGAAAAATCAAAGCTTTTTTTCCTCCTTCTTGCACAGCCCAACCAGTCAGGCCCGCACATTGAGGCGCTTGCAGAAATCGCGAGAATAACCCGTTCGCAGAACTTTTGCCGGATGCTCACCAATGCATCAACTCCGGAAGAGGTAGTCGAGCTTTTCACGGAAGACTGAAATCTGAAAAATTGCTGATTTTTAAAAGATAAAAAAACCCGGTTCATATCGTGAATCGGGTTTTCCTGTTATTATTATCAAAAAAATCAGGTTATCAGGTTATCAGGTTTCTATATCCTTTTCTTAAGCTCTTCCTTAACCTTGATGAGAACTTCCTGGAACTGCTCATCAAGCTGGCCTATTGTCTTTTGAAGATATTCGAGAAACTCAGGATCGTTTTCCGGTTTAAGATGCACCTCTTTTCCAAGCTGCTGTGATAAAGCTATTTCCTTTTCCTTTAGTTTGCGGGCATAGCTGTTTTTAAGCTTCTCAACCGCAGAAGTCTTGTTCTGGAGATAGTTGTTGAAAAGGGTTTCAATCTGATCAAATAAAAAAAGAACCTCTTTTTTCTTTTCAGCTATTGCCGAGAATCCTTCTTTCAGCCTGCCGATTTTTTCAAATGAGCTTTTATCTTCCGGAAGCTTCAGGTTGCTGATAAAGACTTTGAACATCCCCTCTTTTACCCATTGCCGGTTCTCTTTATCTGCAGCTTTTATCTTCGCTTCAAGAGCTGACAGTTTTGTGCTGCCTTCCTCAAGGAATTCAAACGCAGCCTTCCTGCCGGCCTCATCTGCCTCGTTTTTTATTATGAGAGTTCTATCGCTTTTTACATTGTTTGTTTTTTCAAGCGCAAGTTCAAGCGCGGATTTTATTTCACCCATATATGTAATCTCCAGTTTTAGTTCTTTTATAGAGACTTGCCGGCCTGACCGGATTTGTAATAGTCCCATATAATCATATATTGAATTCTAATAACTATCTTTGGTATAGTCAAATACTATCCAATTTTAATCAGGACAAGCCCTGCCGTAATCAGAATAATACCTGTAATTTTTAATAATGTGGGTTTTTCCTTTAGAAACACAAACCCCATGATAGATGCGATTACGACTGAAAACTCTCTCATTGAGACAATATAGCTTGCCCTTTCCACCTGCATGGCAAAGAGTATTATAAGATAAGTACCGGTTGAGCCGGCTCCTATTATAATGGTTTCCTTTAAATTGGCCCTTACAAGCTTCAATGATTTTTTTACTCCTCCGTGATTCGCGAAACTGGTAAGAGCACTCAGCGCTATAAGGTCAAGAATATTGACATATACTACCGGATTCACATACCCGACACCCTGCTTGTCAACAATGGAATAGGTGAAAATAAATACACCGGTCAGCAGCGAGACAATATATGATTTTCTATCTATTTTCTGATTTTTTACCCTGCTTAAGCCTATAAAAATTATACCGGAAAAGACTGATGCAATGCCGAACGCTGCTAAAGTTGTAATCAGCTCTTTCAGCAGAAAGAAAGAGAGCAGCGTTGTTCCCGCGACTCCGGTCCCCCTCGCTATAGGGTATGCTGTTGAAATATCTCCCCTTTCATAGGTATAAAGCAGTGACAGATAATAAAAACCGTGCGCAGCGGCTGAAACAAGAATAAAAATAAAACCCCTGCTGTCAATCCCGAAGGCAGCAATGGAGTAAACTGTGTAAAACAGCAGCAGCAGATTTGCTGATAAAAGGCCATACCAGAAGATTGTAAAATTGCCTGATACTTTTTTTGAGAAAAAATTCCATATTGCGTGGGTAAACGCGGCAATAAGGACAAGAAGAAACACCCCTGTATTCATAATTTGTTCATGCAGTATATATTCTGCTTTCTGTTATTACAAAATCAAGCTGCATATCATGCTCCTCACTGGGTATTTTATCGGTTATCTGAAACTGAAAAGCAATTCCAGCCTTGATGCATTCATTTTTATGTTTTGATATAAACCTGTCATAATAGCTTTTGCCCCTGCCGAGCCTCATGCATCTGCTGTCAAAAGCAAGGCCAGGCGTTACAATAAGTATTTTGTTTTGTTTAAAATCCTCATCTTTTACCATTGGCGCCAGGGAGCCGGGTTCCAGCATGCCGTAACTGTGCAAAACAAGATTTTTATCTGAAAGAGAGTCAATATAGTAAAACTCCATGCAGTTATTCTCTATTCTCGGTACCGCGACTCTTTTGCCTTCTTTTAACGCGGCATTGATTATGCTGCCTGTTTCTATTTCCTCCTTCATGGAAAGGAAAGCAAGTACAGTATCCGCGTTATTCCATGCATCAAGCTTCTGTAAACGCTTAAATACTTTAAGGCTTATTTCATCCCTTATCTCTTTAGGCAGCTGCGCCAGCAGGTTTTTCATTTTGGCCCTGAGTTGTTTCTTTTCTTCTGATACAGTTAAATTATCCATTTATCTTTACTTCGCATGATTTTATCTGTTTTTTAATATTTTCAATTTCATCGGATCTGTCATAGGTAAATTTCAGATTGAATAACCATATCGCGATAAAATTTGAGATAAATCCAGGTATTATCTCATACAGGTAATTACCAAGCCCTATATTTTTCCAAAGGACAAGGACAATTGTCCCTGTTACCATTCCCGCAAGCGCGGACTGCCATGATGTTTTTTTTGAAAAAAGGGCAGTAAGCACAACCGGGCCGAAAGAGGCGCCGAATCCTCCCCATGCGTATGAAACAAGTCCCATAACAGTATTTCCCGGAGTAAGTGCGAGAACAAGGGCTATGGCTGAAATTATCAGAACGCAGATTCTTCCCATCCATATCTGCTGGGCATCTGAGGCGTCTTTTTTGACCAGATGCTTATAAAAATCCTCTGTCAATGCTGATGAAGATACAAGGAGCTGGGAATCAATTGTTGACATTATGGCAGCCAGGATTGCGGCAAGAAATACTCCCCCTATCCAGGGATTGAAAAGCTTTTCTATCATATAGATAAATACTTTTTCCTCTGATCCGCCTGAAAGGCCGGGGAAAATTGGAATTCCTATCAGACCTACAAAAACCGCGCCTGTGAGGGAAATTGTAACCCATATCATCGCTATAATGGTTGATTTAGGAAGCTCTTTTGCAGATTTGATGCTCATGAATCTTGCAAGAATATGGGGCTGGCCGAAATAGCCCAGTCCCCAGGCAACTGTCGATATAATTGTTAAAATAGAGATTGCGCCGGTGCCGTCCCTGAATAAAGACATTGATATTTTATTTGCTTCTATCGCAGCTGCGATATTGGAATATCCGCCGACATGAAAGTAAGCAGTAACAGGTACAAATATTATAGCTATAAACATGAGCGCGCCCTGGAAAAGGTCGGTCCAGCATACTGCCATAAACCCGCCAAGGAATGTATACAAGATCATAACAAAGGCGCCGGCAATTACTGTTAGTTTGAAATCAATTTTAAACATTGACTCAAAAAGCCTTCCAGCTCCAACCAGGCCTGAGGATGCGTATATTGTAAAAAAAACAAGTATTATTATGGCTGATATTATCCTTAAAAGCCCGGTCGGGTCGTTAAATCTTCTCTCGAAAAATGTTGAGAGTGTAATTGCATCTTTTTCCTGGGTATAAATTCGCAGGCGGGGAGCGACAAAAATCCAGTTTAAAAATGTCCCGATTAAAAGTCCTATTGCTATCCAGCTCTGGTTAACCCCTGAAAGGTAAATAGCCCCGGGAAGTCCCATCAAAAGCCACCCGCTCATATCGCTTGCCTGGGCAGAGAGTGCTGTAACCCAGGTTCCCATCCTGCGCCCTCCAAGAAGGTAATCGTCAATGCTTGTTGTTTTCTTGTAGAAATGGATTCCTACCCAGAGTAGAAAGAAAAAATAAAGAATAAAGGTAACAATAGCAGGTACACTTATCATGATTTTTATCCCCATGCTGTAGAAGTTATGCATCATTATATAAAAATAATCATTCAGTGGAAATATATAAAACCGAACAATGCGATAAATCCGGACAAAAGAAGGACAAGTTGTGAATCAAATGAAAGCTCGAATTTTTTTACTGCTTTCTGCAGGTATTTACCAGGGCGGCTTATTACAAAACAGTAACATAAAATTCCTGAAATCAGGATAATGGCAGTTTTAATATATTCTGATATTTTCCAGAAAGATGGTGCACCTTTGTCGCTTATTCCATGAACAAGAAAGTTAAGCGCTGCTGCAATGTTTTTTCCGTAAATACCGGTAAGCAGGCAAAGGAGGGCAAGGATAATCATTCCTGTATATCCTGCGGTAAATCTGCGGCTTGCGGCCGATTCAGGATCTGCTGCCTGAGCTGCTGTCTGAGCTGCAAAATCAGCTGCGGTAACGAAAGTGCCGGCAGCAGCATCTGATGGTTTTCCCCTGAAAATAAGGGACAATTTCGTAAAAGATGCTACAGTTCCAACTGAGGCAGCAATCAGCATCCAGTATACCGCAGGGTAATCTTTTGATCCTGACAGGATGAGGTTTTTACTGACATATCCTGTAAACGGGGGGATTCCCGCAATGCTTAAAGCTCCGATAACGAAGAGAGAAGCGGCGAACGGCATTTTACCGCCCATGCCTGATATTTTATCAAGCGATCTTTCTCCTGTCTTGATTATCACAAGGCTTACAGAGAGGAAAAGAAGGCTTTTAAACAGCCCGTGGCTTATTGCGTGGTACATTGAGCCTGTGACTGAAAGGGCTGTCCCTGCTCCGAACCCCGCGAAGATGAAACCCATCTGGGAGACCGAGTGCCATGCAAGCAGTACCTTGAAGTCGCTCTGCGACAGCGCCCGCAGCACTCCTATCAGCGCAATTGCAGCTCCCATCCAGAGGAGGAATAATCTTGCCTCAAAAATATCAAGCAATGCTATCAGCTTCCAGACAGCGAAAAATGAGATTTTGATAAGTACCCCGGAAAGGACTGCCGAGACTGGGTGGGGGGCAAAGGCATGGGCGTCCGGAAGCCAGGTATAGGGGATAAACGCTGTCCTTACCCCTATTCCCGCAATCATTGCAGAAACAGCAAAAGCGGTTTGTATAGTGTGGCTTTTGCCTGAAGAGAATAAATTCCTTGCGTCATCAAAAAACAATGAACCTGTCTCTCTGTACACAATAAAAACGCCTATTAAAAAAAGGCTTATACCGAGTGAACTTAGCATGAGATATTTAAAGCTCGCGAAAATAGCTTTTTCTTTTTTTGTATAGGCTATCATTACATAGGCGCTTATACCGGTAATTTCAAGACATACAAAAAGATTGAAAAAATCGTCAGCAAGTAGCATCCCTGCCATGCCTGCATGGAGAAGTAAAAAGAAAAAATAGAAATCACTGTCATATTTGTTCTCTGAGAAGGTATAAAGCAGTGAGAGAAATGAAACTGTGTTCATCAGCAGAAGACCTATCCATGCGAGACTGTCAAGTTTCTGGCTTATGCCTGCCAGAATTGACCAGTTTCCAATAACGTTTGTGTACAGTTTTCCGCTGAATATCCCTTTTGTAAAAAAAAGGAGAAGGAGAAAGCAGGCGGCAAATGATAAAACTGCTGCTGTTTTGGCCATAACCGTATTCCTGCTGTGATTGATCTTGTCGATAAGAGTGAAAAAAGAGGCTGCCAGTGGTATGAAGATGAATAAAATTATCAGCTGATCATTCATAAATGCTTTGCCTTTTTTTCAATTTCGCTGATATCAAGTGATCCGTAAAGCTGGAATAATCTGTAAATAAGGGCAAGCGCAAGTGCTGTTATGCAAAGCCCTACTACAATCGCAGTCAGCATCAGCGCCTGCGGGACAGGATCTACAATGTTTTCCATACCGGATAAAATTATCGGGGCAAGATCTCCGGAGAAAGAGCCGGTATAAATGAATAAAATAATAACAGTAGAATTAATAATCCCGAGAGCAATAACCTTTTTTACAAGATTTTTAGCCAGGATAAGTCCGCAAACACCAACAATAAACAGGGCTGCTATTAGAATCAGGTTTGTCATTCTTTCTCCTTTTCCCTGAAAAGATAATAGCAGATAAGGGTTATACCGGCTCCTACCTTAAGCCCTATTATTACATTGAGAATCAGTATTGTTCCTCCTCCCTGAATTGCGCCGATTCCTGGTACATTGAGAAAATTGGACAGGAAACCTTTTTCAAGGATAAGACCTGCAATCCCTGTAAGGAGAAAAGCCAAAAGGCCGAAAGCCTCAGTATAATGTATTGCTCTCATGGGAAAGATCTCAAGCACTTGTGAAGTCCTGTTTGCCAGAAACATCAGGATTATCCCTGATGCCATGGTAACTCCTCCCTGAAACCCTCCTCCGGGTGAAAGATGTCCGTATGTAAGCAGGTAAAAGCCGAAGAGCAGAATGAAAGGGGCAAGTTTCCGTGAAACTACTTCAAGTATGTCGGTTTTTTTCATGATTTGTTTCCCATAATAAATACAACTCCTGTAACTGATCCGATCAGCACAATTGTCTCGCCAAGCGTGTCAAAAGCCCTGTAGCCAAGATATATCGCGGTAACAAGGTTTGAGGCTCCGGTTTGAATATAGCTGTTTTGAAGTAAAAATTGTTTTGCGTTATCCGGCGTTTTTAAATCTGCAAAGCTGATAGCGAAAACAAGCAGTATCGCAAAAACTGTAATTACCAGGATATGAATCAGCCTGCTCAAAGTCTCAGCTCCGTATCTTTAAGCCTGGCATCAGTTTTTCGTATTATCCATATATAAAGAAAGGTTGAAACACCGGCACCTACCGCGGCTTCGGTGAGCGCGACATCAGGCGCGTGAAGTATGAAGAAAAGGAGGCTGCTGAAAAGGCTTAAAACAGCAAGAAGTATTACAGCAGTAAGCATATTCCTGGATAAAAGGATAATTACAGCAAGTAATAGATGCAGGGAAAGAAGGAGTGTTATCATTGTGCTCTTCCCTTCCTTCTCCAGGGTATTATCTCATTATTCCAGGCATAACAGGCTATTATATGGGCAGATACCGGGCTTGAAATAAAAAAGAACAAAGTTATTACAAGTATCTTTCCTGTAACAGGTGAAAACCCTGCATCTACCATTGCGGCGATAAAGATTGATATTACAGATGTAGTGCTGCATGTTGATGATGCCTGAAGGCGTGTATAGGGATCGGGGAAAATAAGGACGCCGAGAAGCCCCATGAGATTAAAGACAGCTCCCAGTATCAAAAAAACGTATACAATCCAGTATGTCATTTTAACGCTTCTTTTTTACCGGTATAGCGCGCAATCGCGAGTATACCGACAAAGCCGAAAATATCGTAGACAAGCGCCACATCAAGGTAGACGTGGAGATTTTCCTTTGCTGCGAACAGCACCAGAACTGCGAGAATCTGTGCTGATATGATATTAAGCCCTATAAGGCGGTCCGCGGCTGTAGGGCCGGCTAATACCCTGTAAAGGCTGATAACGCCGGATGCGATAAAAAGATATATAATAATGTTAAACGCGATTTCTGTATTCATACAAAAATCCTTTTCAGTATTTTTTCCATCTTTCCCTTGATAAGCTCTCCTGCATACCGCGAATGTGTTGTTTTTGCGTCAAGCCAGTGGACTATCAAATGGTCATCATCAAGGTTTAAGGTTATTGTACCCGGAGTAAGGGTTATTGAGTTTGTAAGAATAACGCGGGCAATGTCAGATTTAAGCTTTGTCCTGAAATGGACAACCCTGGGGTTTATGTTTCCCCTGATTACATTGTATAAAACCGCAAAGCTTGACGCGTACATTTTAAATAAAAGAAACAATAGATAGAAAATCAGAAGATGCAATTTGAAAACCAGCCCCCGCCGCTCCGCCTCTTTTTCATCTATGAAAAGACTGTAGGTAAGCAGTGCGGTTAATCCAGAAAAAAAAAGCCCCATCGCCATGGAGATAAGGTTTAAACTTCCTGAAAAGAGCAGCCATCCCGCAAAAAGATAAACTGTTGTTATCAGTATTCTTGTCATCTTCCATTTGGTTTTGAGGTTCATCAATCATCCTCTCTGGAAAGGGCAGCAATGATATCATCAGGCGAATTTGCCTTGTAAAGCAAATCCCTGAAATCAGGATCATGAAGCAATCTTGCCAGTTTGCTCAGGAGGCGCAGATGATACCCTGTGCTTCCTTCACGTCCCAGAATAAGGAAAAAAAGAAATGCTGGTTTTCCGTCAATTGAGTCAAAATTGATCCCTTCCTTTTTTCTTCCAAACGCGATAACAGTTTTCTCAAGCCCTTTTACAATTTTGTGGGGGATAGCGACACCCAGCCCTATTCCGGTTGATGCGGATTTTTCCCTTTCACAGATATCTGCAAGCAGTAATTCTGTTTTCTCAATTTTCCCGTTATCCTTAAGAATATCAAGAAGTTCCGAGATCGCGTCCTTTTTCCGCAGAGCCTTCATGTCAAGTTTAATACAGCTCCTGTCAATCAGTTTTGATAATCTAAGCACGCTAATCCTCCGTTTCCGCAGGCACAAGGCCTCTGGCATAATCTAAAGGGAGAGTAAACAGAATTCCGGTTCCAGGTTCATCAAGCCCGCCGCAGACCTTGTCGAGCAGTTTTTCAAGACGGGGTATCGATTTTTCATTCTGAATAACTGAGAAAATTGTTTTGTTATAGGGTTTGTTTCCCTTCATGAAATCCTTAAAATCGGCAAATAGGGGAACTTCATAGGTAAGGAATCTTCCCATCCCCTCAGAATCAAGTATGGTTGCCCCCGGAATTCCTGCCTCAAGATAAGCGGCAAGCACTTCTTCGAGTAGTTCTTCCTTGTTAAGGACAAAGACAAGTAATTTCATAGAGGTTTATTTTCAGGTAGAATGAATTAACTGTCAAGACAGCTGCTGTATTTATATGCGCAGTTTAAAGAGAAGATTCCTCCCAAGTGTATAGAGGGGCAAGTCTCATGCTGTCACGCTGAATTGGGTTTCAGGATAAAACGCCTTGCCCCCGGAAATGAACTTGAGCTGCCCCTCTTTCAATTTGATGAGATTTTCTATCAGGTAAGCATAATCAGGCAAACATAATCAGGCTGATAGCCATAACTCCCATGCCGGCGATGAGACCTCCTATAGCTATATGGTGCTCTCCGTACTCTTCTGCGGTGGGAAGAAGTTCGTCCAGGGAGATATAGACCATAATTCCGGCTACTCCGGCAAAAACAAGTCCAAAGGTGCCGTCATGAAAGATGTTTCGCAGTAAAAAGTAACCCACCAGAGCTCCGACAGGCTCAGCCAGGCCGGAAGCAAAGGAGAGCCAGAAAGCCTTTTTCCGGCTCCTGGTGGCGTAATAGATAGGGGCTGATACAGCAATACCTTCAGGGATATTGTGTATGGCAATAGCCACAGCTATGCTTATACCCAGGGTAGGATCAGAGAGGGCTGCCATAAAAGTAGCAAGTCCTTCCGGGAAATTGTGGATTCCTATGGCCAGGGCAGAGAAGAGGCCCATGCGCAGGAGCTGTTTTTCCCGGCCGCCGGCTTTGCCATTTTCCTCATTAAACTCTATATTACTTATTTCATGGGGGTTTTCATATGAGGGGATTAGTTTGTCTATAACAGCAATGATTCCTAATCCAACAAAAAAGGCCAGGGTTGTGTAGATATACCCCAGCTTTGCCCCGTAGTAGCTTTCCAGAGCATTGCGTGCTTTTACAAAAATCTCGACAAAAGAGACATATATCATAACCCCCGCGGAGAAACCCAGAGCACCGGCAAGAAATTTGGGATTGAACTTCTTGGAAAAGAAGGCCATTAAACTTCCCACTCCCGTTGCAAGACCTGCGAAGATAGTTAACCCCAGCGCGAAAAGAAAATTGCCTGTTTCCATGTTTACTCCTGCTCTTCCTATTATAATTATATCAATTATAAATGGGTACCTCTGAAAAATGTTTTTTTGTGATTTCTCAAAAATAATCTGATTTAAGCTTAATGTGTAACTTGAGCAGAAACTCAGTTATCCATCTTATACAGGAGGAGGGGTTTCCTCCTTCACAGGCGGGAGCGGTCAGGCTAATAAAACGCTGCCGGTCACCTTAATCTTCCTTTCTGCATGAATATCAGTTGCCGGTAGTAATTTTTGAATCATTCCCGGAAAGGGAAAATTGTATTTATGCAAAATAAGGGTATATTTTTTTACCATAATCATGAGGTTTTGATTGGCAGCAGAAGGTCAAACAATCCCTTCTATCTCTTCTTTATCAAAAAAATAATCTGTACTGCAGTTGTGGCAGGTTATTTTCAGCGGCAGAGGCCCTTCTGAAAGAATGGATTTAATTTCCTTTTTATCCATTGCCGAGAGAAAAGAGAAAAAACGCTCCCTGCTGCATCTGCATTTGAAATTAACGTGGCTTGAGCCGATTATTTCTATTCCAAGTGTTGAAAAAGCGTTCATGATAAAGCCGACAGAATCTGAATTCCCTGAAAAATATTTGCCGATTGAAGGGATTGTCCTGACCGCGGATTCCGCTTTCTCAAGCAATTCCTGCAGCTCCTCCCCTTCAGAGTCTCCATGCGCATCAGTTTTTTCCTTTTCTTCAGGAAGTGCCTGGAGGAATATTCCTCCTGCCCCTTTCGGGATTCCGTTTTTATCAAAAAAAACACTAAGGTTAAACGCTGTTTTCTTCTGCTCCGAGACAAGATAGTAACTGGCAAGATCTTGGGCTATCCTTCCGTGCTCAAGCATTACCTGCCCTGAATAGCTTTTATTGTTTTCAGAAAACCGTGTTACAGATAGAAACCCTGCCTGGAATACAGGGGAGGTATCAAATGTATTCATATGAGGCTCAAGCGGTATCGGGTTCTGGAAAAGATATCCCCGTATCTCGCCGTTTGACAGGGCTTCGACAGAAAGCCCTTTTACAGGCCCGGAGCATTCAATTTTTAACTTTAAGCTTTCATTGTTTTTAAGGGTAGCAGCCATCAGGGCCGCGCCTATGTGAGCCTGGCCGAGGATAAGGGTTTCCATTACACCGAGCGAGTGAGTCTCCCTTACCTTGTTTACAAGCTCGGTCGCGTTGATAAAATAGCCCTTTATTTTCCCCCCTTTAAGCATAAAGGTATAAAGGATATTTTTGTGATCAGTTATCAGGCTGCCTTCCAAAGTATTTTTATTCATACGATGAATGTTTTAATATTAAGCAAAGATTGTCAACCTGCATGGACAGATAAAAAAAACTCCAATCCTATTGACAAAAAGAGCGATGTTTATATAAATTAACTGTAAATTAAACACGGGCCCATAGCTCAGTTGGTTAGAGCCCTCGACTCATAATCGAGTGGTCCTTGGTTCAAGTCCAAGTGGGCCCATAAAAGCACCTTTTTTGAAGGTGCTTTTTATATATAAATCCCTTAATGTAAATATCTATCTCATTTTTTGAAAAACAGTTTTTCCATAAAAATACAATTTCAGTAAAAATTGAATTAAAAAATTTAATAATTTGAGATTTTATAGCTGTTTTTACCTGACTTTTTTATCTCGTACATCGCAAGATCAGCCTCAGATAATAAATGATCTACTGTTGATTCATTTCCAGGTTTTGAAATAGCTATCCCTATACTTGCTCCTATTTTTAAGCAATCTGATTCAATCTTAAAAATGTTTGAAAATTTATTTAAAATTTGTACTGCTATTTTCACGCAGTCTTCCTTCTCAATAATTCTTGAAATTATTATAGCAAATTCATCTCCACCGATTCTTATAACTTCATCTGTTGATCTAACACTTTCTGACAATCTTGAAGCGATCTGGATTAATAAATCATCGCCTGCTTTATGCCCATATGTATCATTAATTAATTTAAAACCATCTATATCTATATATAGTATTGCGAATTTAAAATTGTATCTTCTTGATTGTTCCAATAAATAGCCTGCTTTTTCCCATAACGCTTTTCTGTTTGCCAAACCAGTCAGGGGATCTTTTCTTGCTGCTTGTTTTAAATCCTGGATTATGTGAAATGCTAATTTTAATATTGTGAAATATGAGACTATAAATATTATAATTATTAATAAAGCAGACTGGATCAAAACAGATTTTAATTGCGCTGATAACTCTGATTTTAATGAATCCCGGTTTAATTCTGCGTATAATGAGTATCCTGTTTCTCCTATTGCGATTGAATAAAAATATGTGCCGTCATTTAAATTCTCGACAGGGTTTTTAATTACTGAGATGTTTTCAAGTAAAAGAGATTTTTGATTATTAAAATTGCATAACAGAAAAGAGGCATTATCATAGCCAATCAGTTCATTATTATGGATAATTTCATTTTTCAGGATAATATTACAACCGTTTTCGTTATTAAAAAACCCTATGTCATTTGATATATTGATATTAACTGGAGTTTTACCGTAGGATGCAACAATGTTATTTTCAACATCAACTCTAACTGCATAGAGTAAGTTTTCATATACAAAGGCGCCGTCTGTGTATTTAGGCTGCGTAAATGCCCTTAATTCATCAATAGAAGTATTTTTTAAATGATATTCATAAAGCTCTTTTTTTATCATTGACCGGCTTGTGATTGCTTTGAGTTGTTCTTCCACCATTAGAACCTTGAAATTAAACTGATTTGCAATTAGTTCAAGTTCATAATTAAAGTCTGATAAAACTTTATTTTTTATTTGTCTCATTGTTAATAAAAATACACTTGAAATAGAAATAATAAGGACCAATACTATAAAAAGGCTAACCTGTATAAAAAAAAATCTGGTAATTTTATTTTTCATTTAATTAAAACCTGAAATTACTTTAAAAAAGGATTTTAATTTTTAACTTTTTAAAACCATACAACGAAAAATATCATTTGTCATCTCTTTTATAAGGCTTTGGTTCGCCATCTAAATAAAAGCCGCCGCAAAGGCGGCTCAATATTTGTTATTTTTTCCCGTGATGAATCGGCAGTAATGCCTTGCAGGCTGCTGTTACAAGAGGATATGCGATCGGAGAAGAGGTGAGGGCAGGATGTGTCCCCATCTGGAATTTCACAATGTCATCAACCGTCATCCGGTGAAGAATGCATGCTCCTATTACATTAACCATCTCACCTGTGGATTTGCCCCCAGAAACTGCGCCTCCTATCAGTATCCCGGTCTCTTTGACAAAAATCAGTTTGACTTTAAGCATTGTAGAGTTAGGCATTCCTCCAGGATGGGTATCGGCAGCTTCTGCTTTTTCAACAACAATATTCATTCCATTTGCCCTTGCAGTTCTCTCGGTTATACCGGCAACGCCAAAAGCCCTGTCATCAACAACTGTAGCGAATACGCTGATTACTCCTGTGTTGTGGTGTACAGGAGAAAACAGGTTTGCCCCTGCTATTCTTGCTTCTGCTGTAGCAACAGATGCAAGCATTACACCGGATGGCCTGCCGTCAAAAAATGATTCTCTTGTGCAGCAGTCGCCGCACGCAAAAACATTGCTGTCATTGAAACTTCTCATGTAACGGTCTACTTTTATCGCTTTCCTGAAACCAAGCTCAAGCCCTGTTTTTTCCGCAAGTTTACTGTTCGGGACAGCACCTATTCCGAGTATTACAATATCAGCCTTTAAATTCTTTCCGCTTGCAAGCATTACAGATTCTACAGCATCTTTTCCTTCAATAGAAACAACCCTTTCTCCGGTAAGAACCTTGACTCCGGTCTCTTCAAGTTTTTTCCGCGCCTCATCGCAGTATTCATCATCCATTGCCATCTGCAGGCACTTGTCAAGCATTTCAACAACTGTAACATTGACTTTCCTGTTTTTGCGGCATTCATCCGCGAATTCTATCCCGATAAACCCGCCTCCGATAATGACAATATCTTTTGCTGAATCTACTTTCTCAAGGAGATGTTTAAGATACGCGAAATCTTTTTTTACAGGAAATACATTTTCTTTTTCGATTCCGGGGAGCGAGGGGATGATTGGAAATGATCCGGTAGCAAATACCAGCTTTTCATAGCTTAAGGTTTCCCCGTTTTTTAATGTTACAATTTTCTTTTCCCTGTCTACATCAACAGCTTCGTCCTTGATAAGATCAATTTTGTTGTTTTCAAGAAGGCCGTCAGGAACAACATTGTTTTCAGGCCCCCCTACAGTGCCGAAAATATAGGGAATTCCGCAGGGAACCAGAACTGTTCCTTCCCTGCGGACAAGAACTATCTTTTTGTCCGGATAGTGCCTCCTGCAGCTTACACCGGCTGTAATGCCTGACAGCCCTCCCAATATAACAACATCAGCTTTAATCATAATAAATCTCCTTAAATAATTTTATTTGCAATTTTGTAATTTTAATTACGTTATACATGTTTAGTTATCCTGTAATTGACCGGGATCAAGTTTTTATTAAAATTTAAAAATAATTAATAATATTCTTGTTGCGCAAGTAGTTTGCGCAGGTGGTTTGGGCAGGTAGTTTGCGCAGGTGGTTTGGGCAGGTAGTTTGCGCAGGTGGTTTGGGCAAGTAGTTTGCGCAAGTAGCTTGCGCAGGATTAGTGAGAAACGTGAAAAGTTCTTGATAAAAACTTGATGTGGAGAGATACTGAATATCATCTAAAAGGGAATGAATATGGACCGGGTTGAATTTATAAGCACTGTAGCGCTGTTTCAGGGGCTTTCAGATCAGGAGATTGATGCCTTGAATTGCGCTGCAGTTGAAAAAAAATATTTCTCTGGACAGTTTATTAAAAAAGAATTTGAAGAATCAGGAACACTTTATCTATTGAGGAAAGGGCGTGTGAAACTGACAAAATCATCGTATAACGGCAAGGAACAGACCATACAGATGTATAAACCTGGAGAGATGATAGGGCTGTTTGCTCTGTTTACAGGTGTCCCTTTTCCTGCAAATGCGGTTGCTATTGAAGATAGTGTAGTTCTATTGTTTTCACGGAAAAATCTTGAAAAAACAGCAAAACTGGCCCCTTCGCTGATGGTAAATCTTTTTTTTGCCCTGGCAATGAGGATGAATGAATGTATCAGGACAGTGGAATCACTTGCCTTAAAGGAAATCCCTCAGCGTCTGGCAACTTATATCCTTGTTTTGCTGGGAAATGATAAAAAACCTGATGTTTTACAGCTTCCTGTAAACCAGAAAGAGCTCTCGCGGGTTATAGGGACAACACCTGAGACACTTTCCCGGGTGTTTGCGCGGCTGGCAAAAGCCGGGATTCTTCAGATAAAGGGGAAAAATGTTCATATCCTTGACTTAAAGCAGCTTGAGGATATTTCATCCGGATGCTGATATTATCTGTTTTATCCTTTTTATACTTTTTATACTTTTTATACTTTTTATCAATGTGCGGCAGACAGCTTCTCTTTTTCACCCAGGTAACCGATCATTCCCGCGATTATTATGGCAAGGCTTAGAATATTTATCATGTGAAATAAATCACCGAGTATCAGCACACCTAAAAACATGGAGAATACAGGTACAAAATTGATAAAAAAATTGGTACGCGATACACCGATTTTTGATATGGATTCCTGCTGTATTGTATATCCGAGAAATGTTGAAAAAACACCCATAAATACTATTGAAATCCAGACATTACCTGACCAGGTGATGGGGGATTTCCCGCTGGCGGCGATAAACGGAAGAAGGAAAAGGGAAGCACCTGTAAATGTATAAAAGGATGAAACGACAGATTTTATTCCGGAAGCGAATTTACGGATTAAAAGCGAATATATTACCAGGATAACCATAGCGGAAAACATCAGTATAGTGCCGGAAGCGCCTTTTCCTGAAAACAGAAGTGAAAAATTCCATTTTACTACAATTGTAAGCACCCCGAATGCTGCCGTTATGAGAAATAGTAACCCTTTTCTGCTTAGCGGTTCCCTGAAAATAATAAATCCGAACAGCGCGGAGAGGAGAGGGTTTAATGTGTTTATCGCGCTTGCCTCAAGTACATCGATTGTGCGCAGAGCTTTGAAAAAAAGGATATGGTACCCTGCCATTCCGAATATCCCTATTCCCATCAGTATGTAAACATCACGGAGTGAGATTCTGAATGAGATTTTTTTACCTTTTCCGTAGAAATAAAGACAGATTACAGCGATCAGAAACCGGTAAAAGCTCATTTCAAGACCGCTTACCTCTTCACCCCCGATTTTTCCCGCTATAAAAGCCCCTGACCAGCATAAAGCGGCAAAAACCATGTAAAGATATGATTTATTCATCTGTCCTCTCTTGTTGTATAAAAAAGTTTCTAAAGTTATTATATTGAATATCAGAGTATATGAAAATATGTAAAAATTATTTAATGAGGAGAGAATAATGGCAAAGTTAACTCAGGAAGTAAAAACAGCTATTGAGAAAACTGATCCTGTTTGTATTGCAACCGCTGATATAAACGGAGTTCCAAACATAGTATATATCAAGTGTCTGAAAGCGCTCGATGATAATACTATTGTAATTTCTGACAACAAATTCTTTAAAACAAGGGCTAATCTGGATGCAAATCCGCTCCTTGCATTTGTAGTCCTGGACGCTGATACAAAAAAAGCATACCAGGTCAAAGGAAAGGTCAAATGCATTACTGAAGGGGTAAAATTTGACGAGACTGTAAAATGGGTACATGAAAAATTTCCCCATCTTTCGCCTAAAGCAGCATTTTTCATGAATGTTGATGAAGTCTACTGCGGCGCGGAAAAGATTTCCTGATTTTCTCACCCTATTTTGATTCAGATTATTCAGATCAAGTTAGCCGGGGTTAAAAATTACCCCGGTAATTTTTCAATAATAAAACCAATTTTTTATTTAGCTCATAATCTTTTAAAACCATAGTATTTTGTCAAATCTGGTAAACATTTTAGTCAATTTTTAAAAAAATTATTGACAGGGAAAGTAATACATGCTTAAAATTAGGCTTATCTAATTAAATTAGATATATCAAAGATAAAAGGGTTGAACCCTGTTAAAGGTGCTGTTAAATGAGATTCAGACACAGTGGGAAAAAAAAGCTTTGCTGCAGAGCATGCAGTTTGCCGGAAGCTTCCTGCGGAAGGAAACTGATTGTCCGCCAGATTCTTGGCGATGAAAATTTCAGGATAAAAATGACTGAGCAGGGTGTTTTTCCCGGAACAGCGCTAACGCTGATATGCGGCAGAAAAAATCACCCGTGCCTTATTTCAACCGGAGACAATAAAATTATGATGGATTCAAATACTGCAGAGCAGATTTATGTTGTTGCAGAATAAGATATGGAGGTTTTTATTTTGATGAATAGAATCAAAAGCATGAAAGTAGGAGACAAGGCTGTTGTCACAGGTTTTGAAGATGGTAATGAGGATTACAGGAACAAGATATTATCTATGGGTGTTTCCAAAGATGCTGAGATAACTGTAACAAAAAAAGCACCGCTCGGCGATCCTGTCGAAATTGAAGTCAGGGGTTATAAGCTTACACTTAGAAAAGAAGAAGCTGAAATCATAAAACTGAGGAGGCTTTAACATTATGAGCGGTAAAAAAATTATTGCTGTTGCCGGTAATCCAAATTGCGGGAAAACAACCCTGTTTAACAGTCTTACAAACGGCCATGTAAAAACAGGCAACTGGCCCGGTGTTACTGTTGAAAAACTTGAAGGGGTAATTTCATATCCTGAAGAAAAAGTTACACTTGTCGATCTTCCAGGTATTTATTCTTTTTACGCTGCATCTGAGGATGAAAAAGCAGCGCGTGAGTATATCCTGAGCGGAGAGGCTCAGTTTATTGTCAACATAGTTGATGCCAATAATCTTGAGAGAAACCTCTACCTTACAACTCAGCTTATTGAGATGGGAGTACCTGTTTTTGTTGTGGTTAATATGGTTGATATCGCGGCAAAAAACGGAATACGTATTGATACAGAAAAACTTTCAAAAAAAATGGGAGTTCCTGTTGAAGCAATTTCAGCTGTAAATAAAAATGATGTTGAGCAGGTAAAAAAATCTATCCTTGACTATTTTTCTTCTTCAACACCCACAAATCATGTTGTTGAATATCCAAATGAAATTGAAGATGTAATAAATGATTGGCAAAAGAAAATAAAAAATGTCCAGAAAGAATCTGCAAGATGGAGCGCAATCAAAATTCTTGAAAATGATAAATTAATAATCCAGGAAGTTACAGATAAAACAGATTTAACAAAAAAGGAAATATCTGAAAAGAAAGAAAACCTGAAAAAGATTCTAGGCGATTCTCCTGATATTGTTATTGCTGATTATCGTTACGGTTATATCAAAGGTATTCTGGGTGATATTGTAAAAAGATCTGATGTAAAAATAAAAGTTACAGAAGTTATTGACAGCATTGTCTTAAACCGTTTTCTTGGCATTCCGGTTTTTTTGTTTGCTCTTTATATGGTTTTCTGGCTTACCAATATAGTCGGCGGAGCATTTATAGATTTTTTTGATATTCTGTTCGGCACGATATTTGTAGACGGAGTTGCTTATCTTCTTGGTTCTGCAGGCTCGCCTGCATGGATTATTTCGATAATCGCAGGAGGAGTAGGGGCCGGTATACAGACAGTTGCCACATTTGTACCGATTGTATTTATGATGTTTCTTTGTCTGTCTATACTTGAGGTCTCCGGCTACATGGCAAGAGCTGCGTTTGTTATGGATCGTCTTATGAGGGCAATAGGTCTTCCTGGTAAAGCTTTTATCCCGATGCTTGTCGGATTTGGATGCACAGTCCCCGCGATAATGGGAACAAGAACAATTGAGAATAAACGTGACAGGCTGATGACTCTTTTTATGGCGCCTTTCATGTCCTGCGGAGCAAGGCTTCCTGTATATGCTCTTTTCGCGGCAGTGTTTTTCCCTGATTCCCGCGGTATCATGGTTTTTCTCCTTTATCTTTCAGGAATTATTCTTGCTGTTCTTACTGGACTGATGCTCAAGAATACTCTTTTTAAGGGAGAGGCCTCATATTTTATCATGGAACTGCCTCCGTACCATGCGCCGAAATTTAATCATATAATGATCCACACCTGGATGAGGCTTAAGCATTTTATGATAAGAGCTGGTAAGGTTATAATAATAGCTGTCCTTGTTCTCGCCTTTTTAAACTCATTCGGCCTTGACGGTTCATTCGGAAATGAGAATTCTGATAACTCTGTTCTTACTAAAATTGGTAAAACACTGAGCCCGGTTTTTCAGCCCATGGGTGTGGAAGAAGAAAACTGGCCGGCAGTAGTAGGTCTTTTTACAGGGCTGTTTGCCAAGGAGGCGGTAGTTGGAACTCTGGATGCGCTTTACTCCCAGATAGAAGCCTCTTCAGCCGAAGATGTTTCAGGAAAGGGTAATGATGATGAAGATTCTTTTGATTTTTTTGGAGGGGTAAAAGAGGCATTTGCATCAATCCCTGAAGCGCTTGCCGGAACAGGAGGTGGGTTAAGCGATCCTTTGGGAACCTCATTGATAAAAGAAACTGATTCTGATGCCCTTGCCGAAGAAATTGGCTCAACACCTGCTACCTTCGGTGTAATGGGAAAATATTTTACAGAAGGACCTTTGCAGGTTTTTGCATATCTGTTGTTTGTGCTGATTTATTTCCCATGCCTTGCCGCATTCGGTGCTCTCATAAAAGAAGCAGGTAAATTTTACGGAATACTTATAACTTCCTATCTAACCTTTCTTGCGTGGATTGTAGCTACACTGTTCTATCAGATAACTCTGGGCCGCAGCTTTTTCTGGATAGCGGTAGGGATCCTTTTTCTGGTACTTACAGTATTGTTTTTCAAAATACTTGGCAGGAATGAAAAGCTTGTAAAGAAAATGGGATAATATACTGCGGCAGGGGTTAAGTGCTTCTGCCGTATTTTAAAGTATGAGCTGTTAAATATTTACATATGGTAATATTATAAATAATCCTGACATCATAAGTAAAAAACTTCCTGTAATCGGCAGCAATATTTCTCCTGCTTTTTTAAAGTGTATGTTCCTGATCCCTGTGATATATGACCTTAATAGCCATATTATTGATGTGTAGATTATCAGTGTAAGCGTCATGCCGGATGCGAAAAAAAGCGCTGTAAGAAAGCTCTCTGCATAAAGTCTTGCTGATATCATAAATACTGTAAGTATGGCTGCTACAGGGCACGGAACTATCCCGATTCCGGCAGAGATCATGAGACATTCTTTTATCGAGGTTGCGCTGTTGATCGAGTCAAGCTCGTGTGAGTGAGCATTATGATGCCTGGTGATAATATTTTTGATCTCCCTTAATCCCAGCAATATTAAAACACCGCATGCGGCGAATGAGAAGTATTTTATAAACAGCGGGGACTGTACACTGATTTTTCCCTTGATAAAATACCAGATTACATAAACCATGATTACAGAATTAAAAACATGTAAAAGCATTCCAAGGACAGATGTGAAAAGGACTTTTATAAATGTTCTTTGAGAAGCAAGAATCCAGCCAAGTATGATGCTTTTCCCGTGTCCCGGCG
>JAVEZE010000010.1:0-31565 GCA_034003145.1 Spirochaetia bacterium
GAAAAACCGTTCTCAAAGTATCCTGAGTTTACCACAACCTCTGATACAAGCTTTGCAAGGAGAAGGTCTCGGGGATTTTTTGTTATCCTTGTCGCCCCTGTTGTTATCCCTTTGGGATCTCCTACCGAATCAACTGTTACAATATAATCAACCATGTCCTGGTGGATGGAAAACGGGGTGTTGGGGTACTCTACAATGTTGTCTGTAATAAGCACCACAGTCTTCGCAAACCCTGCGTCAACCATAGCGTAGCCCAGTGATCCGCAGGCTGACTTGCCGGTATAACCGTTTGCGTTTCCATATACGTCGCAGGAAGGCACTCCGAGGAATGCAACATCTATTACAATCTGTCCCGACTCTATTGCCCTTGCCCTTCCGCCGTGGGAGTGGATAAGAACAGGTGTCTCCATGATTCCGTTTGAGACAGCCTCTGCCAGTTCTCCGCGCAGCCCTGATGTTATTATCCTTTTTACAACTTTATTTTTTATATGTTTTACAAGCGGGGCGTGAACGTCGGTTAACGAGCTTGCAGCTATTGTGAGATCTTTTATCCCCATATTGGCAATAATATCCATCACCATGTTCACTATCCTGTCTCCGCTTCTGAAGTGGTGGTGAAAGGAGATTGTCATGCCGTTTTTAAGGCCGCTTTTTATTATTACCTGCTCAACTGTGTCGATAAGTTTATTCAGTTTGGGAAGCTGCCTGTTTCCTTTATCTTTTTTTACAAGAGGAGTATATTCATAAGCTCCCCTGTAAGGGGAAAGTATTCCAATATTATCAACCTTTTCAGGTATTCTTCTACCAAGAGTGTTTTCAGTCACTTATTCCTCCTTGCCCGCAGTTAAAGTCATGCCTGATGCTTTTGCAAGCTCAATTATTCTCTCTGCCCGCTCGACAATCGGTTTATCTACCATTTTACCGTTAACTGCGATTACCCCTGATGATTTTGCCTCTGCCTCTTTTATCCCCTCAATTATCTGAAGCGCGTTATCAAGTTCTGCTCTTGTCGGGGCAAATATTTTGTTGACAGGATCTATCTGGCGTGGGCTTATGATTGATTTACCGTCAAAGCCGAGCTGTTTTATCAGTTTTATCTCACTTACAAATCCCTCTTCATTGTTGAGGTCTGTATACACTGTGTCGAGCGCGTATATCCCTGCGGCACGGGCCGCGTTTACTATCATGCTTCTTGCAAAAAGAAGTTCTATCCCGTCGTCGTAGCGTTTTGTTTTCATGCTTGTAACATAATCTTCTGCGCCAAGGGCGATCCCTATCAGGCGGCTGCTTGAAGATGCTATGGCATAGGCGTTGAGAACTCCTTTTGGAGTTTCAATTGCTGCCATAAGTTTTATTGTACCGGCTTCCATTCCAAGCTTTTTCTCTTCCTTTTCAACCAGCTCCTCTACATCAAGAAGGTCCTGCGCGGTTTCTGTTTTCGGAAGTCTTATAACTCCAGGCCGGGCAAGTACCATAGCTTTTATGTCTTCCTTTCCGTGAGGACTGTCAAGTGAGTTGATTCTTACTACAGTTTCTATCCCCTCGTAATCCTGTGTGCACAGCGCTTTGTAAACCAGAAAGCGGGCCGCGTCTTTTTCGTTTACGCTTACTGAATCCTCAAGATCAAACATTATTGAATCAGATCTGTATATCTGCGCGTCCTTTACCATTCCCGCGTTGTTGCCTGGTACATACAGCATTGTTCTTCTTAGTCTCTGCATTATATTTTCTCCCAGTTGTAGGAGGTTATTCCTGAGGCTCTGTAGACAGCCGCGGCAAGGCGGGCTTCAATAGTGCAGTCAAGAGCTCCTTTATCATTTAACTGGACAACAGCTTCATCAATACCAAGTATCTGGAGCTTTTCCTTTACTACCTTTTTGATCTGTTTTCCAAACTGCTTCTCAACTATACTCTGAAGAAGTATTTCAACCCCTTTTCCCGGGTTTTCCCTTACCGTGACAAGAACATCGCTTGACTCAAGTGTTCCTGCCATTCCGGTTTTAACAATTTTCATCCTTGGATTCCTCTTATCTTTTTTATTATTTTCTCCCCTTCGGGACTTTTAAGAAAATTATATGTCACAGGGGGCAGAAGCGCTTCTGTCTCTTCAAGCCTGTTTTCCTTTATAAGCGCTCTAACGCGGGATGCGCTTACAGGATTCCCCCCGCTTTCAAGCCGTTTTATAACTGTAAACTCAATCCCCTTTTGCGGCAGAATTTCGGCCATAAGCCGGTTGTAGTTGTTTGTAACAGGGCAAAGTGGCTCTTCCCCCGCAAACCGTCTTGTTATATTCAAAGCCGGTGCTATCTTTTCGCTGAATATTCCAAGGTCCATTTTCGCGTGGATATCGTATATCTTCCTGGCATCTTTAATAAAATATGAGGGAAATGTAGAGTTTGAAATAATATAATCAGAGCCGCTATGTACTGCGAGATTTTTTATATGCTGTGTTCCTTTTTTTACAAGATCAAACCTTGTCTCTGTAGGGAATAAAGACCTGTCTTCCGACAGTACAAATATGTGAAGAAAAGCGCTCTCTGAAGCGCCCTTTTCAATCAGGTAGAGGTGCCCTTTTGTAAAGGGATTGCAGTTTACAACTATCGAGGAAATGTTTTTGGTTGATCCTTCGGCAGAAGAACTTTCAAGAGCTGAGTCGGCTGACGAAACTATCTGCTTCGCTGCTGTTTCTTTTTTTAAATTCTCAATAAATAATGAGAGTCCTGCCGGATTGTTTTCCATCAGTACTGCCTCATTCTCAACCTCATAAATTACATAAAAGCCGAGACGGCTGAAGATGGATGAGTTTTGCGGTTTTGTAAATATAAAAAGATTTGATATTCCCCTATAATATTGTTTCTGAATCAGCGCAGTTATAAGGCTTCCGGCAAGATTTGAGCCTCTTATATCAGGTTTTATCGCGATACATTTAAGAACATTCCCGCTGATTGAGCCGGTCGCTATTATCTCATTGTTTTCCCTGACAATCGCTGTTTCCTCAATATCATCCTCAAAAGTCAATCCATTGGCAGCAAGAAAACCCTGGATTTCTGTTTTTTCGAAAGGAGCAAGTTTTTTTCTGAAATCTGTAGAAATATTTTCCTGATTAGTCATTATACAAACCCCGGCATAATAAATTATAGACCATGTTGATGAAAGTTGTATGTCGGGATTTCTTTTTTTATTATGTAGGATAATTCCTACATAAATAAGAGGGCTTAACCCAGAAGGTTGTGCTTTACCGCGTAATAGACAAGCTGCGCGTTATTGTGCAGGTTCATCTTTGCCATAAGCCGTGTGCGGTATGTGCTTACTGTTTTTATGCTTAATGAAAGTTTATCAGAAATTGTACTTATTGTAAGCCCTTCAGCAATCATTATCATTACCTGGAATTCCCTTTCCGAGAGGTTGAGGTGCGGGTTTTCCAGGTTTTTACCTGTCAGATCGTTTAAAAGTATTTCACTTACAGCATCGTTTATGTATCTTGTTCCTGATTTGACTTTCCTCAAGGCTTCAAGAAGTTCTTCCGGTGCTGAAGCCTTGTTGAGGCATCCAGATGCCCCGTATTTAAAGGCGCGCAGCGCATACTGGTCTTCCGGCTGGATGCTGAGCATAAGCACCGGCAGGTCAGGATAATAGACTTTTACATCTTTCAGTATCTCCATCCCGTCCTTGCCGGGGAGTGAAATATCAAGAATCAGTATATCTATACTTCTGCTTTCAAGCACATTAAAAACAGCAAAGCTGCTGTCAGCTTCAAATACAGCAGTTATTTCCGGGCTGTCTGATAAAATCTGTTTTATTCCCTTTCTGATAAGGGGATGGTCGTCTGCTATCAGTATATTCATAACCCTTTGTCCTTTTCAGGCTGGTTCCGCGCCGGAACTGGTATTTCCGCCTTTACAGTTGTCCCCCTGCCTGAAGCGGTTGTGACTGTTAATCTGCCTCCGAAA
The DNA here is from genome assembly GCA_034003145.1 of Spirochaetia bacterium. GTDB lineage: Bacteria > Spirochaetota > Spirochaetia > CADAEX01 > CADAEX01 > JACKPD01. The sequence continues at coordinate 3,951 of JAVEZE010000010.1, forward strand.
TTTCTGCACCTTTCCCTCATCCCGATCAATCCGAACGAGTCAGGTTTTTTAAGCTTTTCTTCCGGTATTCCGTTTCCATTATCGCTTACCAAAAGGATAATTTTATTATTATCATATTTAATGGTGATATCAACATGGTCAGCGCCGGAATGGCGGAGTATGTTGGTAAGTATTTCCTGATAAATCCTGAAAACAGCAGTTGAAACCTCTTTGTCAATTTCTTCATCAAGGTTTTCTTTTGTAAAGCTGCACTCTATTTTTGTCCGGCTCTGGAACTCAACAGTCTGCCAGTGGAGCGCCTCTTCAAGGGAAAGTGTATCAAGCGCTTTCGGGCGGAGACTGGTTGAAAGTGATTTGATGGAATCAAGCGCCCTGTTTACCAGAGTAAGCATCCCTTCAGTTTGAACCCTGTATTGGTCACCCGATTTTTTGCTGAACTGAAAAATATCTATTTTTAGGGCAGAGAGGGTCTGGCCAAGCTCGTCATGCACTTCCCGGGCCGCAATCTTTCTCTCCTCCTCCCGCGCATGCTGAATATGCTCTGAAAACCGGCTAAGCTGTTCATTTTTTCTGCGAAGCTGCCTTGTTTTTGATTTTATGTAAAGGTAAACCGAGGCTGCTGAAAAAAATACCATTAATGTCCTGAAATAAAATGTCTGCCAGAACCAGGGGAGTATCTTTATGTCAAGTGAAAGTTCCCTTGAGAGCTTCTGACCGTTATGGTTTTCCCCCTTCACCCTGAGCGTATAATCTCCATGGGGAAGTGATGTGAAAGTTGCAGTCCCTGAATTACCGATGCTGTTCCATTCCTCGTCAAACCCTTCAAGAAATATATAATACCTGCTTCTTTGTGCAGCTATGAAGTCCATAATGGCAAATGTAAACGAGATTACCCTGTCATCCTGGGTCAGGATTATGCTGTCTGTTTCTGTAATTGATTTTGCGAGAACTTTCCGTTTCTTTCCTGACCCGTCAGGGGAGAGATACTCGCCGATCGGTACATCCCGGTTAAGGATTTTTATCCCTGTCATAAGAAGGGGAGGATCATAGTAATGCTCTTTAATCTCATCCGGTTTAAAATAATTTACCCCTCCTGTCCCTCCTGCATAGATTACCCCGTCTGATGTAATGCAATAGGCTTTTTGGGTAAACTCATTATCCTGAAGCCCGTCCTCCCTGCTGTAGGTGCGGAATGCTTTTTTTTCTTTATTGAAAAGAGAAAGGCCGTTATCTGTTGTTATCCACAGATCCCCGCTATTATCCTCAACAATACCAAGAACATTATCACCGGAAAGGCCGTCTTCCTCCCTGAAAACTCTGAAAGCTTCGGCCGGCCCGGTTTCATCATATTTATTCAGGCCGCCCCCTGCCGTGCCTATCCATATATTTTTATCCGAATCTTCAAATATACAGTTGACAGTATTGTCGCTAAGCGAATTTAAAACAGCAGGGTCAAACTGAAAGCGGCGGAATGATGCGGTTTTTCTGTCCATCAGGTTTAGGCCGCCGTCCCATGTCCCTATCCAGAGCCGCCCTTTCGAGTCTTCAAATATATCGCGGACAGAATTACCGTTAAGGCTTGTGCTGTTTTTCGGGTCAAACTCGTAAGACTTAAACGTTCCAGAGCTCTTGTCGTAAAGATTAAGTCCTCCCCCTTCTGTCCCTGCCCAAAGCTCTCCATTTTTATCTATAAAAATATCCCATATTGTATCGCTGTTTAAATTGCTTATATCCCCCTTGCGAAAAGATTTTTCCCATTTTTCAGTTTCAGGATTGAAAATGTTTATCCCGCCTCCGTCTGTTCCTGTCCAGATAAGCCCTTTACTGTCAAAACAAAGGGAATAACACTGATTGCTTGTGAGACTGCTGTATTTACCTGTCTCCCTGCTGAAAGATTTTAAAGCGCCGGTATCAGGCGAGAACTGTTTGAGCCCTCCGCCGTCAGTTGCGATCCATATTCTGCGATCAGGTGTTTCAATTATTTCCCTGATCTGTTTTTGCGCAGAATTATCCCTCCCCCCTGCATCTATAAATTTAAAACTTGAAGAAAGAGGGTTGTAAAGGTTTACCCCTGCGTCTCTTGTCCCGGCCCAGATATGTCCGTTGCTGTCTGTGAAAAAAGAGCGGATTGTATTGCTTGAGATGCTGTCAGGGCGGGAGCTGTTCTTTACAGTTTCCCAGCTCCCTGTATCGGGGGAATAAATATATATTCCTTCTTTATCTGTCCCGACCCAGAGTTTTCCTTCATTATCTTCAGTGATTGCCCTTACTGATATTTCCCTGTCAGGGTTTTTGCCCGGCAGGGGGAGGGGCCGGAATATGTTTTTTTCAGGGATAAATTCACAGATCCCGCTGTTTTCAAGGCCTAACCAGATATGCCCTTTTGAATCCTCAAATATTGATCTTATTGTATTTGACTGGATGGAAAGAGGATTTTCCGGATTGTGTGTATATGATGACGCCTCATCCTTCCCTTCCTGAATAACGGTAAGCCCTCTTCCCTCGGTTCCGACAAGTATTCTGTGACTGGAATCCTGATACAAGACCCTTATTGTGTTGTTTTTAAGAGAACCGCTGCTTTCAGATGACGGATTAAACGGGATAAAACTTCCATCCTCCCTCATAATGTTAAGTCCGCCGCCGTCTGTTCCTACCCAGATGTTCCCCTTTCTGTCCTCAAGTACGGCGTAAACCTGATCGCTGCTTATGCTGAAAGGATTATCAGCATCGTGCCGGAATGATATGAAATTATCCTTGTCCCTGTTGTAAAGGTTAAGCCCTCCGCCGTCTGTCCCAACCCACAGGCGGTTTTTCGAATCCTCGTAAATAGTGAAAATTACAGAGCTGCTTATGCTTCCCTCTTTCAGCTCCGGTTTATAGACTACGAATTTGCTGCCGTCATACCTGTTGAGTCCACCCAGCAGTGTGCCTATCCACATGAATCCCCTGAAATCCTGCCTTAGGCAGTAAGCTGAGTTGTTTGAGAGGCCGCTGCTCATGGTAAAGTGTGAAAAACTATAGCTTTCGGCAAAAACCCTTCCAGTACCGTACTGCAAGATAATCAGAAAAAGGAAAAAAGCTGATATTTTTCTTGATAATTTAATTTCCATCAGAACATGATTATAGATCAAAAAACCTGTTATGAGTAATAAAATAATCCTCCCGCTGAGGAATGAGCAGGCAAAAGTTCCTGCGGCCGATTATCAGAGTATGATTTTTCTGCTTCTGATTTTCAATGTCTTATTTTTTCAAGAAGGAGATCTATATTCCTGAAATGGCTCCCCTTCCAGTAGATTTTCCTGCAGGAAGGGCAGATGGAAAAATCATTATAATAAAGCGCAGTTTTTTCAGGAAGCCGGTCTTCTATCTTCTCTTTCGCTATTTTTTCCAGAATACCGTTGCAGGAAGGGCAGATTGTAAACAGTTTAATTCTGCTGCCAAGGTCAAATTTTTTAACTACCTCCTTAAGCTGGACCGCGGGAGATTGGGAGCGGATCCAGTACCCTCTTTTTACAATTGATCTTTTTAAAAGCCCCCTGTCGCGGGTTAAAACTATTCTCCCTTCCCTTGCCGAGATTTCAGATATCTCTGAATCTTCAAAGCTGTTGCTGTAAAGCGAATCAAACCCCGCGATTCTCAAATATCTTGCAAGTTTACCAAGGTGGACATCAAGGATAAATAAAGGATTTCTCAGCGGCTGAAGCCTGAGTGGCGATGCAGCAGTTATATCAAAGGTTTCAAAAACAGGAAATACAGAAATCCTGTCCAGATCCCTTACCCTGTAGGTAAAATCAACAGCCTCCCCGTTAACAAGAATCATATCAATCTCGGTGTGAGGGATATTTTCAGATTCTATAAGATCCTTTATGCTCTGCCCCAAAGACGCTATAAGCTTATACTCTTTTTTTTGTTTGCAGGGCGGCAGAAAATCATTAAGCTCTTCGTAAAAACGGATATTTACAGATATCATTATCTATAAATATAGGAGACAGCTTCTGTTGTTGTCAAAAATGTAATAAATGTTTAAAAATTGAGTTTAAATGAAATAAAAATTGACAAAAAAGATTTTGTAGAATATCATGAATTTCACATAAAACCACATGGAGGAAATTATGTTCAAAAGAATACTTGTTATAACTATTCTGTTTATTATCCCGTTATCACTATTTGCCGGCGGCGGGAAAGAGGCAGCAGCACCTGAGCCGGTACAGAAAGCAGCTGCCGCAGCTCCGGCCGCTGAAGACTGGAACGCTATCTATGAAGAAGCGAAAAAAGAGGGAAAGGTTGTAATATACTCTCTTTCATCAAGAATTTTTGATGCGGTAAAAGAGTTCAAGACACTTTATCCCGGAGTTGAAGTTGAAGCGGCTGACCTTCCGACAGATCAGCAGGTTGAGAAGCTTAAGAGGGAACAGGCTGCCGGCCTTTACAACGCAGATGTTCTCCTGCTTGCTGATGAAACATCTATCATGTTTGACTTTTTGAAAAAAGGGCTTGCAGAAAACTATGTTCCCTCAACTCTCATCGATGGTAAAAAAACATCAGACATCATTCCTGAATATTACAGAAATCCAGTGCTTCTTCATTCAATAGAGGCAAAAGTTATATTTTATAACACAGACAGCTACACAGAAGCGCCGGTTGACAATCTCTGGGATTTTACAAGACCGGAATGGAAAGGAAAATTTCAGATGAAAGATCCGATGCAGGCTGCTGAAAATCTTAATTTCCTTCAGATGGTAGTAAAAAATTCAGACGCCATGGCTAAGGCTTATGAAAAGGAATTCGGGTCAAAGCTTGTCCTTTCAAAAGGTATCGAGAACGCCGGATATGAATGGATTGACAGAATTGTTAAAAACGAGATTGTTTTAACCAACTCTGATGGAACTGTATCAAGCGCGGCAGGAGAACCTGGACAGAAAAACGCACCTCTTGGCCTATGTGTTGCCTCATCAAAAATAAGAGACAACGCGAAAGGGAAAAAACTTGCCATAGCATGGAATGTAGAGCCTAAATTCGGTATCTATAAAGGTAATTATATGCTGATGGCAAAAAACGCTCCCCATCCCAATGCATCAAAGCTTTTAATAAGATATATGCTTGGAGATGCTGAAGGCGGGAAAGGGATGAAACCTTTTTATGTTCCCGGACAGTGGGCCGCAAGGTCAGATATTAAACCGCTTATAGATACTCCTCTTGAAGAAGTTACAAAACTCTCCTGGGGTATAGATACAGATTATGTCTACTATGACGGTCTTAAAGTCCGAGACTTCTGGCTTTCACGTAAATAATCAAGATCTGGAGGATTTAAGCTGATGCAGCTAAAGCAAACTGCCTTGAAACTGAGAAACGCAAAACCGGAAGTGCTGTGGGGTTGGCTGATTGCTCTCCTCCTTATGTTTCTGGTTCTAACCCCTGTACTGGTAATGGTTTTTAAATCATTTGTATTTGATGCCAACGGGCCAAGGATGGTAAGGGGCGCAGAAGAGGGGGCTTTTACATTATTTAACTGGGCAAGGACAACAACAGGCGAACTGTCTGGTCCGCTTCTATACCAGCCTGCCCTTAACAGCCTTGCAATTGCGGTAGGTATGACAGCTATTGCTCTTGTTATTGGATCACTTTTTGCCTGGATAGTTGTAAGGTCTGATGTCCCGTGTAAGAGTTTTTTCTCGGTTGTCCTTATAATTCCGTATATTGTTCCTTCTTGGACTGTTGCCATGGCCTGGATAAGTATTTTCAAAAGCGAACAGTATGGAGGGACACCCGGTTTTCTTAACGCTGTATTCGGCATAAATCCCCCGCAGTGGCTTATTTTCGGTTATATACCGATTGTTATTTCACTTGGAGTGCATTACGTTCCCTATTTTTTTATTATGATGAGGGGAGCGCTTGCGAATATTGACTCAAGGCTTGAAGAAAGCGCAGAGCTGCTTCAGGCTTCAAAACTTGAAATTATGATGAAAATAACCCTGCCCATGGTTCTTCCTGCTATCGGGGCGGGGTTTATTCTAACTTTCAGCAAAGGGCTTGGGGAGTTTGGGACTCAGGCTTTTCTTGGCCTTCCGATAAGGTATTATACCTTTTCAACAAGAATCTATTCCGCGCTTACCAATCAGCTTTACGGCGAAGGATATGTTCTTGCCCTTATTCTTATTATCACGACTACTTTTATTGTTATTCTCAATCAGATGGTAATAGGGACAAGAAAAAGGTATGTGACAATCAGCGGCAAGGGTTCGGTCAAAAAGCAGATAGAACTTGGAAAATGGCGGATGCCGATGACTGTCATTATTTTTGCCTTTATAATTATTTTTGTTTTCGGCCCGCTCCTTCTTCTGGGAATTCAGACTGTGATGGAGACTGAAGGGGTCTATTCTCTTGATAATTTTACGCTGCATTACTGGTTTGGCGGATCTGACCCTGATATCGCAATGGGGCAGCCTGGTATTTTTCAAAATTCAGTAATTATGGATGCTATCTGGAACTCGCTCAGGCTGGCAGGCGCAACTGCCTTGATCAGCGGTGTTGTCGGAATCCTTATAGGGTATACCGTAGTCAAGGGAAGAAAAACCATTCTTGCCAAACTTATAGAAAACCTTACCTTTGCTCCCTACCTTATTCCAGGTGTGGCATTCGGCGGTATCTATCTTACAATGTTTGCAAAAAATTTCGGTCCCATACCCAGTCTTTACGGCACATTCGCCCTGCTTGTAATTGTATGTATTGTAAAGCACCTTCCGTTTTCTTCATCAGCAGGTATTACTGCCATGCATCAGATTGACCCCTCGCTTGAGGAAGTCGCGGTTGTCCACGGAATCGGATGGGGTACAAGGTTCAGAAAGATTATTTTTCCCTTGGCAAAGGGGGGTGTCCTTTCCGCGATGCTTTTGAATTTTATAACAACAATGAGAACGCTTGATCTTGTTATTCTGCTTGTGACTCCCAATACCACACTTATGACTTCTGTTATTTTCAGGTATACGCAGCAGGGTTTTCTTCAGCATTCTTATGGAGTCATGCTTTTAATAATATTTATAGTAATTTCCGGCCACCTGATACTTTCGAAGATTGGCGGGAAGGTTGAACTTTGAGAAGGAGACGAAGATGAGCTTTATCCGCTTTAAAAAACTTGTAAAGGAATACAACGGTATTCCCGCTGTCAAAGAGATTGATCTTGAAATAAAAGAGGGTGAATTTGTAACATTTCTGGGCCCGTCCGGGTGCGGAAAAACGACTACGCTCCGGTGCCTTTCAGGCCTTGAGACTCCGGAGAACGGTGAAATCTGGGTTGGAGATAAATGCCTTTTTTCAAAAAAAGAAGGGATCAATGTTCCTGCTGGAAACAGGGGGCTTGGCCTTGTTTTTCAGAATTACGCTCTGTGGCCTCATATGACAGTTGAGCAGAACATTGCTTTCGGCCTCAGGAAAATGAAGGTACCGGATAATATAAAAAAAGAGAAAATTGTAAATGTTCTTAATGCAATGGGGTTGCAGAAATTCGGTTACCGTTATCCCCATGAACTTTCAGGCGGGCAGCAGCAGAGGGTAGCGCTCGCGAGAATGGTTGTCAATGAACCGGGGATTCTGCTCTTTGACGAGCCTCTTTCAAACCTTGATGCCAAACTGAGAATGAAATTAAGGTCAGAACTGAAAAGGCTTCACAGAACCCTTGGCGCGACAAGCATCTATGTAACACATGATCAGGTTGAGGCACTTGCCCTATCTGATAAAATAATCGTAATGAAAGAAGGTGAGATCGAGCAGATCGGCACTCCGTATGAGGTTTATCATGAACCGGTCAATATCTTTGTCGCAGATTTCATGGGTAATCCTGAAACAAATCTTTTAAATGGAAAAATTAAAACCGCAGGGGAGCAGCACTATTTTGTTTTTGACGATGATAATGAAAGCACCATTCTGCTCAGCGGCCGCGCTGATGGAGTTTCCGAAGGAAAAGAGATAACTATCAATACACGGCCTGAAGATATAATCATTAATCAGACAGATGACGGAGGAACTTTCTATGTCTATTCTATCCAGCCTATGGGCTCGGAAATGCTGATTCATATTAAATCAAAAAAAGGCGGTATTGACGTAATAGCCAAAGGGCCTGAAGATGATTATCTTGCAATTAAACTGGAGCAGAATGTTTTGCTTAAATTTAAAAGAGGCAATATCTTTGACAGGAAAACGGGTGAATCAGTCTGTTCTTTCAAGGGGTAAAAATTGCAGGAGAATTGTTATCAGCAGATACTTGATATATACAGCAGCTTACCTAAACAGCAGAAAAAAATCGCTGATTTTATTCTCACAAATATATCTGAAGTAATCTATTTCCCTGTGGCAAGGATTTCGCAGGAAATAGGGGTAAGCAATGCATCTGTCGTAAGGTTTGCCAAACTCCTTGGCTTTGAAGGATTTCCTGAATTCAGGGAAGATTTATTTAAATATTACAAGGAAATGTTTTCTCCCAGCGAAAGGGTAAAACAGCTTATAAAGGATTTTGACGATACAGAAATAAATTACCGCAGCATTACCGAGAAGGAAATTCATTACCTGCAAAAATCAATAACAGCAATTGATGAGGCAAGATTTCTCGGGACAGTAGATCTTATCTGCAGAGCCAGGAAAGTGCATATACTTGGGACAGGCCCCAATCAAATGCTCGGGCTTCATCTGGCATACCGGCTCAGGCGTTTTAAGATAGATGTATTTCATCACAGATCAGGTGATATGAGAATGCTTGATGAGCTGCTTTCGCTTGAGGAAAGCGATCTCGGGATAGCGTATAATTTTTACAGGACTGCTGATGAATTGAAAGTTTTTATAAATGTCATGAAAAGAAACAAGGTACCTGTTGTCCTGATAACAGATATCATGACTCCCATGATAATAAAAGACTGCGAATATGTTCTTTGCGCCGAAAGGGGGCCTCATGGGGCGTTCCACTCTCCCCTGGTTCCAATGGCTGTAACAAACGCACTGCTGATCGGTGTTGCCCATAAGCTTGACAAGAAAGCGCTTGAGGCTCTTGATCTGCTTGAAACCTACAGACAGGATTATTACTTCAAAACCGGGAGCGTAAAAAATGAAACCTGAAATGATTTTTTTTGATATGGGAGGGACAATTGATCTTTATCCCAATAATGAAAAGTGTGTGGCTGACGCGTGCGCGAAAATGAAAATAATTCTGGAAGAGTCTGGCGCAGAACAGATTTCCGGATTGAGTGAAAGAGAATTCCGCGAAACTGTTCTAAAAGGGCTTAAAAAATATACAAGCTGGAGAACAGTGGATTTTATCGAGCTGTCACCTGAAAAACTGTTCAGTGAATTTATACTTGAGGGATATGGTGTTGATGATGGGATAATAAATAGTGTTGCAGAGGATCTTGCGTTTCTGATTGATACCGGTTTTTTCAACAGATATCCGCGTCCTGAGGCGGCTGAAGTACTTAATGCAATAAGGGATAAAGGGATCCGGATGGGGATAATAAGCAATGTAATGAGCCGGGGGCAGGTTGGATATTGTCTTGATAAATACGGGCTGTCAGAGTTCTTTGATCCTGTCGTCCTTTCTTCTGTATTCGGCAAAAGAAAACCGCATCCTGATATTTTCCACCATGCCTGCGAACTGGCAGGGGTATCGCCTTCAGACATTATCTATGTAGGCAACAGCCTGATAAAGGATATAGGAGGGGCGCAGAAAGCAGGAGTCGGAGTTACCGTGTTTATTGATTATTTTGAAAATTCTCCAGATGATAAAGGACCGGTTCCTGACTACAGCATAAAGGATTTAAGGGAGCTTCTTCCCGTGCTTGAGAGTGTCAGGTGATTGTTTCAGCTGTTTACCTGAGAAACCACTTGAAAAAATCAGGGTTCCCTGAAAAAGATTGGATAATAAAAAATTGTTAAATACATAAATGCGGGTTATAATGAATCAGCAAAAACTGTTTCCGGACAGGCATTTATTTGAAAAATATTCTTAAAAGCCTTAATTCAACATTTCTCCTTTCTTTGACTGTAATTTCAATCCTTTCGATAATTTTGATTTATTCATCCCTTGTAGCAGGGGAAATCAGCAGCAGAAGCAAGGAAATAGCTGAATACGCGATAGATACAAAATCTGAAAGGATTTCTGAAATTAAGAAAACAATTGACACTCTTACCTCTTTTATTTATTACAATTTCAGGAATAAGGAAACATCTTTACTGCAAAACTGCAGAGACAGGCTTCAGGCACTCTCAAATTATTGCTCATTCACACCTGGTAAATCTTCGATATGCGATCAGTCAAAAATATTCGGTAAAGATTTTATAATTTTTGAAAACTATGTCGATTATTTTATATCGGATTTTTCCGGAAATATTTTATTTACTGCTTCCTCTTCCATCACCCCATCTGTATCAGGCAGCGTTTTACAGTCTGATGAAAACCTGAAAAATCAGATTAATAAACAATGGAGATCAAATTTATCAACAAGAAATATTGAACTTCATGATGATGCGGGATTTCTTTATCAGAACAATTTTCTTTTTATCAAAAACGATAAACGCAAATTTTATTTTGTATACTACCTTGATAAACCCTCTCTTTACAGTAATATTGCCTCAGAAATATTCAGAAGTCTCTTCGATGATTTGTCGGATCAAATCAATTTTTTTGCTGGAACTATTGAGGGGGTAAGCCTTGCAGGGCCTGAGATGGGGCGCAACATGATTCTTGATCCCACCGGCAACAGCGCTGAGGTTGTCAAAAGTCTTATCGCAAAAGCCCAATCAGGCGGGGGTATTGTTGAATACCGGATGCCTCCTGTTGAGGGGGCAGAAGACGAGGAAGGGACAGTGAAGATGAGTTACGTGACTGCTCTTCCTTTGGCAGGCGCTTATGTCGGAAGCGGTGTTTATCTTGAAGATATCGAAAGAGAGCTCGGGAAAAAGAGAAAAGAGCTTGCCAGGATTATATTCTCAGATCTTGAGGAGGAGCTTGTTATTGCCTTGTTTGCAAGCCTTTTTATAGTTTTAGCAGCTGTTTTCATCAGAGCCTGATTAAAAAGGATATATCGGAATTTCTTGAGTTTTTCAGAAATGCTGCGGAAAAGGATATTTCAATTGATCCGGAAAAGGTGAATTTCAGCGAATTCAGGCAGATAGCTGAATCTGCAAACATGATGATAATCAGCAAGAAAAAGCTCCACGATCTTATGCTTAAAAACCATCTCGATACTTCCGTTATGCGCCTTGCCGGAGGGTTTGCCCACGAATTCAATAACCAGCTTATGGGTATTTCAGGATATGCTGAGCTTCTTCCGGGGGAACGCGACAGAAAAAAGAGGGAAGAGTATCAGAAAAGGATTATTCTTGGGGTTGAAAAATCCCGGGAGCTTGTTGACTCTCTTCTTTCCTATGCCCGCAGGGATACAAAAAAATCTGAAAGAGTGGATATCGGTGAATTAGTCAAAAAATGCGTTAAAATGGTGGATTTGAACTTCAGCAAGTCTATTAAAACAGGAATTGAGATAGCATCCAGCCGCGCTATTGTTATAGGCGACAGGGAAGAGCTTTTGAAAATGCTGATGAATGTATGCCTGAATGCGGTTGATGCGCTCCCTGACGGGGGTGAGATATTTATCCGCACTTCTGACAGGATAAACCGGGATGGGAATATGCATATCCTGGTTTCAGTTTCAGACAACGGGGAAGGGATAGACCCAACCATCCGGGAAACAGTATTTGAGCCGTTTTTTTCTACCCGTGATAAGAGCTACAACTCCGGTATGGGACTTGCTGCTTCTGCCGGTATTGCGGGGAGCCACGGCGGAAGTATCTGGTTTGAACCGGCCAAAGGGAGCGGAACAGTTTTTTATATATCACTTCCCGCGGCAGATCAGGAGATTAAGGAGCAGCAGTAAAACCCTTAAGATCCCAGGCTGGTTTGAAACAGGGCTGAGGCAAGCTTTAGGCAAGGCGCGGTTTTTACAAAGCTGAGAAAAGGCTGTCACAATGCTGTCATAATGCTGAGACAAGGCTTATAAAAACAGGGGTTTTTCAAACTTCAGTCAACTGCGGTATGGATGCTCCGGCTCACCATTTTATCATTGTCAAATATAAATCTGCCAATTACTTTTTTACCTGACAAGGCCTGCGGAAGCCAGTAGATATCATCTTCCCACATCCTGTCATAGGGTAAATCCTCTTCTTTGCATAAAAATGGTTTTGCCTCATCTGTCTCGATAAGTGTCCCCTCATAACCCTCTGCCGTGAATGCGTAACCGAAAAGGGAATACCCGTCTTTAAATATAAAAGAAAGCTCTGCGCCGCGGGTAAGGGAAAGAGGGGTAACTCCTATCTCTTCCCTGCACTCCCTTACCGCTGCCTCTTCAGGGCTCTCCCCTTTTTCTATCCTGCCGCCAGGAGCGTTAACCTTTCCTGCCCCGAGACCTGTTTTCTTTTCAATCAGCACAATCCCCTCTTTGGTGCGGATATATACAATTACCGCTTTTTCCTTCGGTTTCCAGTTTTTCCAGTCAATTTTTTCCACATCATCACTATCTTTCAAATTATTTCCTTTGCCGCTTGATCAGGATATCAGGCATCTTTAATCAGTGCCGCGGGTTAGGCTAAACATCCTTATTTATCAGCTGGCTGATTTGTCTTAAATAATTTATAAAAAAATTACTTGAAATGAAAGTCTTTTGGTATAATATGTCTCATGATCGGAAATTACGATGAACACTGGCATTTTCTGAAAAACATTGGCTTTCCCCAGCTCAAGATACACCACTCGTTTAATCATTTTGATTTTAAAAAACAGAGCAGGCGGATCCTTGTCATTGGGCCAATGGGCTCAGGCAAGACAGAGTATTCTGCGAGAGTCTGGAGAGATTCCCTGGTCCTTGGGAAAAAATCTCCTTCAATCGCGGAAAATACACTGACCGGCAAAGCTGACAGGAGAAATGTGTTTTTTATAAGGTCCGCGCTTGACGGGAAAAGGTTTTCCGGTTATCCGGATGACGCACTTGCCTACCGGGGAGGTTATGAGAGATGCGGCAAAAGAATGGCTGTGATAAAAAACTCATTTGACCTTGAAACTCTTATTTATGACAACCCTGAGTGCGGCACCTGGATAATTGATGAGGCAACCTTTTATGATGAGAGATTAGCCTATGTCGTAAAAAAAGAATCTGAGGAAAAAGGGCTGGTCTTTGTTTTTCCCACCCTTATCCTCAACTTCAGAAAGGATATTTTCAATTCAACAGCTCAGTTTCTTCTTGAGATATCGACTGATGTTTTTCAGCTCACAGCTTACTGCGAACATGAAGAATGCATGGAAGATTCATTTTATACATACAGGTATTACAATATTGATGGACAGGAATGCCCTGCCCTTTATTTTGATCCGCTTATTGTAATAGGGGGAGACAGGGAAAAAAGCGGATCGCTTGAGCCTAACTACTGCACAAGATGTGATGCGCATCATTATCTGCCGGGAAAAGAGTATACTTACCTTATCCTGAAACCTCTTGGCCAGCAGGCAAGCGCTGGTGATTCCAAACCGCTTGTCGATGAACTTTATGCGATTAAGAACAAAATAAAAAAGTCAGCTCTTTTCCGCCATTTTCATAAGAAATATATTGATGAGATTGAAGATCAGGAAATCAACATGAATGCTTTTCTGGTCGATTTTATCGCGGAAAAAGCACTGATGTATCTTTATTCGGAACAGAACCTTATTACTGAAAATCTTCTTCTTGAGATATCGAAAAATCTTGAGCTTGATATCTCATACATAAAAAACTGTCTTCATGATAACGGCAGAGCAATTAACATCTAATTATAAGCACAAACAGCCGATATATTAAACAGGATATTGGGGGGATTAGCTGATGACACTAGAGCAGTTCAGAAAAAGCGATATAATTCTTGTGTGCGGATTGCCCGGTTCAGGGAAATCCCATTTTTCAAGAAAATATTTCATGAAATCAGGAAGCAAAAGGGTAAGCCGCAAAGAGATCCGGATGCATCTTTATGAGATGATGAATTTCGGCGCAAAATGGTCTGAGGATAAATTTGATCTTGTTGATGAAACACTTGTAAAACATATTGAAAGAAAACTGATTGAGCATCTTCTCCAGATGGGCGAATCAATTATTCTTGACAACATGAGTCTTTCCTCCTCTTCAAGGGAGCCTTATATCACTGTCGCCAAAAGAATGAAAAAAAACATATCTGCCATATTCATGGATACAGATACAGCTACCTGCCTTAAGAGAAACAGGGAGCGGGAACCCGGCGATATGGTGCCTGAGAAGATAATCGCAAACCTTGCCGCAGGGATTGAATACCCAGAAAGGCGGGAAGGGTTGTCAGAAGTCCTTGTTCTCAAAAACTATGAAGAAACCCTTTCCGCAGATTAAGTTTTCCGGCATGCGGGTTTCTTTTCTCGCTTCCATCCTCTCTTGACAGCGTCAGATACCGGTTATTGACTCTTTGCCTTCACTGCAATAGCATATTAAAAAATCAATATTATTAAATTAATGGGATTATCTGCGGTAGAGTATATTTCAGATTTACCTTTTTGATATTATATCTATTTAAAACAGGAAAATATGGCTAAATCATACAGATATTTTGTTACATGTCCCTCCGGATTTGAATATCAGCTGGGGAGAGAGCTTGAGAAAATAGTTTCAGTAAAACCGCTCCAGAAACAGGGAGGGGCTGAATTCCAGGGGACTTTTAGAGACGGGCAAAAGGTTTGCCTGTGGTCAAGGACAGCGGGGAAGGTGCTTCTTGCTCTGGAAGATTTTTATGCGCCTGATGAGAATGAAATATATAGCAGAGCCAAAGTTATTAAGTGGCCTGATTTTTTCTCACCTGAAAAAACAATCGCGGTTGATACAACATCGCTTTCCCGGAAGTTCAATAACGCATCCTATCTTTCTCTTCTTGTAAAGGACGGGATATCAGATCATTTCAGGGCGGTTTACGATAAAAGGCCTGATGTGGACAGGGAAAATCCTGATATAAGGATAAATCTTTTTACAGCCAGGGACAGATGCACCATAAGCCTTGACATATCAGGCGGCAGCCTGCATCAGCGTGGTTACAGACAGAAAGGGGGCCAGGCTCCGCTTAAGGAAAATCTTGCTGCAGCTCTTCTTGAAAGGGCAGGCTGGGATAAAATGTCGTCTGAATCTGCCGGATTTATCGATCCCATGTGCGGGAGCGGAACATTTCTGATTGAGGCTGCGATGATCGCGACAGATACTGCTCCCGGGTTTTTAAGAAAAGAATACAGTTTCAAACACCTCAAACAGTTTAAAAAAGATGAGTGGGAAAAGCTTCTTGCTGAGGCAGCTGAAAAAAGAAAACCCGGCAATATAAAACCGGGACAGATACAGGGCTTTGATATAGACAGCGATGCGGTAAAAACCGCGCTTCTTAACATAAAAGCGGCAGGTTTTTCCGGCCTGATTGATGTTAAAAGGAAAGATATAAAAGAACTTCAAAAACCTTCCATCAGTACTGCCAAACCCGGCCTTATCGCGGTTAACCTTCCTTACGGGATGAGGCTCGGGGAGGATGAAGAATTATCCGGTCTTTACAATCTTGCTGGAGAAAAATTCAGGACACTTTTTGATGGCTGGAAAGTTCTTGCTCTTTCAGGAAGCCAGGAACTTTCAAGAGAGCTTGGGATGAAACCGCTTCAGGTAAATACTGTGTACAACGGTCCGATCAAATGTGTTTCCGGGATTTTTGCTGTAAGCTCACGATACAGGGAGCAGACAGATAATACTGTCATTCCTGAAAATGACTTCCCCTCCTCAGTTCCCGATTCAACAGATTCATCTGGCTCATCAGATAAACACCAGGAAGATGGAACTGAGTCCAGGATTGCATCAGCGTCCGGCACAAAAGAAAAGTCGGTTTATTACTCAGAGATGCTTGCAAACCGGCTTAAAAAAAATATCAAGTCACTTAGAAAATGGAAAGAAAAAGAGGGGATAAGTTGTTATAGAATATATGACGCTGATATGCCTGAATATTCGGCTGCTATAGATATTTATGGGGATAATCACCTCCATATACAGGAGTATGCTCCGCCCCCTGAAATTCCTGAGTCAAAATCTGAAAAAAGGTTTCAGGATATAGTTTATACAGCGGAGAAGGTAACCGGTATTCCGCGTAAAGAGATAAGCCTCAGGCAAAGGAAGAGACAGAAGGAAGGGGAAAAGTATAAAAGGATCAGCAGCAGCGGAAAGTTTGACACAATAAATGAAGGGGGCCTTTCCTTCTGTGTCAATTTCCATGATTATCTTGACACAGGCATATTCCTTGACCACAGGATCATAAGAGGGATGATAAGGGAAATTTCTTCTGAAAGAAAATTCCTCAATCTCTTTTCATATACCGGAACTGCGTCAGTATATGCGGCAAAGGGGGGCGCATCCCTTACTGTCAGCGTAGACGCAAATGCAGCTTACTGTGAATGGACAGAAAGGAATTTCAAAGCCAATAATCTTTCCCTTTCCGCTAATAAAATAATAAAAAGCGATTTCATGGAGTTTCTTGAAAGCGACAGGGGTAAATATGATATTATTTTTATCGATCCCCCCACATTTTCCAACTCCAAAAGCAGAAGAGACATATTTGTAATTCAGGATAATCATACAGAGCTTATCAAAAAAGCGTCAGAAAAACTTCTGCAAAACGGGATAATAATTTTCTCCAGCAACTTTAAAAAATTTAAACTCGATGATAGTATTGTTGAAAATTTCAGTGTAGATGATATTACAGAGAAAACTGTTTCGCCTGATTTTTCCCGCCGCGGCTTTGCACGCAAATGCTGGGTAATCAGTAACAAGGCGGCCGGTAAAACCTGAAAAACATAGTAATATAATTTAATTTGCATCGGGAGAGTACAATAATGAAAAAGAGAAAATTTATTTCAAAAGGACATTTAATTGATTCAGGGATACTTGCCCAAATCCTCAATCTTATAGTAGCTGAAGGGGCGGATTACGAAATAGTTGAATTCACGGTTGGTAAAACCAATGCAAGAGAATCTCATCTTGAAATAGATCTTATCTGTGAAACTGAAGAACAGATTCAAAAAATATCATCACAGCTTGTGCATATCGGCTGTTATGAAAAACAGGCCCCGGAAGCGGTTTTTAATATATCCACAGGTGATAAATGTGTGCCTGAGGATTTTTACTCAACAACAAACCACAGGACAGAGGTTTTCTATTCAGGCAAATGGAATTCGGTAAAATACCAGCGGATGGATGCGGTAATAATAGCTGGAAAAGAGGGCCCTGAATGCATAAAGCTGCGGGATGTGAAAAAAGGGGACAAGGTACTCTGCTCAACAGAATCTGTAAGGGTTTTCCCCCCGGCCAGGGAGAGGGAGTCTGATGATTTCGGATTTATGTCAGGCGATGTATCTTCTGAACGGTCTGCCGATTTTACAGTTGAAAAGATCGCGGCAGAGCTTATAAAAATGAAGGAAAACAGGGAAAAGGTTGTTGTAGTTGCAGGGCCGGTTGTTGTCCATTCAGGGGGAGGCAAAGCACTTGCCGCTCTTATAAGGGAAGGCTTTATCGGAGGGCTGCTTGCGGGGAACGCTATTGCGGTGCATGACATGGAATCTGTTTTTTTCGGCACATCGCTCGGCGTATGCCAGAAATCGGGAAAGCCTGCCTACGAAGGGCACAAAAACCATATGAGGGCGATAAACCGGATAAACCACTGCGGTTCCATAAAAAACGCGGTTGAACAGCAAGTTCTTGAAAGCGGGATTATGTACGAAGTAATAAAAAGCGGCATTCCATACTGCCTTGCAGGCTCGATCAGGGATGACGGCCCTCTTCCTGAAACTGTCACAGACATGATAGAGGCGCAGGGTGAATACGCGGAAATTATCAAGGATGCTTCGATGGTCCTGATGCTCTCAAGCATGCTCCATTCAATAGGAACAGGAAACATGATGCCCTCCTGGGTAAAAACCATATGCATAGATATAAATCCTGCTGTTGTCACAAAACTTGCAGACAGGGGATCAGGGCAGGCAATCGGGATAGTCAGCGATGTCGGTCTTTTTTTAAGGGCAGTTGCTGCCAGATGTATCGGTGATTTTAAATAAGGAGTTTTTACAATGAATTATGATATCAAAACCCTCCATCCCCTTGAAATACGGGTACTCCTTAATACGGGAGAAGAAGATATTACTTCTGATGCAATAATGGAAAAGCTTTCGTTCAAGCTGGGGCAGTGCAATCAGGCTTTCAGCTGGCTTGCCGCCAAAGGATTGATTGAAGAAAAAGAAAGAAAGCAGAGGGTTGTTTACGAGATAACAGATACAGGGCGGGATTTGCAGAAAAACGGGACTCCGGCAGAGCGGATATTCGCCCTTATATCAGAAAAAGGGCCAATGAGGCTGCCTGAGATAAATGAGGCTCTCTCGCTTGAAAACAAGGATACAGGAACCGCATTCGGCCAGATGTCGAAAGATGGTGTAATGGCACTTGATGAAGAAAAAAGAGCCTGCATTAAAGGCAGCGGAATATCGCAGTCAATGAAATGGGCAAGGGCAGTTCTTGACAAGGGAATAAAGGAAGGAGAACTTGAAGAATCTGCCCTTTCTCCAGATGAAATCAAAACAATATCCGGCATAAGCAAAAAAAGGGGAGCCGGCAGTTCCCCTTTCCGGGTCTCCGGGAGGGAAGATATTGTTTACAGGATAACAGCTTCAGGTAAAGAAGTTAAAAAGCTGCTTATAGACCAGGGTGTTACAGGTGAGGAGATCGGAAGCCTTACCCCTGAAATGCTTGCTGACGGAAGCTGGAAAAATAAAACTTTCAGGGGCTACAATGTCAACACCCCCCCCTCAAGGGTATTGCTTGGAAGACACAGCCCCTATGCGCAGTTTCTCGACGGAGTCAAGGATAAACTTGTATCACTTGGGTTTGAAGAGTTTGACGGACCTCTTGTTGAGTCGGAATTCTGGAACTGCGACGCTCTTTTTATGCCCCAGTTCCATTCAGCAAGAGATATCCATGATGTCTATCACCTTGCTGAGCCCACCAGTGCGAAAGCGATTGAGCAGCCCTACCTTGACCAGGTTGCATCAGCCCACAAGGATGGATGGAAAACCGGAAGCCGCGGCTGGGGATATGATTTTGACAAGGAATTTACAAAAAGGCTTATTCTACGAAGCCAGGGGACAGTTATTTCAGCAAAAACCCTTACAAAAGCAAAAATACCGGGTAAATATTTCGGGATTTTACGGTGTTTCAGATATGACAAGGTTGACGCGACCCATCTTTCAGACTTTTACCAGACAGAAGGGATAGTCCTTGGCGAAGATGTTACGCTTAAGACACTTCTCGGACTTCTTAAAATGTTTGCTGAAGAGGTTGCCGGAGCAACTGAGGTTATGTATGTTCCAGGCTATTTCCCGTTTACAGAACCGTCTGTCGAAGTGCATATCAAGCATCCTGTTCTCGGCTGGTTCGAGCTTGGCGGGGCAGGTATTTTCCGCCCTGAAGTAACTGAGCCGCTTGGGATACATGTGCCTGTGCTGGCCTGGGGGCTCGGAATAGACAGGATGGCTCTCATGTCTTTGGGGCTTAACGATTTAAGAGAGCTTTTTACCAGTGATATTGAACATCTAAGGCTGAGAAGAAGGAGTAGCTGAAAATGCCTAAAATTGAAGTATACGAAGACGCGCTTTACAAATATATCGGGAAAAGGGTCGAAGGGGATGATTTTGTAAAACTGCTTACAGCCGCAAAAGCGGAATTTGACGGCAGGGAAGATGATATCCTTAAAATTGAGCTTAACGATACAAACCGTCCTGATCTGTGGTCAACCGCAGGAATCGCGCGGCAGCTCCGTGTCTATACCGGAGGGGGGAAAAATGAATACAGCTTTTTCTCGACAGCGGAAAAAGTTCTGGATTCTGGCGAAAGATCAATAACAGTAGACCATGCTTTAAAGGATATAAGACCCTATATCGCCGGATTCGCGGTAAGGGGAGGGGGCATTGATGAGGCTTCACTCAAAGATATAATACAGACACAGGAAAAACTGTGCTGGAACTACGGACAGAAGAGAAAAGCTATCGCGATGGGGGTTTACAGAAGCGATCTGTTTGAATTCCCTGTCAGGTATATAGCGGCAGATCCTGACAAGGAAGCATTTACTCCTCTGGGGTTTGAAAAAAAACTCACATTGAGGGAAATAGTTAAAGAGCACCCCAAGGGGCTGGAGTTTGGAAATATAATTTCCGGTTTTCATAAATATCCCTATATTACTGACGCGGAGGGGAAAACATTAAGCCTTCCTCCTGTAATAAACAGCAATGATATCGGCGCTGTTATTGAAGGGGACAGGGAGCTTTTTGTTGAAATGACAGGGACTGATATATATTCGCTGCTGATCGCCACAGCGATTGTGGCATGCGACCTTTCAGACGCAGGATATGAGATACTTCCTGTAAAGACTATATACCCCTATGACACACCGCTTGGGCGCGAGGTGACAGCCCCTTTTTATTTCCAGCAGCCGGTAACAGCAGATATTTCCTATGTAAACAAGCTTCTCGGTGAAGATTTTACTCCGGATGAGGCTGCGCAGTATGGGCGGAAACTTGGATGCAGGATAGAAGTAAGCGGTTCAAGGCTTACATTGTACCCGGCTGTTTACAGGAATGATTTTCTCCATCCTGTTGATATAATAGAGGATATAATGATTGGAAAGGGGCTCCCGAATTTTGAGCCTGTCATGCCTGATGATTTTACAATGGGTAAACTCACTCCTGAAACCTTATACAGCAGGCGGATCAAAAACATTATGGTAGGGCTTGGTTTCCAGGAAATGGTTTATAATTATCTTGGATCAGGGAAAGACTATATCGAGAAGATGAATATCAAGGGAAGTGAGGTTATAAGGATTGCAAATCCGATGAGCGAAAGCTATGAATATTTACGTGCGTCAATTCTCCCCTCACTTCTTAACTCCGAGGCAGTATCGGGAAACGCGGTTTATCCCCATAGAATTTTTGAGACAGGCAAGACCGGAATCAGGGATAATGATGATAATTACGGTGTCGCGACCATCAATTCGCTTGGATTTCTCTCCGCAGACAGGGATGCCGGTTTTAATCTCGTAAGTTCCCAGCTTTCTGCTGTAATGTTTTATATCTCTGCCGATTATATCCTTAAAGAAGCAGAAGATCCGAGGTTTATAAGCGGAAGATGCGCGAAGGTTGTTCTCGGCGGAAGCAGCGGGAAGGAAATAGGGATAATGGGGGAAATATCTCCCCAGGTGCTTGAAAACTGGAGCATACAGATGCCGTGCGCAGGGTGCGAACTTAACCTTGACCTTATAATGAAGCATTGCGGGAAATTATAAAGCAGGAGGAGATCTGTTATGAATATTGGATTAAACGTGGTACAGGTTAAAATACCCGAAGGCGCGAATCTCATTTTAGGGCAGTCTCATTTTATCAAGACAGTGGAAGATATTGCCGAGATAGTAATCTCAAGTGTTCCAGGTGTTGAATACGGCCTTGCTTTCTGCGAAGCGTCAGGCCCTGTTCTTGTAAGAACAGAAGGCAACTCAGAAGAGCTGATTAAAGCATCCTCTGATAACGCTCTTGCGATAGGAGCCGGGCATTCATTTGTGCTGCTGATAAAAAAGGCTTTCCCGATAAATATACTGAACCAGATCAAGAACTGCCAGGAGGTAGCTTCGATATACGCGGCTACCGCTAACCCCCTGCAGGTAATTACCGCGGAAACAGGACAGGGGAAAGGGATATTGGGGGTTATCGACGGCTCATCTCCGGCAGAAGCTGAAACTGCAGATGATAAAAAAGCACGGAAGGAAATGCTCAGGAAATTCGGATATAAATTCTAAAACTCCCATATTCCGGCACCAGAATTCCGGCGCCAAACAGGAGGAATTTGATAATGGGAACCACACCGAAGGATACACTTGGCAGTAAAGATGTGAACAGCAGCCAGCCGGCAAACAGGAAGACAAGCCGAACTTTAAATATGAATACAGGTATGCCTTCCGGGAAAAATGACTGGACTTACGATCTCAGACAGGAAAGCGATGCTGCTATTGAGCTGCTGGAAGGGGTTATCCCGTTCAGGTTTCTCTCAACTGCTGAAAAAAAGAAACTGATCAAAAACTTAAGGAAATATACTTTCCGCAAGGGAGAGATAATATACAGCAAGGGCGATTCTGACGACAGCATGTTTCTGATAAAAAAAGGGGCTGTCGAAACTATTGATTACAGGGCTGCCGGGACTGTAAGAATAAATGTAATTACTTCAGGCCACTATTTCGGTGAGCGCTCGGCGATTTTTAACCAGAAAAGAATATATACTGTGAGGGCACTTTCCGATGTGCAGTGCTACACTATTTCAGGAAGAAATTTCAGAAAACTTATCCATTCCTCCAAAGCTTTTTCAAAAGCAATGAGTACTATCCTTAAAAACAAGCAGGGAATATTTGCCGCATTTGAGCGGTTCAAGTCTGAAGTTCTCCAGGGTATCAATAAAGGCAATATAGAAATAAAAGACATTATCCCTTACTACCGCGAGATGGAACCTGCTCTGCATGTTGATATAAATAACAGCGAGACAATTGACACACTCGCGCTTGACTATGCCATAAAGCGGCTCCCCGGAAATGTAACTGAAAATTTTATATATGTACTTATTGATGAGCTTTATGAGCACATACCTGAACCATGGAAGCTGTTTGACCCTTCACCTGCGGTAGCAAGGAGGAGAAGGTGCTGGAAAATGATGCCGGGACAGACTATGATGCTCTACCGCCCCGGGGTAACCGATCTTCTTGATCTTATCACATGCCTTTGCGTTTTAACAGTTGAAGCTGAAAAAATCAAGACAAGGCTTTCTGAGCACAGAATCCTGCTTGCTATCAAAAATCATTTATCAAAAAAACAGCTTTCTGCAAAAGGAAAGGAAAAAAGTGATTCAGAGTTTCTTAAAACGCTTCCTTTCACAGTGAGCGAAATTACCGGGCTTAAAACTGTATGGCCGGAAGATACCCTGAAATATCTTTATCAGACAGCGCTTCACAGCGGCATATTTCATCTTATAATAAAAAGGCAGCTTGAGCTTTACAGTACAAGAAGATCAGAAATGTGGCTTTCCCAGATCGGCGACGCAGTAAGAGATCTGACAGGTTACAAAGCCAACGAACTTCCCCAGGATGTAAAGGTGCATATCATAAGCAGCAATACCCATTCAGTTATAAACTGCCTTAACTCATCACTTCTTGAGAGGATGGAAGAGATAATCGCCTGGGGAGAGAAGAACAGGCACCCTGTCACAAAAAAGAAATGGCACAACAGGCATGATATGCTGTATGCCCTTTCAAGGGATTTTCTGGATGAGGAAGATGAGAAAAATCCCGGCAGCACCAAAATATCTGACGGTATTATAAAACTTGACCGGACTGTCTCAACAGGAATCAGGGTGCAGATTTTCAGCCTGCGCAAGCTTGAAAACAGGAATATTGATCCGGGACTTCCTGGAATACCTGAAAAATCACAATCGCTGATCCTTAATATTGATTACGCGTTCGGGGAACAGGCTTCTGAAATTATGAGAAATCTTCTGCTGCAGTTCGGGAAAAACCTGGGCAGCATCAATATCCTGGGAAAGGCGGGAGCGCTGCTTGGAAACAGGGGAGACATCCTTCTTCCTGAAGCATTTATCGGGCAGTCTGAAGATCTTTTTCTTCCTGTTGAAAACAGGGCATTTAAAACAATTAATCGTTTGCAAAACCGGCTTGCTGAAACTAAAATATACAGAGGGCCAATGCTTACGGTGGACGGCACAATGTTTCAGAACAGTATGATGCTTTCTTTTTACAGGCATATCTGGGACTGTATAGGGCTTGAAATGGAAGGGGTATATTATCTAAGACAGATTGTTGAAGCGCATCAGCATGGACTTATTGCGGATAATATCCCGATGAATTTTTATTATTATGTCTCGGATCTTCCTGCAAAACCGAAAAGCCAGCTTTCTACAGGTATGAACGCGTTTGAGGGGATCCCTCCCCTGTATGCTGTAACACGGGAAGTGCTTACTGATATCTTTACAATGGAATCAGCAGTTAAAAACAATTGAATCTGGAGAGGACAATGAAAAAAGTATTGATAATTGATGAAAATGAGGAATTCCGGCAGTATCTTGAGAAAAAATTTGCAGAACTTAATTTTGAAGTTTTCAGCGGAATAAACGGGCTTGACGGCTCGCTTAAGCTGAGGAAAATAATTCCCGACCTCATAGTAATGGATTACATGCTTACAAGAAAAAGCTCCCAGGAAATACTTGTTGAAAAAGAGCAAAATCCGAATACAGCATCAATACCTGTAATTCTTCTTACAAGCAGAATTGATAAAAGCAGAATTGTCGAGCTTGCGAAATACGGTGTTAAAAAAATACTGTCAAAACCGGTCAAGATTGACTCTCTCTTCAAAGGTGTTTCAGAGATATTCAAGTTAGAGGTGGAGGTTGATGATTCCCCCTGCATAATTGAGGCAAACTATAACGATGAGATTATCTTTATTGAAATTGCGCGAGGGCTTAATACAGAAAAAATTGATATTCTGCAATTCCGCCTGAATGAGCTTATAAAAATTTATAATATTGTGCATCCAAAAATACTGCTGATGATGTCAGGTATTGAAATTGAGGATAAAAATATTTTCAAATTACGAAACCTTCTTGATATTGTTGTAAAAAGCACAAATGAAAAGACTGATCAGATAATGATCCTGACCAATGCCGGTGAAATAAAGGATTATGTTAAATCAGTTCCTGAATTCAGGGGGATAAGGACAACAAGCAACTTAAGTGACGCGCTTGATGAACTGATAGGACAGAAAGGTGATACATATGCCCAGGACAAGGTAGTTGAAGATAATCTGCTGGGCGCAAAGCTTACCGGGAATATGCAGGAAGGAAAAATTGAAATGCGCTTTGAGGCAGAAAATCTTCTCAGGCAGCTTGAAACGATCGGCAGCAAAGTGAAAATCGCAATTGTTGATGATGATTTTGTGATACGGCAGCTTGTTAAAACTGTTTTTAAATCGCTTGACTGGCAGCTTGATCTTTATGAAAACGGGAAAAAATTTGTCGAGGCACTTCCAGGAGTAGAGTATGATCTTGTATTTCTTGATGTAATGATGCCGGAGCTTGACGGATTCGGGGTTATGGAATATATGAACAGGGAGAAAATCAAGACACCGATAATTATCCTTTCTGCCTTGTCCCAGAAGGAAACAGTTCTCAAGGCTGTCAAATACGGCGTTAGAAGCTATATGACTAAACCGTTGAAACCTGATGCCATAAAAAGAAAAACAGCGGAAATATTGAATCCGGGATTTTGATGGCAGAGGGAGGATACAGATGATTTCATACGAGAATCTGCTTGCCGATTATGTTGAAAATTCCCCTTACGCGATTTTTATATTTAATAAAGATTTTGAGATACTGAAAGCCAATAAATCTTTTAAATTACTGGCAGGCAGGTATGGTGAAGAGCCGGCAGGAAAAAATCTTGCATATCTATTAAGCCGCGATTTTATGAAAGAGTTTATAAGCCGGCTTAATGAAATTGGAAATACTGGTACAGGCAGTATCAGATATGAATACAGCGAAAAAGAAAAACCTGGAAAATTTTATACTGTAAGAATCCATTCGGCAGCAGATGAGCAAGGTGAAAAACTCTTTATTGGTTTGATTGACGATATATCAGAGTTGAAAACAGCAGAAAAACAGCTTGAGGAAGCAAAAGGGCTTGCAGAACAGGCAGCGAAAACAAAATCAGACTTTCTGGCAAATGTAAGCCATGAGATAAGAACTCCTCTCCACACAATTATGGGTATGTCGGAACTTATCCTTGATACCCCGCTTGATGTAGAGCAAAAGGAATACAGCGACCAGATCCTTTTTTCCGCAGGTGTTCTTTTAAGCCTGGTAAACGATATACTTGATTTTTCCAAGATAGAGGCAGGAAAGCTTGAGCTTGAGAATATCGCTTACAATCTGTATGAAACGCTTGAAGACGCAGTTACCCTGATAGCAATGGAAGCCCATAAAAAAGGTCTTGAGGTTGTGCTCTCTATTTCGCCTGATGTTCCTGAAATAATTGAGGGTGACCCGGTAAGGCTCCGGCAGGTTGTGATGAACCTTCTTAACAATGCGATTAAATTCACCAAAAAGGGTGAGATTGTTGTAAGCGCCTGCATGGAATCAATGGCATCTGCATCTGGTGAAGAAATGAAAATCCGGTTTTCTGTCAGCGATACTGGTATAGGTATTCCTGAAAGCAGGAAAAACCTTCTTTTTAACGTCTTTACCCAGGTGGATTCCTCAATAACCCGGAAATACGGCGGGACAGGGCTGGGCCTTTCGATAAGCAAAAAACTGGCTGAACTTTTCGGCGGTGAAATCGGGCTTGAAAGTACTGAAGGGGCAGGTTCCCTATTCTGGTTTACCATCCGTACCCGGATTTCCGCATTGCAAGAGGTTCGCCATTCCCTGGCAATAAAACTGCCTGTGAAAATTGATATACTGCTTGTTGATGATAATGAAACAAGCAGAAAGCAGGTAAAAAAATATCTTGATGAGATTGGAATCAGGGTTTATGAGGCTGATAACGGAAAAGAGGCTATCTCTTTTCTTGCGAGCTACAGCCGCGGAGCAGCTGATATAGACCTGATGCTTATTGACCAGAGAATGCCGGGAATGGACGGCTGGCAGCTTGCCAGCGAGATAAAATCGGAAAGCAGATATTCAGAGATCAAAAAAATCCTTATGACACCTATAGGAATGGGAGGGGATGAGGCAAAGATGAAGCTCCTCAACTGGTTTGACGGGTATATCAACAAACCGGTAAAAAAGAGGCAGCTTTACAGCGCTGTATTCAAGGCGCTTGGAATAGCAATGGATGCAGAAGAGGAGGACAGCACAGCTGGGCAGGAACTCAGCGTAATTCAGGAACTGCTCCTTAACAGCAAAAAGAAATTTTTACTTGCAGAGGACTATTACATAAACCAGAAGCTTTTTAAGACTATCCTTAATAATTTCAATATTGATGTATCTGTGGCAGATAACGGACTGGAAGCGGTTGAGCTTGCCAGGAAAGAGAAGTTTGACCTGATTCTGATGGACATACAGATGCCGGTGATGAACGGATTTGATGCCTCGAGAAGAATAAAAGAGATGGGCGTAACCACTCCCATAATAGCAGTTACCGCAAATGCCATTGCCGGCGAAAGGGAAAAGTGTCTTGAGGCAGGGATGGATGATTTTCTTTCCAAGCCTTTTAAAAAGGGAGACCTTGTTCCGCTTTTCAGCAAGTGGCTCATAGTAGGAGATGAAGTGGCTGATCTTGAGGAACTGGATCCTGTTCCTGAAAAAAGCGGAAACAGTATTCATGTGAATAACGGAAAGCCTGTGGTGCTCCCTAAAGCTCCGCCTGCCGGTACGCTCACAGGCGGAACTGCGGCCAAAGCTGTTATGCCGGAAATGATTGACTATAATGACGCGC
>JAVEZE010000011.1:0-29191 GCA_034003145.1 Spirochaetia bacterium
GAAGCTCAGGGAGTCCTATGGGAATGATAATGTTGTTTTGACTGATCTCCGTGATGATGTCAACCGTGATCTTATTGAAGGTGGCCCGTTTGTAAAGACAGACAGCAGGGATGGAAAAGCGCTTCATCAGATAATAAAAAAATTCAATGTAAAGAGGATTTATCATCTTGCTGCCCTGCTTTCAGCTACATCTGAAAAAAATCCGCAAACTGCCTGGGATATCAATGTAAACTCTCTCTTTACAGTTCTCGAAATAGCCAGGGAGGAGGGGTGCTCCCTTTTTACCCCAAGTTCGATAGGCGCTTTCGGCCCCTCTTCTCCCAAAGATTATACACCTCAGGATACAATACAGCGGCCCACCTCCATGTACGGGGTTACCAAGGTAGCAGGAGAGCTGCTGTGCGATTATTACCACCACAAATACGGAGTTGATACCCGCGGGGTGAGGTTTCCCGGCATTATTTCAAACGCGACCCCTCCCGGCGGAGGAACAACAGATTACGCTGTGCATATTTATTATGAGGCTGTAAAAAATAAACACTATACCTGTTTTCTTCGCGGCGATACCAACCTTGACATGATATACATGCCGGATGCCTTAAAAGCTGCGGTTCAAATAATGGAAGCTGACCCTGCCCGGCTGCGTCACAGGAACGCCTTTAATATAACTGCTATGAGTTTCTGCCCCGAGGATCAGGCCGGCTATATCAGGGCCCATATACCTGAGTTTGAGATTGATTATGATATTGATCCTGTAAGGCAGGCAATAGCAAACTCCTGGCCCAACAGCCTTGAGGATTACGCGGCCCGTGTTGAGTGGGGATGGAGCCCGGACTATGATCTTGAATCTATGACTTCTGATATGCTTAAAGTCCTGAATGAAAAAAACATAAAGGGGGAAATCTGATGTATGGAGAGTATAAAAATTATGCAAAAGAACTGCTCAAAGGTATAAAGGAGAAAGGAGTTCTTAAATATGAAAGAGAGATTATCTCGCGGCAGGGAAGGGAGATCGAGACCTCTGACGGCAGAAAACTGCTTAATTTCTGCTCAAACAACTACCTGGGTTTTTCAGGCCGCCCCGATATAGCAAAAGGGGCGCATGATGCGCTTGACAGGTGGGGATTCGGCCTTTCTTCAGTGCGGTTTATATGCGGAACCCAGTCCATACACAAACAGCTTGAAAGTGAAATAGCGGATTTTACAGGAACTGAGGACGCGATTCTTTATGCGGCCTGCTTTGATGCCAATGGAGGGGTCTTTGAACCCCTGTTTGATGATAATGACGCTATAATTTCTGATGAGCTAAACCACGCCTCCATTATTGACGGGATAAGGCTCTGCAAGGCAAAAAGACTGCGCTACAATCATATGGACATGGCAGATCTTGAGGCAAAACTCAAAGAATCCGAAAGCTCCCGCTTCAGGATAATCTGCACAGACGGTGTTTTTTCCATGGACGGCGATCTTGCCCCGCTTGATAAGATATGCTCCCTTGCCGAAAAGTATAATGCCCTTGTAATGGTTGATGACTCGCATGCTACCGGTTATATAGGCAAAACAGGCAGGGGAACGGCAGAGCATTTTAATGTTATTGGTAAGATCGATATAATTACAACCACATTCGGCAAGGCACTTGGGGGGGCATCCGGCGGGTGCATCTGCGGCAGGAAGGAAATTGTGCAGATGCTGAGGCAGAAATCCCGCCCTTATCTTTTTTCAAATACACTTCCCCCTGTAATTGCAGGAGGTGTTTTAACAGCACTTTCAATTCTTGAAAAAACCGGAAGTTCCCTTATGGAAAGTATCAGGGAAAAATCCGGCTATTTCAGAAAAGGGATGAAAAAGAGCGGGTTTGACATAAGGGATGGGGAGACTGCGATAATCCCTGTTATGTTTTATGAAGAAAAACCGGCAGCTGTTACTGCGCAGCAGCTTTACGATAAAGGATTTTATGTAATTCCATTTACATATCCTGTTGTCCCAGCCGGGAAAGCCAGAATAAGGGTACAAATCACAGCGGAACACAGTTATGAAGATATTGAACAGCTGGTTAAAGCTTTTTCTGAAGTAAAGAAAAAAATGTAAATTGCAAATAGAAAATATTACTTACACCCATGTCTCCTTATGGAGTATAATTATCCCCTGATGAGAGTACTTAATAAAAGCAAGACATTTTACCTCTGGTTTTTTTCATATATTATTGTATTTATAATTCCCCTTGTGTTTAGTTTTTTTAACTATCTTTATTCAGTTGATATTATAAGAAATGAGAGTCAGTATCTTAAAAAAACAGCACTGAATCAAATGAAGGATCTCGTCGATCTGAAACTTTCAGAAGTTGGGAAAATGGCTGAACAGATTATCTGGGACAGAGAGATAAGACTTTATCTTAAACTCAACGAAGGTGACACTGGAGCCAGAAATAATATTGAGCAAAAAATCAAAGAATTGCGATTTTTGAATACCTACATTGACCAGATCTACGTAATTAATGAAAGAAGAGATTTTTTATCAGCTGAAAGAGTAATACCGTTTAATCATCAGGTGTCAGGTATTGACTGGAAACAGATATCAAGAAACAAGGAAAAATCTTTTTTATTTGATGATGTTGATAAAAACATTCCAGGGAATGAACTTTACTTTATTGTCCCTTTTTTTATGATAGGTGAGGGGAATTCAGATTTTTATGTTGTCATTTTTATTAATCCAGCTCTAATTTCTGACAGTATGGAACAGATTGAATGGCTTGAAAACGGAGCAGGATATGTTCTTGAAAACGAAGGCAGTGTTATCTATTCAATAGAAAATATTGAAATTGCTGAATCATTTAAAGAGGAAGCTTATGCTTTTCTTGAGAAAAAAGGAGGAGGCGGATATATTGAGTTTGAAAAAGAAAAACATATCATTTCTTTTGTTAAATCCGGTATAATGGAGTGGTATTACACTATAATTCTTCCGGAATCAGTTCTTTATGGTAAACTGTTAAGATTCAAATTGATTGTTTTCTTTTCTCTGTCTATATGTCTTACTGCCGGGATCTTTCTCTCTTTTATTTTTACCCGCAAAAATTACTCTCCTGTTCTTGAACTGATAAATTTATTTAGTGAAAGCAGTTTTAAAAAGATTTACGAAAACTATTTAAACGAGTTTGAAATACTTGAATCTGAAATTAAGCTGGTTATCAGTGAAAATGTCAGCATAAAAGATACACTCCAGAGGAACAGGGATGGGCTGAGACGGATTTTTTTCAGAAGATTGATAATGGGTGAAAAAATTGAAGATGAGGTTGTCACAGATCTTGGTACCTCTTTCGGGGTTGATTTTTCTTATGATAACTACACTGTCATGATTATTAATCCTTCAGATGAGAACAGCCTTGATTTTTTCACTCTTAAGAAAAATCTTGATGAATTGTCAGAGCAGCTTGAAAATGATTTTAACAGCTATCTTCTTGTATATTCAGCTCGAAATGTAATAATAGTAAATATTGAAGATGCTGAAGACTATAATGCATTAAATAAAAAACTTGAGTCTGTATCAGCATTCCTGCGGGAAAATATTAAACATGATTTTATTGTAACAGCTGGAAATATCTATGATTCAATTGCAGGTATATCACTTTCATATACTGAAGCCCTCCATGTCCTTGAATACAGGACTCTACTTGGCGAGGGGAATGTTCTTCTTTTCGGTGAACTAAAAAAACAGAAAAAAGAGAGGAAATTTCACTATCTTTCATATCTTGAGGATGAGTATAAAGTCTATAACTTGTTAACTGCAGGGAAATATGAAGAAGCAGAAAATCTTTTGAATTCTAGTATTGATTCAATAGAAGAGCATTATCTTGATGTTAATATAATCAGGTTAAGACTTGCCGGGTTTAAAAATATACTTATTGAAGCGCTTAATATTATTCTGCGAAAAGATCCTGTGAATCTGAAAGCTCTTGTAAAATTGGTTTTGGAATCAAATAATTTTCCACAGTTTACTACTGCGTCAGAGCATATATTTAAAAAACTTTCTGAACTGTCTCCTGATAAAAGCAGGTCAAGTATTGTTTCTGAAACTAAAAAATATATTGAAAATAATTACAGTGATAAGAATATATCTGTTACAGATCTTTCAGAAAAGATGGGGATAACTTCACAGCACCTGTCGAAAATATTTAAAGAGATAAGCGGTATTGGTGTGCTTCAGTATATAAACAGTTGCAGAATAGAAGAGGCGAAAAAAATTCTTGTAAATGAGCAGGATATAAGTATTAAAGATACTGCAGGTATAATCGGTTATTATAATGAAGTAACCTTTATCAGGAATTTCAAGAATATGACAGGGATAAGTCCCGGCAGGTTCCGTGAAGCATCATTAAAAGGGGATATAAACAGATCTGATTGATGTCGTCAGGTTCCCCTACAGCAGGAGTTGCCAGAATGGGGAATCTTGATTTGAAACTTCTTAACGAGAAAATCCGGAAGACAGAGATAACTTTTTATGGCTCATTTACCCTTGCCGCGAAAAAGTTTGATACTGTCAGGGCATTTATCGGGCAACTTGCTGCTTCAAAATCAGCCTGCTCTTAATACAGAAAAAGGTGAAAATTTTTTTCAGGAATAAAGGATCTGATCTTGAGTAAAAGTTCTCATTGGTAAACCTGATTAAAAAATAATAATGATATTAGCCGGTTTTCCGGTTCAATACTTTTTATTTTGTAAACTGATTAAATTCTGAAAATATCATAATCATGTTTACTGTTATAGAATTAATAAATATTTCAGGAGGATTAAATGAAAATAGGACTGGATTCTGAAAGCTGTCATCTGCTTTTCCACAATGGAATAATAGATATTTTCGGGTTTATCAGAAAAGTGGCGGAACTTGGACTTGATGGAGTGATGATAAATATAATTGGAGGAATGGCTGGTGATAATGAAAAATATATCCATCCCGAATGGGGGTGTCTTGGGGGGGCGGAGCCTGAACATCTTGAAAAGGTGAGAAAAGAACTTCAGAAATATAATATGTATGCAGAAGTTGCAATGAGAGGGATAGATCCTTTAAAGCTTTCCAGGGCTGTTGAGGTCTGCCATCAGATAGGGGCTGACCTTTTAAGAACTTACTGCTGCTTCGGTAAATATGATCCTGAAACACTTGCAAAAGCGCCTGATAATTTTAAAAAAATTATACCGCATCTTAAAAAATATAGAATGAAATTTGCAATTGAAAATCATGAAGAGGAAACTTCCGATGAAATTATCGATATTCTCAATAAGGTAAACAGTCCATGGGTGGGCTCTCACTGTGATATAGGGAATTCTATGATGGCCTGGGAGGATCCATTGATTGCTGTTGAAAAACTCTCCCCATATGCTTTTACTTCACATTTTAAGGACCATATTGTTGTCAAAGTGGAAGATGAATATATGGTATGCGGTGTACCGCTGGGAAAGGGAAATATTGATATTGATGAATGCTTCAGGTTGCTGTTTGAAAAATCTACTCTTACAAGAATCAACATAGAACAGACTTATCCGTTTTTATCAGTATTTAAAAGGGAAAGAGGTACGGGTGGTGTCTTTGATATTGGGGAAGGTGCGTTTAAGCTTGAAAATACTGTTTTTAATTTTAAAGAACATACTGCTGACAGTTATTATTACCCTGCAGATGAATATTTAAAAGAAACAATTGCTGCTCAGGAATCAGGATTGAAAGAGTCTATTAGATATATTAAGAAGATACGGGATAAATATTGCTGCTGATAAATATTCAATGATATTCAGCATTTAACCGGCAGTTATATTAAGTATTATTTAGGAATAGATTAAAGCATTTGTTTTTTAAGGGAAATGCACTCCATCCAGATGTAAATAGATAAATAATAAGTGTAAAATAAAATTATTTATATAAAATCTTTTTTTAGATATCATATCCCTTTTTTTGTTAATTGATTAAAAATTATTTATAAAAAAATCATTTTTCAAACCTCTTATCCCTTTTTTTGTTAACTGATTAAAAACTGAAACTATCTAAATTCTTATGGCAAGAATATAATTAGTATATAAACATGGAGGAATAAATGAAAAAATTATTGTTTGTTTTATTGATCCTTTTAACTGCGGCATCTGTATTTGCCGGAGGTAAAAAAGAGACGGCTTCAGAGAAAGTTCTGAGAGTTGGTGTTCCTGATAACCCGATGTATCTTGATCCAGGTGCCAAAAGTGATAATGTAGGAATGCGGGTAATAAGAAATATCCATGAAACTTTAATTGAAGTTACAGAGGATGGTACAATTATACCGCGACTGGCAGAAAGCTGGAAGCAGATTGATGCAAGGACTATTGAGTTTACTTTAAGGAAAGACATTGTATCACATAAAGGATTTCCCTTTAATGCTGATGATGTATTGGTATCTTATGGCGCGGGAAGGGTAAAAAACCCTGAAGATCCCTGCTATGAGTTCTTCAAGCAGTTTACAGGACTTTTGGAATCTGTAGTTAAGGTAGATGATTATACTGTAAGAATTACAAAAGCAGAAGATGATCCTCTTTTACTTCTCAGATTCACATATCAAATTTCTGCTATAATATGCGGTGATTCATACAAAACAAAAAAAAGCTGGGAAGAGTGGATGGTCCATCCTGTAGGATTTGGCCCATATTATGTTGATGAATATAAACCTGATGAATATTTGACTATTAGAAAGTTTGATGATTTTTACGGTGAGAAAGCACCTGTCGATATTGTTAAATATATTGTAATTCCTGAAATGGCTCCAAGAATCATGGGCCTTATATCCAAGGACTATGATATTATTACAGAAGTTATGCCTGATCAGTTCAGTACAATTGAAAACAAGAAGGGATTTTCAGTTTTAGGCGGTCCGATAAACAATGTAAGAGTTATTGTTTATGATACAGTTGCTTCTCCTGTTCTTGCAAATCCGAAGGTAAGACTTGCGCTTAATTATTCAATAGATAGAGAACTCATAAACAACACCCTCTTTAAAGGGATCTCCGAGGTTCCTAAAGGTATTCAGATGAAAAACTTCGGTAAAATGTATATCAATGAATTTAAACCGGTTGGTTATAACCCTGAAAAAGCAAAACAGCTTCTTAAAGAAGCAGGCTATAAAGGTGAAGAGATCAACTACAGATATATGATGGATTATTATACAGGTGAGGTTGCAACAGCCCAGATCCTGCAGCAGATGTGGTCAGATGTCGGTTTAAATGTAAAAATTGATCTTAAGGAAAACTGGAGCCAGATTGAGGAAGATGAAGCAGCTAAAGGCAGAGGTATTGTAAACTGGTCAGCTACTGCTATTTTTCCTGATCCGCTTACACAGATAGCAAGACTTTACGGCCCTGCCGGATGGTTTCAGGTACACAACTGGTGGAAAAATGATGAGTTTAATAAACAGTTTGAAATCCTGAGCGGAACAGAGCCTGCATCAAGAAGAAAAGCAGCTGCTGCAATGCTTGATATCTCAGAAAATATTGATCCCCCTGGAACATATCTTTATCTTCTTCCCATTTTCTATGGCAAGAGTGATAATGTTAAATGGGAAACAAGCACATCTCATTTTATGGATTTCAGGGCAGGGAAGATAGAACTGGCCAATTGATGGTTGAAGGTTGTTTTAAAGTAACAATACGGGGACTTGGCTTGTGACGGCAGGTCCCCTGCTTTTTTGGAGTTTATCTATGAATATTTTCAAACCGCTTTTACAGATAAAAGATCTCTCTGTCGGTTTTAACGGAGCTCATGAGGGGAATCCTGTTGTCAGGGGCGTTAACCTGGAAGTCGGACCTGGTGAAATACTGGGTATAGTAGGTGAGTCAGGGAGCGGGAAAAGTGTTACCTGCTTTGCTGTCGTGAGGCTTCTTGGTGAACGGGGGTGGACAGAAGGTGAAATTCTCTTTGATAATAAAAATCTTCTTGAATGCAGTGAAAGCGAAATAGTTTCTGTTCGGGGAAAAGAGATTGCAATGATATTCCAGGATGCCCAGAGTTTCCTGAATCCTGTCCAGAGTATCGGAAGTCAACTTCTCGAAGCGCTTTTTTTAAGAAAAGATCTTGCCGGAAGTCCCGGAAGTGTTTACAGAAAAGAAGCTGTGAAGCTGTTGACAGAGGTTGGTATACCTGATCCGGAAAGAAGAATGGGGGAGTACCCTCATCAACTTTCAGGCGGGCAGAATCAGAGAGCCATGATAGCAATAATGCTTGCAGGCAATCCCCGTCTTCTTATCGCAGATGAACCGACAACTGCCCTTGATGTTACAATTCAGGCCCAGATAATAAGGCTTCTTAAAAAAATATGTAAAGAAAGAAATATGGCAATAATTTTTGTTACACATGACCTGGGTGTTGTTGCTGAAACCTGTGACAGAACTGTTGTTATGTACGGGGGGAGAATTATGGAAGCAGGCCCTGTTGATGAGGTTCTTGTCAAGCCGAGGCATCCATACACATTCGGCCTGCTTCTTTCAAAACCCAGAGTTGATATGAAAGTTAAAGAACTATATACAATTGAAGGGGTTGTTCCTTCCCCTGAAAAACTTCCTGCCGGTTGCCCATTTTTTGATAGATGCAGCAATGTTATAGATAAATGTAAAGATAATCCTCCTCCTAAAATAGTTGAAGGGGAGAGGCATTTTTTTTGCTTTAATCCTGAAGAGGGAGGTGTGGTTTGGAACAGGTAACGGAAATACTTGAAGTAAAAAATCTTTCAAAAAAATTCCATCTAAAAAAACAGAAAATGCCCTGGCAGAAGAAAAAATATGTTCATGTTTTAAACGATATAAATTTTACAGTAAATACAGGGGAAGCTCTTGGTATTGTAGGAGAGTCAGGATGCGGAAAGTCTACAACTGCTAAAATTATTATGGATATATATTCTCCTACTAGCGGAACAATAAAGTTTAAATCAAATGAACTGACCGGCTTAAAAGGTGAAGAGAAAAAAAGAATAAGACGCAATATTCAGTATGTTTTTCAGGACCCTATGGGAGCTCTTAACCCCCGTATTCCGGTTGTTGAACAGGTTTATGAGCCTCTTATTATTCACTATGGAAGAAATATTAAAGAACAGTATCAAAAAGCTGTTTCACTTCTTGAATCTGTGGGAATGAGTGAGAGTCTCGGTAAAATGTATCCTCATCAGCTTTCAGGGGGGCAGAGGCAGAGGGTTGTTCTTGCAAGAGCCATGATACTTGAACCTGAAATACTTATCTGTGATGAACCTATTTCAGCCCTTGATGTGTCAATCCAGTCTCAGGTCGTCAACCTGCTTATGAAGATAAGGGAGGAAAGGGGTATTACACTTATTTTTATCAGTCACGATCTTTCCATGATCAGGCATCTCTGCGATTCCACAGCAGTAATGTATATGGGAAATATTGTGGAACAGGGTTTAAGTGAAACTGTTTTTCCAAATCCTCTCCATCCTTATACTAAATCACTTATTAATGCAATTCCAATTCCTGATCCAAGGGTAAAAAGGGAAGATACAATTGTTGAGGGGGAGATCCCGAGCCTTCTTAATCCTCCTTCAGGATGCAGGTTTCATCCCCGGTGTCCTGTCGCAATGGCAAAATGTTCAAAAAAAGTACCTGAATTGAAAATACTTTCTGATGGAAGAAAAGCAGCATGTTTTGCGGTTGAAAAAGGGGTTGTGCAATGAATAGTACATATATAATACGAAAAGTGCTTAGAGCGCTGCTGACTGTTTGGATGGTTACTACATTTGTATTTTTGATCCTGAGGCTTTCAGGTGATCCAACAGTATCGGTACTGGGACTTGAAGCAAGTCCTGAAGCAGTTGAAGCATTCAGGGCAAAATGGGGCCTGGATGATCCTGTAAGAGTCCAGTATATGAGATTTTTTTCAAATGCTGTAAGAGGGGATATGGGTGATTCTATTCTTGAAGGGACAAGCGCTCTTTCTTCTGTTCTATCAAGACTTCCCAATACATTGAATCTTATGTTTATCGCAACCTTTTTAACCTTTTTAATAGGAATTTCTATGGGGTTAATTGCTTCACTATACAATAATACTATTAAGGATAAGATAATTATGGTTATAGCTGTGGCGGGTTTTAGTACCCCTACATTTGTTGTTGCTGTTGTACTTGTTCTGATTTTTTCAATAAATCTGGCTTGGCTCCCATCATCTGGCAGCGGTACATGGCAGCACTATATAATGCCGATCCTTACCATGACTATTGTAGAAGCTGCAATATTTGCCCGCTTTACACGATCCGCAATGCTTGAAGTTCTCTATCAGCCTTATGTTAAAACAGCAGTTGCTAAAGGGTTATCCTGGTGGCAGGTTATCCGGCGTCACGCTCTTCCCAATGCTGCAATACCTATCGTCACAATTTGCGGATTCTGGATAGGTCTTATTATTGCAGGGGCAGTTATAACAGAATCCATTTTTGGATGGCCCGGTATTGGAAGGCTATTGGTTTATTCGGTAAAACACCGTGATTATAATGTTGTTCAGGTAATTGTTCTGTTAATAAGCTGTACCATGGTTATAACCAATCTCTCCATAGATATTATCTATGGATGGCTTGATCCGAGAGTCAGTATTGACAGGGAGGGAGAATAACTATGTACAACCAGAAAACCAATGGAAACCGGATAGTTATTGAAAAAAAAGGGGTAAAAGGAAAGACCTATATAATAATATTTGCAACAGTATGGCTTACTGCCATGATTGTGATAGGTTTTTTTGCCCCCCTTATTGCCCCGTTTGATTACCAGAAGATAACTCTTTCTTCACGATTGCTTCCACCTGTCTGGGTTGATGGAGGCTCTTTTACAAATATATTTGGTACAGACGACCTTGGTAGAGATATTTTAAGCCGGCTTTTTCAATCAATAAGAATCAGTCTTCTTGTCGCAATTCTCGGCACCGTGATAAGTGCGGTACTCGGAACAACTTTAGGATTTATAGCAGCCCACTTCAGAGGAGTTGTTGATGATTTTCTGATGATGCTTGTTGATTTTCAAGCCAGTCTTCCTTTCATGATTCTAGCCCTGACAGTAATTGCCTTTTTTGAAAGCAGTCTTTTACTTTTTATAGGATTGATGGGTATTTACGGGTGGGAAAGGTATGCAAGATTTGCCCGCGGTCTTGCCCTCTCTGCAGAGGAGCAGGGTTATGCGGTAGCTGTGAGATCTTTCGGCGCTTCTCCTGTCAGAATATATCTCCGCCATATACTTCCGAATGTTGGAAATACGCTTGTTGTAAACATGACTCTTAATTTTCCCAAAGTTATAATGATGGAAACTTCTTTGAGTTTTCTCGGGCTTGGAATACAGCCGCCTGAAACAAGTCTTGGGAATATGGTAGGTTTTGGCAGGGATTTTATTCTCACCGCATGGTGGATGGCAATTATTCCTGCTGTAACAATATTTTTAACAACACTTACAATGAGCATTTTGGGAGACTGGGTGAGAGACAAACTCGATCCTTCCCTGAAGTAAAACATAAGATGAGGCCTCTATTGAGCACAACTTTAGGGTTTTAGATAAATGATAAGAAGAGTAATTATGGCTGATATGATTTTTAAAGCTGAAGGATTTGTAAACACTGAGGAGCCGGAGAACTATGTATGCGAATTGACTTTTCAATTGGAGAAGGATACTGATACCCTGTGTTTCGAGTTTTACGGAGAAGGCAAGCCGATCTATTTCAATGTGAAAGATCCCGGCGGCCTGGTGCGGGTACAGCAGATGGGTACGCGGAGCAAAAGGTTTGCTTTTCTGGACATCAATGAGCAAATATCAGGGAGCGGAACCTGCCCCGGGAAAATCCAAAAAGGGGAATGGAAGATTATTGCTTTTGCCTTTGGGGCAAGAACCACCAGCAGGCTCGGCAAGGTTAATTTTGCGGTAAAGGTTTTTGACATGGGCACAGATGACAGCCTTATCAGGGATTTGGACTGGATGAGGCCTCCCTCCGGAGATATTGTAAGCTGGCTTGACCGGAATGAGCTTGAAAAAGGGAAAATTGTATTAAAGGATTTTGAGTCTCCTGAGCCGGTTAAAACTGGAAGCAAATGGCTTAAAGGGGATTTTCATGCACACACTTTTGTGTCTGACGGGTCCGCCTCACCGCAGGAATTGCTGGATGAAGGGTTTTTAAAAAAGCTTGATTTCTTTTTTATTACAGAGCACGGAATTCTAACAACCGGTTTCCCTGAAAAAAAAGGGATAAACGTTTTTCCCGGTTATGAGGTAACAACTGCATTAGGACATTTCAATGTACTGGGGCTGAAGAGTTTTCCTGAAGATATTCTTTATAAAGGGCCGTCACCTGATCTGGAATATATTGAAAAAATGATAAGCGGGATGAAAAAAAGGGGAGCTCTGATTTCGATCAATCACCCCTTTTTCAACCCCTGGCAGTGGATTTATAACGGCCTGTCTCTTGCTCTCATCGATTCAATTGAAATTGTTACAGATCCGAATGACGTTAAAATAGGCGATACAAATGAGACAGCAATAAGAATGATAGATCTTCTCTGGAACGAAGGATACAGGATAACCGGAATCGGAGGGAGCGACAGCCATACCGCTTTTTCAGAATCACAGCTTGGTCAGCCGCTAACAGAAGTATATGCTGTTAAAGGCTCCCTGAATTCGCTCCTTGAAGGGGTAAAGAGACAGCGGGCCGCAATTTATCTTGATACTGATTGCAGGATCCGCTGCGGACTTGAGGGGAAAGAAATAATTCCTGGAACAGAAATTAAAACCGGCGATGATATAAATCTTGTTATCTCTGCAGAGGCGCCAGATGAATCTGAACCCCTCCTCCTGCGGATTGTAGAAAACGGCAGTGTTACAGGAGAACATGAGATTGTACCAGGAAACATGACAACAGTTGAGAAAAAATGGAGTGCAAAATCAGACTGGATAAGGTGCGAGCTGAGGGACAAATACGGACGGATAAGAGGGTTTATCAATCCCATTTACAGGGGCCGCCGGTCTATCAGGTCCAAAAGCATTAAAAGCTGGGGAGACGCGGTTAAGCTCCTTGGTGTTTAAGAAAAATCCAGCCGGCGGTTATGCAGAAAATAATTGATTTTGAAAAACTGGACAGGAGAATAAGCAGCATGAAAGATATTAAACCGGGGACACTTGTACATTATAATGAGATGGGCAGGCTTATGTCTGAAAAAGGCAAAGGGCTCTCCGGCAATCAAAAAGCAGTTAACGCTCATATAGGTGGGCAGTTTTTCTTCTCTCCCCATCCTATGGCGCTTGATGCCCACATTCATCACACCAAAAACCATACTTCACTTTTGGGGTTTTTATCATCGCTGGCTGAAAAAGAGGAGCTTCCTCTGACTGAGCTTTTAAAACGCTATAGCCCACGGACAGGATATTTTATTGATCTTTACAAAGCGTATCAGGATTTATGGAAGCAGTCCTGGCTTCGTGATGGGGCTTTTGAGGATTTTCTTGATTATCAGAAAAAACAGAGGATAAGTTCAACCGGTTATCTTGACTATTCTTCCGGACAGGTCGAAAGCCTAGCGCTTATGAAAAACTATTTTCAGAACCTTGGGATTCCTGCCGGAGATGACCAGGTAGTAATGGGAACTGGATTCAAAAACCTTTATCACACTCTCATGAATGTCTTTATGACAAAAGATGTCGCTCTTGATGAAAACGGGAGAGATATCAGGGTCAGGTCAAGCGGAACAATACTTGTCCCGAGAGGGCATTACCAGAGCCTGGTTAAAGCGCCCTCCTGGCACAACAGCCGCCTTAAAGTTGTTGAAAAACTTGATGCTCATCATATCAGCAGGGAACTTGAGAACCGGGGCGATATCAAGGCAGTTTATTTCAGCGTTGTCGCGAATCCATCCGGGGAAGTCATGCCGGAAGCCCAGATAAGGGAAATTGCTGAAACAGTTCTTGAGTATAATAAAAAAAACAGGGGCAATCCTGTTTTTGTCATTGCTGATCAGGTGTATAACGGAAGCATTTTGAAGGACGGGGTGGAAATATTTTCCATAGCCTCTGTCTCATCCGGCGCGGAAAAATTATCCCGTATGTTTGATTATACCATAACAATAGTCTCTCCGTCAAAAACACTTGGTTATGCATCAGCAAGGGTAGGCTTTGCCGCAAGCGGCGCTTGGATCCCCGGTGATAAAAGCAGCATTATTTCGAGGATGGATAAGGTGCTTGACAATGAAGGGTGCGATGGAATGGAGGTTTCAAACGAAGTCGGGGTTGTCGCCGCATATTCATTTTCTTCAAAAGAGTGGATTGATAACAACAGTTCTTATATAAAAAGTCAGCTATCCCGTGCCCTAAAACATGTGGATGCAATCAACAATGAAATTGGATACCGGTTTTTTGAGTTAAACGACCCTGATGCCGGCTGGTATATTCTCTCTAAATTCCCCCGAAAAAATATCCCCTCATTAATTGAAGGGAGCGATGATCTGATGGTTTACTTCATGAGGTATAATCATGGCAAAGATAATTCCGGATTTATCTCCCGCCCCGGGGCCCAGTTCGGATATGAAGCAGTAAACCTTGATCCGTATGATTATCTTATCCTGAGGTCAACCCTCGCGATGCAGCCTGAAGATCTTGATGATTTTTTCCGAAGATTTAAAGATGGTGTTTTAAAACTCGCCGCGCTTAAAGAGCTTGAGATGATATGTCTTGATGATGTTGCTTTCCTGAAAAGAGAACCTGGTGGAATTGAAAAATTTATCAGGGAAAAAGAGAAGACTTTACTTTCAACAAGAAAAAAACTTGACCTGTCAGCTGTTTTAGGCAGCAGTATAAAAGATGATGAGATTTGTTCCATATTAAAAAATGCCTCTAAAAATGAATTAAGTGCTATACTTGAATAAAGGATCTCTTTCCTGAAAAAACAATCCTTAAAACAGGAGCCTCAAAATGGACATATCAACGCAGACCGTTATCGAAAAAGTACTTGCCAGGGAAAGCCTTTATTGGGAGAACCCTTCAGCATGCTCTCTTGCCAATAGAGGAATTCTTAATGATAAAAGGACTGGCCTAAAAGAAATTATTGATGCTTCAAACCGGCTTGAGCGGTTTAAACCTTTCATAAAAGCGGTATTTCCTGAAACAAATGACGGAACAATTGAATCACCCCTGAAACCTGCACCGTTTTTTTCCGAAAAAGTCTTGAAGATAAATAACAGCTTTTACATAAAGTGCGATAATCTCCTCCAGGCCGCAGGTTCTGTCAAGGCACGCGGCGGAATATACGAGATATTGAAACATGCCGAGGATCTTGCCCTTGAAAACAACCTTATTACAACTGATTCAGACTACAGCATATTCGCGGAAAACCCCATGAAAGAATTTTTTTCAAAGTACCATGTTGTGGTTGGGTCTACCGGCAACCTTGGTATGAGTATCGGCATAATATCGGCAAAGCTTGGGTTCAAAGTCTCTGTTCACATGTCGAATGACGCCAAAGAATGGAAAAAAAACAAGCTGAGGAAACTTGGAGTCAACGTTGTGGAGCATAAAGGCTCCTATGCTGATGCGGTTGAGCAGGGAAGGATATCCTCTCTTGAAGATCCATACTCTTATTTTGTTGATGATGAGAACTCAATGCAGCTTTTTCTCGGCTACAGCACCGCTGCTTTGCGGCTTGAAAAGCAGTTAAACGAGGCAGGTATTAAAGTAGACAGGGAAAATCCCTTGTATGTATATCTCCCGTGCGGAGTAGGCGGGGCTCCGGGCGGAATATGCTTTGGGCTCAAACATGTGTTTGGAGAAAATGTAAAATGCTATTTTGCCGAGCCTGTAAATGCCCCTTCTGTCCTGCTTGGTTTTCTCGAAGGAAAAAAAATCAATTTCAGGGATTATGGTTTTATCATGAAAACAGACGCTGACGGGCTTGCTGTGGATTCCCCTTCTGAGCTTGTCCTTGAAACCTGCAGGGATTTGACAGACGGCTTCTATACAGTCAGCGATAAACAGATGTATGCGAATCTTTATCAGCTTAAAGAATATGAGTATGAAAAAATTGAGGTTTCCGCAGCCGCCTCCTTAAGCGGGCCAAAGATTACCGGCAAGGGAAAGCTTAAAGGGACGCATATTGCCTGGCTTACCGGAGGGATCTTTATCCCGGATGATGAATATAACGTAATGTTTGAAAAAGGAAGAATAGCTGCGGGGGGAATTTAAATCTTTAGTCTCCGGGCTTGTGATTTTTTATCTGCCAGTAATGGCAAACGGAGTTATGGCAATGGATAAAAAACAGAAAGAAAAAAAATATGAGAACAGCATCCGCCGGATGATAAACCGCTGGGCCGGTGTTAAACAGGAAAATAAAAGAGGCAATCCCAATAACGAAACAGTATTCAGCAGGAAAGAAACTCTGCCTGTAAAAAAAGGCAGATCAAATATAATCGAACCTGGAAGAACTGTACCGGTTTTAGCTGAATGCGATGTTCTTGTTGTGGGAGGGGGGCCGGCAGGACTTTCTGCAGCGCTTTCCGCTAAA
Source organism: Spirochaetia bacterium (assembly GCA_034003145.1). Classification (GTDB taxonomy): domain Bacteria; phylum Spirochaetota; class Spirochaetia; order CADAEX01; family CADAEX01; genus JACKPD01. The sequence goes on from JAVEZE010000011.1 coordinate 16,519, forward strand.
AGGGCAGGGGCAGACACTATACTGATGGAACGCTACGGCTGCTTCGGCGGTGTTATAACAACTGTGGGAATGGAAACTCTCGGCTGGTACCGCTATGAAGGGACTGTTGAATCAGAAGGAATAGGAATAGAGATGGAAAAACTTGCTGCCAAAATGGGCGGCACAGTTAAATGGCCATACAACGAAAGCGAATGCCTTGATGCTGATTTTTTCAAGATTGTCGCAGACCATCTTATCAGGGAAGCAGGCGTAAGGCCGATTCTTCACTGTCTTGCGGTAGAGGCAATAATGGATAAAAACAGGATTGCCGGCGTAATAACTGAAAGCAAGACCGGCCGCCGGGCTATCCTCGCAAAGCGTGTTATTGACTGCACAGGTGATGCTGATATCGCATACCTTGCCGGCGCCCCATACCGCAAGACTGCAAGGGAAGAGATGATGGGTGTAACTACAGTTTTCAGCTGCAGCGGGGTTGATAAAAAGAAGTTCCTTAAATATACGGAAAAAAACAAGGCTACCTACGCAGACTGGAGCAGGGTGTGGGACCAGGAAACAACAGGCAAGGAAGACTTTCTTCCAAGCCCTTACCTTGATAAAGAGTTTGAAAAAGCGCGTGAGCTTGGAGTTATCCCGGCCGGCACCGGGAATATAGGGGGCACATGGTCAGCCCTTACTGACGCCGGGGAAGCCACAAACCTCAACCTTGTCCATATGAAAGGGATAGACTGCACCGATGTTTTTGATTTGACAAAGGCGGAAATGGAAGGCAGGGCGGAAACTCTCCATGCAATAGCTGCGCTGAAAAAGGTAATTCCCGGATTTGAGAGAGCAAAGCTGCGGAATTTCGGTATGACGCTCGGGTGCAGGGATTCCCGCAAGATTATAGGCCGTTACAATCTTACAGGTGAAGATGTCCGCGGCCAGGGAAAATTTGCCGATTCAATAGGGATTTTCCCTGAATTCCTTGACGGCTATAATATTCTTATCCTGCCGACTACCGGCCGCTACTTCGAAGTTCCGTACGGCTGCCTGCTCCCGGTTGGGGTTGATAACCTTCTTGTGGCAGGAAGGTGCACCGCAGGCGATAAAGTTTCACACTGCGCCATGCGGAACATGATGGCCTGTACAGTTACCGGACAGGGGGCCGGTGCTGCCGCCGCGGTTTCACTGAAAACCGGCAGTACTACTGGTACTGTGGATATAAAAAAAGTACAGGAAGCGCTTTTTGAGCAGGGTGTGAGGTTTCATTAGAGAATAAGCAGGACAGATTGAATTAGTTAATCATAGACTTTTAAAAAAGACAAAGCTGTATTATAGTTGAAATATGTCAGACACAGAAAAAATCAAACCAGGTACATCAAGCGGCAAGCTTAAAATCGGGAACAACTGGAACGCAATAACGATTATCGCACTCTCGCAGAATAATCCGCTCAAGGCAATAGCAGAATTTGTTGAAAACAGCATTGACGCGAAAGCGAAAAATATAACAATACTCCGTGGGAAAAAAAGAAATGAATCATATATCAAGATTATTGATGACGGGGAAGGGATAAGCGATTTTAAGTATGTCGCGACCCATATCGGCGATTCAATCAAGAGGAAATTAAAGCTTCAGGGTGTTAAAGGGCTCCAGGGGGAATTCGGGATTGGGCTTTTAAGTTTCTGGACAGTAGGCGAGCAGCTGACATTGACATCGACCGGAAGAGATGGAATTGCCCGCAGAATGAACCTAGTAAAGGGAAACCCCGGATACCGTGTTGATGATGTTAGAACGCTGATAGAAAAAACCGGTACAGAACTTTTAATACAGCCTCTCCTATCGGGAGTCAAACAGCTTTCTGTTGAGAAAATACAGAATTATCTTGCAAGTGAACTGCGGGACAGAATCATCAAAACAGGAGTGCTGATAAAGGTAATAGACAGGAAAAGCAGGAAGGAACTTGTTGTTGAACCCAGAAAATTCAAGGGAAGGCTTCTTCATTCACTGCCTGAGATCCGCTCTCCTCTCGGTGAGATATATTTTGAAATATACCTTAATGAACCATCAGCTGAAAATGAAATATCTCTTTATAAACACGGCACCAGGGTAATCCCCTCAATCCAGAAGATTGACTATTTTAATACCCATCCCTGGAACTCTCCCTATCTTGAAGGGATGATAGATGTTTCTTTCCTGCAGCTAACGCCAGGGACAAGGGACGGGATAATACTTGATGATGCTTTTGAAAACTTTATCCATTCTATTGAGCCTCTCACGGAGGCTGTTGCGGAGATTGTGGATGAACAGAAAAGAGCAGAAGAGGAAAAAACAAGTAAAAATATTCTTCACCGAATATCAAAAGCTATACAGGAAGCGCTCAATTTTCTCCCTGAGGATGATTATGGGTGGCTCTCCATTCCAAGAAAAACAAAAATCCAGATTGCGGGAAATGAATCGGAAAACAGGAATATTGAAAATGGTAAAGAGCTTTCCGATCAGACTGAGCCTGTTTATATCGCATCTTCTCCTGAAGAATCAGAAGAGCAAAAAACGCAGAAAGATTTTTATGAAATACCGGGTTCGCTTTATTCAGCTATTATCTCTCCAGCATCGATTGTTACAGGCGTTGGGGAGATGAAAAAGCTTAAAATTATCGCGAGGGATAAAAACAGAAGGCAGCTTGATTCCGGATATTCGGTAAAGTGGAGCATCAGGGAAGGTGAAGGGGAGCTTGATAGTCTTGATAAAGAGTTTGTAAATTTCAAGGCTCCTAAAGAGCCCTGCATTGTCATCCTGAGTGCTGTTGTCACGCAAAATGAAGTTGAATGCGTGGCTGAATGCATTATCACGGTGACTGAAGAACTGCTGAAAAAGGATGATACCTCTTCTTCCGCAGACGGCAGCAGAAAGGGGCTTCCCGGCTATACCTACCTGAAAGCGCCGGGAGAACTCTGGAGAAGCCGCTTTGACAGAGACAGATACATTATAATAATAAACAACGGCCATGCTGATTTTATTTATGCCTCAAGAGCTAAAACACGGAAATTAAGATACATCTCAAAACTTTTTACCAAGGAACTGGTCCTTGAGAATTTCCCTGAAATTACAAGGGAGCAGCTTCTTGAGAGGATGATTGAGCTGCAGATTTATTCTGAAGAGAACCTTTCGTAACAAAGAATCTCAGGGATTATTTAGCAGGAGCGCGATTATATTCCTCAAAAATAATTCTGATTATGGCTATTGTTAATGACAAATATCTATTTTAAGATTAAATTATATACCAATCAGGAGTTAAGTTATGAGAAACAAAAGTATTTTATTTATTTTTCTGATAGTTATGACAGCATCTGTACCGCTTGTTGCCCAGAGTGTAAAGGGGATGACTTTTAACGGAGCGACAGGCCTTATAACTATACCATCGGCAAGGATCGGATGGGAAAAATCATCAGATTTCGGCGTTGATCTTGGATATCATGCGATAATGGATGATCCTGACACAACCCATATCTCAAAAGTATCCCTAAGCATGTTTAATATAGTTGAAGCTGCGGCAGCCTACGACAGCCAGGCAGACTCGGATAATTCTGATATGCTTTTTAACGCGAAAGTCCAGCTGCCGCTTAAAAGCTCTTCAGCTGTCGCGATTGGAATGAACTATCAGAGTCTTAAACAGTATGATCAGGATGAAACTGCGACTCAGATATATATTTCAACAACCTATCCCGGTGTTTTTTTTAAGATGCCGGCAGAGACAACTGTGGTTGTAGGAAAAACATTTGGAGATATTGCGGCAGATGAAAACATCGACTTTGGAATGGGGTTTGACCTTCTCCTTTTCCCCGATACTTTCAAGAATATTATCCACTGGATAAACGATTTTTCAAATTTTTCATACAGCCTTCAAGCTATCGGGGCAGATGCCGGATACAGGGGCGCATTCAACACAGGGATAAGGATTGATATGGCAAGTATTCCATCCCTTTCCAAATTCAAGTTTGTAATTGACGCTATTGTAACTGACGCGCTTGATGAAAACCGCGCTTTCGCTCTCGGCGGAACATTCGGGATGCCGATAAAATAAAATTGCCTTAATTTTCAAATAAAGCTGTCAGGACCTTGAAAAGTTCAGGCAGCTTTTTTTTTGCCCCGTGCAGCGGGAGAGAGATTTATATCAAATTGTTTACCTGATCTATAGTATTACTCAGGTTTTGAGTAATTTTACTCAAAACCTGAGTAAAATATATAATAGAACGAGAATGTTCGCAGTGCATCCCCTTCGGGTTTGTCTAAACAGTGTTATAGACACTTGAATCATAAATATGGACAATAAAGCTAAAAAACAAGGAAAATAATAAGGAAAAATATATGGACGGCAAAAACAGGAATGATGTAAAGATCGGCTCAAATGTGAGCATTGTGTTAAAGCAGGATCAGAGGTCTGGAAAACTAACTGACGGTATTGTAAAGGATATCCTCACCAACTCTTCATTCCACCCTCACGGGATAAAGGTAAGGCTCCAGTCCGGCGATGTTGGCAGGGTCCAGATTATAAAGTAAAAACCGGTACTTCAATAATCAGTTAAACCCGATCCCCATCCATTTTGCCGGATCTGCTGTCGCAGCGTTTATCTGCCCGATCTCAACCTTTTCAGTCATTTCAGCGACAAGATAACTCTTCCTTTTGAAAGTAAAGCGCGCTCCTGTTCCAGTGATATCGACCGCTGCCATTGAGTGGGAATACTCAGCTGATACCATCAGAATTGAATCTATTCCATAGTATTTAAGAAGAATTACATAAAGAAGGGCAAGAGAGTCGCAGTCGCCTGCATAATCCTGCAGCGCGGTAAGGGGAGGGGAAAAATCAGCAATTGTTCCTGTCCTTGAGTAGGTAAAATCCTGAAGCCAGGATAAAAGACGTTTTGATATTTCTGCCGGGTCTGTATTTCTTTTTAATCCCACCCTCTGCAGTTCAGTAAAAAGGGGCTGCAGTTTTTTGTAGTTGTCCCTGTATATTATCCTGTAAAACCTGCTCCAGGCATCTGTGTCGGCAGCTGTAAAACCTGAAAGCACTATAGCTTCCCTTTCTGCCGTAACTTCGGATGCTTCAATCGCGTGTTTATCCGCCTGAAGAGCGATTTTTCCCTTTTCAAAAGGGAAGGAAACAACTGCCATGTCAGGTGACGCATAGGATGTTTCATAAAAACTGCTTACCGGCCCGCTCTTATACAGGGAGTTTTCATCCATTGAAAAAGAATCAAGCGCAGAAAGAAGCGCAAAATTATTTTTCCCGTAGATTTCAGCTTCGCAGAACGAGAGAATTACCCAGTCCCTCTCTTTCCCGTTTATTAAAACAGAAAATCCCTGATAGGGAATCTCTCCCAGGATAAACGAATAGTTCGCGAAAACAGAATCAAAATCATTTAAATAATAATCAACCCCCTCCCCATCAGCCTTGATTTTTATTTTTACATCATTGTAGATTTCTCTTGCGGATGAGTATGTCTCAGTGGGATAGACCTTTATCTGGAAGAAAATCTTTTCATCACTGGTGCCGAATGTCGCTTTTGTCTCTGTAATTTCAATCGGCTCAAGACCCTCCGGAAGATCAAGGAATGAGTTCCATGTCTCAAGATAATATTCCCTTGCGTAAAGTGAATTAACTGTTAGTATCTGAAACAAAAGTGCAAGAAACAGGGCTGCAATTTTATTACCTTTTATCATTTTCCAAAGCCTTCTCTGACAGAGAAAAGGGTGCCCCTTTCCATGATAATTTTACTGCTGCCGTCAGGGAAAAACGCGGTAATTGTCGGCTCTTTCACAAGCCCGTCAAGGTGGATAAGGGCAGGGGCATCATCATCATAGTTGCTGCCGATTGCTATATGGCATGTCCTGTAGGCTTTTTCATCCTCAAGCATGCTGCCCCTTATTTCGGCAAAAGGGTTAAGGCCGATCCCAAGCTCTCCGATATTACCTGCGTTTTTTCTGTAAATCTCTCCCTTTCCGGCAGGGAGTTTCCCCTCTTTTTCAAACAAAAGCGCGTTAGCCATTCCTGATTCGACTGTTTCCCTTAAAATATCAGCCTCTTTTCCCCCTGTTATTTCTGTGACAAAGCCGTTCTTAACTTCTACCCTGATAGGCGTGGTTATGATTATATCGCCCTCTTTTGTCGAGATGCTTCCGTCAAAGACTATTATGCCGCTGCTTTTTCCGACAACCGGTGAGATAAAAACCTCTCCTGCCGGAAGGTTGCCGCCTGAACCCGGAAGCGAAAAATCACCATCATCACAGAATGTTTCCCTTCCTTCAACATTTATGAGAAAATCAGTTCCGGCATCAGCAGTTACGGAAACAGATGATGCGCGGTCAAGTATTGATTTAAGATAAAGTGATTCTCTTTTAAGCCTTGCGTAATCTATCGTGACAGTTCTCCTGAACATGTCGGCTGTAATTCCCGGAGACCAGAAAGATCTGCTTTTTTTGACTCCGCTTACAAGGTAGTGGAAAGTGCTGTCATAGCTTTTTTCCCCGATTTTATAGGGAGATGCGATAGCTTCCCTGTCTTTGCCGAGTTTGTTACTGCTGATTGAAATTATTATATCAGGTGAGCTTTTTATCGCCCCGATTACAGCATCATCTGCAAAATCAAGCTGATCCTTTCTCTGCTGGATTACAAGAGAGGGCTTTCCGCCGGATTCGATTACAGCGACATAAAGCGCGGATGAAATTGTAAAACTTTCCTCATCAGGATTGGTGATAATCAGGGCTTTTTCGTCTTCTTTTATTTTTAAAACTTCCCTTGCAGTTACCAGAGCGCTTTTGTACAGCGGTAAATCCCCCCTAATGTCAAGTTTTTCAGAAATTGTCTGGTTTTTGCCGCTGCTGCCGCTGTTACTGCTGCTGCTGCTGTTGCTGCCGCTGTTACTGCTGCTGCCGCTGTTACTGCTGCTGCCGCTGTTACTGCTGCTGCTGTTGATACCGCTGTTACCGCTCATATATTCTCCTTGCCTGTCATTAACTAAAAAGTTAATTTAGCAGAGTGAAAAAAGCAATAGGATAACTTTTTTTCCCTGATTGCCGATTGAAAAAAAAATTTGTATATTTTACATAATCTTATCAAAAAAAATCTTACAGGAGAAGAATATGTCTTCACACCAGTTTCAGACAGAAGTTTCACAACTTCTTCATCTTATAATTCACTCACTTTATTCCCACAAGGAAATATTTTTAAGAGAACTGATATCAAATTCATCAGACGCGCTTGATAAACTCAAATACCTTACCCTCACTGATGAGAAATATAAAGGGCTTACCTATGAGCCTGGAATCGAAATCAGCTATGATGACGGGGAAGTAAAAAAACTTGTTGTAAAAGATACAGGACTCGGGATGGACGAGGAAGAGCTTGTCTTAAACCTTGGCACAATAGCCCGTTCCGGTACAAAAAACTTCTTATCAAGCCTTACAGGGGATGCCAAAAAAGATTCAAGCCTTATCGGCCAGTTCGGCGTAGGCTTTTACTCAGCTTTTATGGTAGCGGACAAGATAGAGGTTATCTCCAAAAAAGCGGGCGAGGAGAAAGCATATAAATGGGAAAGCGACGGCAAGGGAGATTTTAATGTATCTGAAGCTGAAAAAGAGGGGCATGGTACTGATGTAATCCTTTACCTTAATGAGAACGGAAGCGAATACGCAAGCCGCTGGCAGATAGAAAGTGTCATCAAAAAATACTCTGACCATATAGCTTTTCCTATATTTCTTGAATATACAGAAAAAGAATACGATGACAAGGGAAAGGAAAAAAAGGGTAAATCGAAAAAGAAAAAAGAGAAGATAAATTCAGCCTCTGCCTTGTGGAAAAAATCAAAATCAGACCTTACTGATGAGGATTACAACGAGTTTTACAAGACAATTTCACATGACAATGATGATCCTCTTTACACGATCCATACCCAGGCTGAAGGGACAATTGAATATACAACCCTGTTTTTTATCCCCAAAAAAGCCCCCTTTGACATGTATCAGGCAGACTACAGGCCGGGAGTGAGGCTTTATGTCTCAAGGGTTTTTATTACTGATGATGATAAGGAACTGCTTCCGACATACTTAAGGTTTCTCCGCGGCATCATAGACTCAGAAGACCTCCCTTTGAATGTAAGCAGGGAAATTCTTCAGCAGAACCGTGTGATGACAAATATCAGGAATTCATCTGTAAAAAAAGTACTTTCTGAGCTTAAAAAAATGTCGGAGAGCAATCCTGAAAAATATATTGAGTTTATAAAACAGTACAACAGGCCGCTTAAAGAAGGGTTATACTCAGATTTTGGCAACCGCGATATTATCCAGGATCTTATCCGCTTTAAAAGCACAGAGAGGGAAGGGCTTATCAGCTTCGCCGATTATGTCTCGGCAATGAAAGATGACCAGAAGGTTATCTATTATATCACTGGCGGTAATGAGGAAACTCTGCGCAATTCACCGCTGCTTGAGGCATACAAAGAGAAAAAGATTGAAGTCCTTTTAATGGATGATGAGATTGACGAGATTGTAATTCCCACACTCGGGAAATACGGGGAGAAAGAGCTCAAGGCGGTAAACAGGAGCGGAGCCGGGGATGAGCTTAAAACTGAGGCAGACAAGGAAAACGCGAAAGAGGCAAAGCCTGTAATCGAGAGGATCAAGAAATCACTCGGCGGGAGCGTCAAGGATGTTGTTGCCTCAAACCGGCTCAGCGGTTCACCCTGCTGTATTGTGGTTGATGAGAATGATCCTACCGCGCAGATGCAGCACATGCTTAAAGCCATGGGGCAGAAAGATATGCCTGATTTTAAGCCGATACTTGAGATAAATCCAAAGCATGAGATTATAGAGAAACTGAAAAACATCAGTGATGATGCACTATTTGACGATATCAGCTTTCTTCTTCTTGAACAGGCCATGCTTGTCGAAGGGGTTGAGATCAAAAAACCTGCCGACTTTGTGAAGCGGCTTAACAGGGTGATGGGAAAAGCAGTCTAGGCTCTTTTCCTTATGCCTGAAGCGGTCTCTAAACCGTCTTGAACTGTCTCTGAAAATCAGGCGCTGCCTTTTTCGGGCAGCGTTTTTTTGTGCAGATATACTTGATATGATCGGCTCAGCGCAAATAATGTTTCTATTTATAAGAAAATTTAATTGACAGATATTCAAGCTTTTTCTATTATTGACCCTTAAATAAAAGGAGAAGCCATGAAACGACTCATTTTTATAATACTTTTATTACTGATAGTTTTTACATTTTCATCATGCAGCAAAAAAGAAGCTAAAGCGATTGAGCTTTCATACAGTATCTTTTTCCCTGCATCCCATCTTCAGGCCCAGACCGGAGCAGAGTGGGCCAGTGAGATAGAGAAAAGAACTGATGGAAAGGTTAAAATCACAGTATATGCAGGAGAGACCCTGACCAAGGCTCCCCAGGTCTATGAAGGGGTAGTAAACGGAGTATCTGATATCGGGATGAGCGTATTTGCCTATACAAGAGGGAGATTCCCGCTGCTTGAAGGGCTTGATCTTCCTTTAGGCTATCCTGACGGCCTTACTGCTACAAAAATTGCCAATGAAATGGTAAAAAAATACAATCCCGCAGAACTTGGCGATGTAAAAGTACTTTACCTTCATGCCCACGGCCCCGGGATACTTGCATCCAAAAAAAAGATAGAGTCAATTTCAGATATCACATCCATGAAAATACGGGCAACCGGGCTTTCCGCAAAGATTGTATCAAGCCTTGACGCTGTACCAATTGCCATGAGCCAGGGCGAGACATATGAGGCTCTCCAGAAAGGGGTAGCGGAAGCCACTTTCTGTCCTGTTGAGACACTCAAAGGGTGGAAGCAGGGCGAGGTTATCGATTATGTGATTGATACCAGGGCTATCGGTTATACAACAGCGATGTTTGTAGTAATGAACAAAGATAAATGGGAAAGCCTTCCTGCCGATGTTCAGACTATATTTGACCAGGTAAGCAGCGAGTGGATAGAAAAACAGGGAAAAGCATGGGATAAAAGCGACAGCGAAGGGGAAGAGTTTGTAAAGTCACTTAATAAAACATTTATTTCTCTTTCACCTGATCAGAATAAAGCTCTGGTAGACGCGGTTAAGCCTGTGCTTGAAAGTTATGCTGCTGATGTAGAGGCAAAAGATCTTCCCGGCAGGGCATTTCTTGATGATATTAAATCGATGCTTGAATAAAGATGAAAAAACACGCAGCAGATGAGCTTTTTTTCAACAAAATAAGAAGCATCATCATGTTCTTTACCTATATCTCAGGCGGTGCGGTTTTTGTAATGATTTTGGTTACAACAGCAGATGTTCTCTTAAGAATCTTCAACATCGGTATAACAGGGGCTTATGACATTGTAAGAATAGCCGGTGTTACATCGATAGCATTTGCCCTCCCCTATGTTACTGCTGTCAAAGGGCATGTGGCAATTGAGTTTTTTTATCATTACTTTTCATTTATCGGAAGGATTATTCTTGATTCATTATTCAGGTTAATCACACTCTCTCTCTTCGGTATCCTGATCTACAGAAATATCTTTTATTCCATTACACTTTTTAAAAGCGCCCAGGTAATGCCTACGCTAAAAATTCCTGTATTCTGGATTCCGATTATAATCGCGGTAAGCTTTACTCTTGTGTGCATAACTGTTTTTTACCACCTGATCCATCCCGGAAAGGAGATGATCAAGCCATGACACCAGTTGAAACCGGCCTCCTCGGATGTCTATTTCTCTTCGGGCTTCTTTTTGCCAGCATGCCGGTCGCGTTCGCGATGATAACAGCAGGTGCTGCCGGTTTTGCCATGATTGTAAATCCTCATGCGGCCCTGAGCATGGTGACTTCAGATATCTTTGATACCTTCTCCTCATACAACCTTACAGTTATTCCCCTGTTTGTAATGATGGGGCAGGTTTCATTTCACGCCGGTATCAGCACAAAACTTTTCAGGACTGCCTATGCCTGGATCGGGCACCTCCCCGGAGGGCTTGCCATGGCTACGATCGGGGCATGTACCGGTTTTGGCGCTATCAGCGGATCAGGCCCCGCGACAGCTGCGACAATGGCATCAGTTGCCCTGCCAGAGATGCGAAGATACTCATATTCGGATGAACTTGCGGGAGGATCGGTTGCCGCAGGTGGAAGCATAGGCATGCTTATCCCTCCCAGCGTGGTCTTTATTGTTTATGCTGTTATGACAGAGCAGTCGATCGGCAAGCTCTTTCTCGCCGGTATTATCCCCGGCCTTATGATTGCACTTCTTTTCTGCGTCTCGATCGGTATCCGGTGCACGATTAATAAAAAGCTTGGGCCAAAAGGACCCAAAGCATCCTGGAAAGAAAAATTCCGCTCACTTAACGGCGTCATTGAAACTCTTATACTCTTCACTGCTGTAATGGGCGGGATGTTTTTGGGGCTTTTCACGCCGATAGAGGCAGCCGCGATAGGGGCCGGAGGAAGCATCCTTATCGCGCTTGTCAAAGGGAAACTGAACCTGAGTGTTATAAAAAAAATTATTCAGGAGACTGTCCGCACATCAAGCATGATCTTTTTTATTGTAACCGGAGCGGTAGTTTTCGGCCGCTTTCTTGCTGTCTCTCAGATACCATTTGCCGCGGCAAGCTGGTTTACCACGCTTCCCCTTCCAGGTTTTATGGTTATGTTTCTTATTATACTTTTCTTTCTTGTCGCAGGCTGCTTCATTGATGCCCTGGCCCTTGTTCTTCTTACAATACCTATCTTTTATCCTGTTATAATGGAACTGGGATATGATCCGATCTGGTTCGGAGTAATGGTGGTAGTGATCACCCAGATGGGTGTTATTACCCCTCCTGTCGGGGTAAATGTCTATGTGGTAAGCGGTATTGAACGGGATATCCCGTTGCAGACTATCTTTAAAGGGGCGCTCCCTTTTTTGTATATGCTTATACTGGCTGCAGTTCTTCTTGTCGCTTTTCCGCAGATCAGCCTTTTTCTGCCGAATTTACGTTAGTATCAAGGTATCTTAAGGAGGGAAAGATATGCCTCACAGAAATGTTTTTAAAAAAATACTGTTCTGCGCCGATTTTTCAGATAATTCAGAAATTGCTTTTAAATATGCCCTTAATATTGCGGAAGGAAATCCTGAATGTGAAATCATTATCTTTCATATAGTACCGGAACCTGATGCGCAGTTCTGGAAATCCTATATCTATGAGCTTGATGAGGTTGATGCCAAGGCAAAAGCTGATATTGATGCCAAAATCGGGAAGGCCTATACTTCAAAAATTCCTTCAGGGATAAAATATTCAGTAAAAATGGCAGTAGGGCGGGTTAACCAGAGCATCCTTGATGCGGCAGGTGAGACAGACGCTGACCTCATAATTCTCGGCCGGCAGGGTTCAAGCAAGTTTAAAACACTTTTTTACGGCAACACTGCAGGGTATGTGGCACGGAAAGCATTATGTCCTGTGCTTATAATCCCGGGAAAAAAGTCTATCCAGCTCCGGAAGTTAATCTTTCCAGATAAAAGCGGAAAGAAATAATCCTCTCTCGTAATCAGCCTGACTCAGTAAAATGCAAAAAGATGCTTAAATTGACATTGTTTTCCTGAATTTTAAGCATTATAATATACTATATATAAAAATGTACTTTACAAAATTACCCTGTTTTTTCGAGGAG
>JAVEZE010000012.1:0-27919 GCA_034003145.1 Spirochaetia bacterium
GAAGAAAAAAATAAAGGTAGCGTTTGACGTGGCAGACCCTTTCGCGGTAAAAAGATTTAAAAATGATTTTCTTCGTATTATAGAGAAAAACGCGGACTTTATTTTCGCGAATAACGAGGAAGCCTCTATCCTGTTTGACGGGGCAGGGCCTGAGAAAGCTGCCTCCCTGATCGCGGAAATGGGAAAAACAGCTGTTGTTAAATGGGGAAAACACGGCTCACTCATAAAAAGGGCAAAAGAGGAGCTGATAAAAATACCAATCCTGGGTGACAAGGGAAGGGTTGATACCACAGGGGCGGGCGATACTTACGCATCCGGTTTTCTCTACAGCCTTTGCAAAGGAAAGGATCTTGAAACAGCAGGGAGGTCTGCGTCATTTCTTGCATCCGCGATTGTAGCAAAGATAGGTGCCCAGTTTACAGAAGATGAAAGTGCGCTTCTTAAGGGGGAAATCGGGAAAATATAGCTGCCCTAAGCAGTAAAACTTAAAACTGATTTTACATCAGGTTTTAAAAAGCCCTTCGCCGGATTAACCCGGACCTGAAGGGCTTTTTTATTATTTTTTGATATCCGGCCGCATGCACCGGATTGGAATCATTTACACAAGTTTTTTAAGCTCATCTGCCTTGTCTGTCTTTTCCCAGGAAAAATTGTCCCTTCCAAAGTGGCCGTAGGCAGCTGTTTTTCTGTATATCGGTTTTTTAAGGTCAAGTGTTTTAATTATCCCTGCCGGTGTGAGGTCAAACACCTCTTTTACCGCGTTTTCTATCTTTACCTCATCAACTGATGCTGTGCCGAATGTCTCAACCATTACAGATACAGGAAAAGGGACTCCGATAGCGTATGCAAGCTGCACCTCGCACCTTTCGCAGAGCCCTGCTGCGACTATGTTTTTAGCCACATAGCGGGCCATGTATGCAGCTGACCTGTCTACCTTGCTCGGATCCTTCCCTGAAAAAGCACCTCCGCCGTGGCGCCCCATACCGCCGTAGGTATCGACTATTATCTTTCTTCCTGTAAGCCCTGAATCCCCGTGAGGCCCGCCTATTACAAACCGCCCTGTCGGGTTTATATAGTATTTGGTTTCTTTATCAAGAAGCCCTGTCGGTTTAAGAACCGGATTTATAACCATCTCCAGTATATCGTTTTTAAGCTGGCTATAGGTCACATTATGATCATGCTGATGCGAGATAACAACAGTATCTATCCTTTTGGGTACATGCCCTTCATATTCGATCGTAACCTGGCTTTTTGAGTCAGGCCTCATCCATGTAAGCTCTCCCCCCTTTCGAAGCTGTGATGCGTGGATCAGGAGCTTGTGAGCAAGCATTACAGGCGCAGGCATTAGCTCTTCTGTTTCATTGCAGGCAAAGCCGAACATCATCCCCTGGTCTCCCGCTCCCTGCTGCCCTTCAAACAGGCCGGTTCCAGAGACACCCTGGGAAATATCGGGTGACTGGGAATGGATCGTGTTAAGGACTGCCATTGATGCGTAATCAAGGCCGTATTCTGCCCTGTCATACCCTATTTTCTTGGCTACCCCGCGGGCAATCTCCTGTATATCGACATAGGTGTTTGTTGTTATCTCCCCTCCGACAAGAACCATACCGGTAGTTGTAAATGTTTCACACGCAACACGGGACTCAGGATCATCCTTGAGGCAGGCATCAAGCACCGCGTCTGATATCTGGTCGCAGATCTTGTCAGGATGCCCCTCGCTTACCGACTCTGATGTAAATAGGTATTTTCTTCCGTTCATTTTTTTTCTTCTCCCGTTATGCTAGTATCTGTAATGTTCGCTTTTATAGGGCCCTTCCACCGGCACTCCGATATATTCAGATTGATCTTTATTTAATCGGGTAAGTTTTACCCCTATCTTTTCAAGGTGAAGCCGCGCAACCTCTTCATCAAGCTGTTTTGAGAGCCTGTAAACAGCAGGTTTATAGTTTTCCCTGTTTTCCCAGAGATCAATCTGGGCAAGCACCTGGTTTGTAAACGAGTTTGACATTACAAAGGATGGGTGTCCTGTCGCGCATCCCAGGTTTACCAATCTTCCTTCGGCAAGAAGGTATATGGCATGCCCTTCAGGCCTCTCTTTTGTCGGGGGGAAAATATATTTATCAACCTGGGGTTTTATATTTACTTTTTTGATTCCAGGAAATGTTTCAAGCTCATGCACCTGGATCTCATGGTCAAAATGGCCTATGTTGCAAACTATGGCCTGGTCTTTCATCTTTGCCATGTGATCTATGGTAATTACATCCATGTTTCCTGTAGTAGTTACATAGATGTCACCTTCCCCGAGAGAATCCTCTACTGTTTTTACCTCATACCCTTCCATCGCTGCCTGAAGCGCGCAGATCGGGTCGATTTCTGTTATTATTACACGGGAGCCCATTCCCCGCAGCGACTGGGCAGAGCCTTTTCCTACATCGCCGTAGCCGCATACAACAGCAGCCTTTCCTGCTGTCATTACATCGGTCGCCCTTTTTATCCCGTCGACAAGCGATTCCCTGCATCCGTAAAGGTTGTCAAACTTGCTTTTTGTGACTGAATCATTGACATTCATCGAAGGGACAAGAAGTTCCCCTTTTTCAGCCATTTTATAAAGCCTGTGAACCCCGGTTGTAGTCTCTTCAGATACTCCTCTCCACTCTTTGGCGATTCTGCTCCACTTTGAGCTCTCTTCCTTAAAAGTTTTTTTAAGCTCATCAAGGAGGGCTTTCTCATCTCCGCTTGAGACTTTTTTATCAAAAACAGAGCTGTCTTTTTCTCCCTGGTATCCCAGGTGAATCATAAGGGTAGCGTCCCCTCCGTCATCAACCACCAGCTGCGGCCCCTTTCCCCCGGGAAAGGTGAGGGAAAGGTTTAAAAGATGCCAGTATTCAGCCAGGCTTTCCCCTTTCCACGCGAAAACCGGAATCCCTTTAAGGTTTTCCGGCGTCCCGTCCTTTCCCACCGCTACCGCGGCCGCAGCGTGGTCCTGGGTAGAGAAAATATTGCAGCTTGCCCATCTTACATCAGCCCCAAGCTCTGTTAATGTTTCAATTAAAACCGCGGTCTGTATTGTCATATGAAGGGATCCTGTAATCCTTACTCCCTTTAAAGGCTTTTTTTCCCCGTATTTTTCACGCACAGACATTAAGCCAGGCATTTCCTTTTCCGCCATCTCGATTTCTTTTCTTCCCCACTCATACAGTGAGATATCCTTTACTTTGTATTCCACTTTTTCACTCCGTATTTATTTATATAAAAAGGTATTTTATAATTCACAGTTAAATGGTAAATTAAAAACACTGTTATGCAAAATATTCTGATATTATTAATAATAACACTAATTGCGTCAATAATGAATCTTGTTATTACGCCTTTACTTATCACACTTTCTCACAAAAAAAAATGGTTTGATATCATAAATGAGAGAAAAATACATTCCGGCAATATTCCCCGCATAGGGGGGCTTGGTATTTTTGTATCATTTATAGGTGCTGTCTTTATTTTTCTCCTTATCTGCAAGATATTTGATGTAAACCTTAACAGTGTATCAAAATACCGCCATCTGGCGCTTGCTTTCGGCTTTTTGATTGTTACACTGATGGGAATAGCTGATGATTTTATCGGCATGCGGGCCTGGCACAAGTTTCTCATACAAACCGCTGCCGCCCTGATTGTCACATCAGGGGGATTTAATTTTCAAACCCTTTATATTCCTTTCGCGGGAAAAAGCATTGAGCTTGGCCTTTTTTCCCACATCATTACAATATTCTGGATAATAAGCTTATGCAACGCGGTTAATCTGATGGACGGAATGGACGGACTTGCAGGCGGGATTGCGTTGATTGCATCATTTTTCTACGGGATTATCTTTTATCTATCAGGAAATTACACAGCATCAGGCCTTTCATTCGCGCTGATGGGAGCTGTATCAGGATTTCTTGTTTTCAATTTTCCTCCCGCCAAAATATTCATGGGAGACTCGGGAAGCCTTTTTCTGGGGTTCAGCCTCGCTGTAATTCCACTGATCAACAAAACAAGCCATGTATCATCCAAAATTTTCTTTATGCCTTTGATAATACTTGCAATTCCCGCACTTGACATGATCGCGGCTATCTTAAGGAGAAAAAGAAGGAACCTGCCTATATCTTCCCCTGACAGGGAACATATCCACCACAAGCTGATCGATTTCGGCCTTTCACAGAAAAAAATACTTCTTGTTATATACCTGTTTTCTGTTTTCGCGGGCCTTTCCGGGCTTTTTTATATCTATATCGAGTCTTTATGGCATGACTGGGGTTTTATTGTCTTTTCCCTGATATGGGCACTTTACACAACACTTTTTATCACGCTCCACTATAAAAACCAGAAAAGAAAAAAGGCTGCCCTGAAATAGAGGCAGCCCTTGAAATATATAAATAATACCTGAAATAAATAATACCAATTCCGAAAAATGTTATCTTTCTGTCTTTCCCCTGTAGATTATCCTTACCTGCTTGAAAAGCCCTTCTCCGTCGCTTTTGGTCGCGATATCCTCCATTCCGTTAAGAGCGGTATGAACAACCCTTCTTTCAAAAGGGTTCATCGGCTCAAGCAGTTTTGACCGCCTGCTTCTGCGCACCTGTTCAGCTGAGCGGATAGCAAGCCTTACAAGGCTTTCTTCCCTTCTTACCCTGTAATTCTCAGTATCTATTATTATCCTGGGAGAGCCTGGAAACCGGCCGGCAAATACATTTAAAATAAGCTGGATCGCGTCAAGGTTTTTCCCTTTTTTTCCTATCAATATTCCTGAATATTCAGAATCGATAGAAAATCCTATCTTGTTCTCCTCGCGGAAAGCGATTGATACAGTACCGGGAAAACCCATCTTTTCAAGAAGCACCTCAAGATACTCTTTTATCTCTTTTTCGCAGTCAGATTCAGGTTCAAACTTCATCTCTTTGGATGATGTCAACATGCTGCCGCTGTTAAGGTGCACCTTTATTTTTACAGTCCCTTTTTTGAAAAAAAATCCTTTTTTTTCAGTTTCCATAATCTCAACATCAAAACCATCCCGTTCAAGCCCGAGCTCTGCGATTGCCTTGTCTACAGCTTCTTTTTCTGTCTTTCCTTCATATTCCATTATCATGTTTTTCTCCTTGCGGTCATGCAGCTTTTTTCTTCATGATCTTGTTTACAAAATACTGCTGAATAACAGTAAGGACGTTTGTCATTGTCCAGTAAATCAGCAGTCCTGACGGCGCGTCATACAGAATGAACAAAAACATTAAAGGCATCATATAAGTCATCATTTTCATCTGCGCGTTATTGGCAGAATCAGGTGTCTGCATCATCTTGCTTGACAAAAGCTGCGTAAGAATCATCAGAATAGGAAGCAGCCTTATATCGCTTCCAATGACAGGAATTGAAACAGGAGCGAAACTGAAAATTGAATCAGCGACAGAAAGATCTGTTATCCATGGGCTGATGAAACCTGCCCCCCGAAGTTCAAAGTGGCTGTTTAGGAGGCCGTAAAGCGCGATAAATATCGGCATCTGAAGTAAAAGAGGAAGGCATCCGCCTACCGGGTTTACCCCTTCTTTTTTATAGATTGCTGATATCTCCTGGTTCATTTTCTGGGGATTGCTTTTATATTTTTCTTTCAGCTCCATTATTTTTGGAGAAAGCCCAGACATCTTGCTTGTTGATTCATAGCTTTTGTGGGTAAGGGGGAACATCACAATCTTTACAAAAATTGTCAGAAGAAGGATCGCGACCCCGTAGTTGGGTATTATCCCGTAGAAAAAGTTAAGAAGCACTTTAAGTATCTGCTGAAGCCACCCAAGCATCGCCCCTGAATCAAGAACAAGGTCAAGATCAAGTCCTGTTATGCTGAAACCGTTTTTATTCGCGTCGTTGTAGGCTTTAAGAATATTTCCCTTTTTCGGGCCTATATAAAACCTGAAAGTATCTATGCTGTTCGAGCTTTTTATTACAGGCCTTGAGAAAAACATTCTTGAGCCCTCTTCAAATCCGTCAACAGGGCTGTTTGAGAAAACAGTAGTGTAAAGTGTTGAGTCAGGTATTCCGATTACGGTAAAATATTTACCCGATATGCCGGCCCAGGTAACCCTGCTGATAAGTTCAACCTCTCCCTTTCCCCGCGGCATTTTATGTGTTTTCTTTTTCCCGTCAGCTACAGTCACATATTTTCTGAATTCTTTTCTGTTATCAAGTTTCTCAAACTCCGGCCCTATCTGGGGGCCAAAACTTAAAGTGTATGCATAGCCGTTGTTATCAAGCCTGATAACATCATTATTCCGGTTTACCATCTGCACCTGCAGTTCCATCATATATTCAGATGCTTTAAATATATATTTCTTGATTATGGTAAGAGGAATGGTAACTCCTGATCTGCCCGGGATATCAAGCTCTTTTTTAAACTCAACAATAATATTGTCATTCTGGGTATATTTTCTCATGTCAAAATATACCTTAAGAGTCTCTGCCTTAAAATCACCCATCTGGAGGTTAAAGGCAGTAAGTTCTTCTGAATTCTTGTTTATCATCTCAAGAGGAACTTCCCCGTCAAGATGTTTTTTAAGCTTGATTGATTTTACTGTGCCGCCGAGATTTGAAAAAACAATATCAAAGACTTCGGTTTCAAGATTTATTTCCCTGTAATAATCAGGGTCTTCTTCCCTGTTTGTAATCGCTGAAACAGCGGAAAGATCTACCTTTGATGGTTCATCAGGTAAATCAAATTTTGTTTCAGCTGATGCCGGGGTTGGGGCCGGCACGGAACCTTGTTCCACAGCAGCTGTTTTTTGAGGAGCAAAAAATTTCTCCTGGACATAAAAACCTGTTGTGATGATAACTACTGACAAAACTATTGCGAGAATAGTGTTTTTTTCCATTTTAACTCCTAAAAATTATGGAACAGGATCATGCCCCCCTTTTTTAAAGGGGTGGCATCTTAAAATTCGTTTTATGGAAAGAAAGCTTCCCTTCAGCGGACCGTATTTCTTTAATGCTTCTACAGCGTACGCTGAGCAGGTTGGATAATAAATACAGGATGGGGGAATAAGCGGGGATATAAGTTTTCTATATAAAATAACCAGTGTTATAAGTATATTATTGAACAATTTTTCCAGCAACATCCATAAGTCCTGCCTTTTTCAAAAGAGAAACAATTATATTTTTGGCAGTCTGATAATCAGTTATCTTTCCGGTCAATAAAAATATAAGATCATAACCTTCAGGCAAACTGTTTTTTAATTCCCGATAAATCTCTTTTATTATTCTCTTTGCCCTGTTTCTCTCTACTGAATTGCCGTATCCTTTCCTTAAAACGACAGCGATTCTGTTCCAGGTAATTTTATTCCTGCAGTATAACAACCTTATACAGGAATTTTTTTTACTCTCAGATAATTCAAAAACTTTTGAAATATCTTTTTTTCCGATTCTTTCCTTTCTAGTAAGGTTTTTTCTCATCTGCTGCAGAGAGCTTTGTTCTTCCCTTTTTTCTTCTTCTCATTAAAATAAGTCTGCCGCCTACTGTTTTCATTCTGGCCCGGAATCCCATTTTTCTGTTTCTTTTTACTTTGCTTGGCTGATAAGTCCTTTTCATTCAAGAAACTCCTTATATTGTTTATAACCCTGAGGTTAAATTTTTATCTTTTGTTCTATAATTTACAGAGATTTAACTATAATTTATTATAATAGCGGATGTCAACTGATTAGCTGTTTTTGGTTTTCCTTAAGACAACCATTATTTCATCAATTTCCTTATCCGGAAAATTTTCGTTAATCTTCTGAATAATCTGATTTTTTTTAAGATTAATTAACTGTATCCACCCCGGATGGTCAGCTTCGATTGTTAAAATATTTTTTTTATAGTCCTTTATCCTTGAATGGGATGCGATATCAGCTCCTGCAATCTTTTCCCATGCGGTAAATATGGTTTCTCCCTCTTTTTCCCTTATTTTAAGGTTATCAAAAAATTCTTTAAGTAATTCTCCAGCTCTTTTCATTGTTCCCTGATAACTCCATTTTTTACTGTATAAAATATTCCGTCTCTGTGGGTTCCTCTCATAAGCTCTTCTTCCCCTGGAAGAAAAGTATAAAAAGCCTGCTCATATTCCGGGAATGAGTCAATAAACCTTATTTTTCTTGTTTTATCAAGCTCAAGAAGCACATCATCGAGAAGAACAAGCGGTTTTCTTCCTGTTTTAAGTTTATAAAATTCTGCCTGGGCGCTGCGCAGCGAAAGAGATATAAGCCTTGTCTGTCCGGTTGATGCTATCTTTGTGAAATCTTTTTTATCCATGTAGTAAAAAAACCCGTCCCTGTGCGGGCCGCTCATTGTAGCTCCTGCAGCAAATTCAGCATTTCTTTTCGAAGCAAGCAGCTTTGCTATATTTTCAGGGGAAGAATCAAGGTTCCAGGAAGGCCTGTATATTATCCTTATCCCAGCATCAAGCCCTGATACTCTTTTAAATACAGGGCTGAATGTTTTATTAAACTCTTCAATAACTTTTTTTCTTGTTTTACCTATTTCAAGCCCCTCTTCTGCCAGCTGCAGATCCAGAATCTCAAGCAGATCAGAAGAATTTTCCTTCAAAAGAGCATTTCTGTTTTTAAGTATCTTTTCATATCTTCTTAAGGTATCGAGAAAAGAAAGATCAAAAAGGCTTATTGTCTGGTTAAAAAAAATCCTTCTCCTGTCAGGCGGCCCGTTAACAAAATATATATCATCATGGGAAAAAACTATGCACGGATTATTGTGAATAATCTCTTTCCTGTCTTTTATCCTTTTCCCGTTAAGCTGTATCGCTTTTTTCCCGTTTACAAGTGTCAGAAATACACTGTTTTCATCAGAATCCGCATCCCTGTATAAACCCTTTACAGAAAGCTCTTTCTCATTTTCCTTAAGAAGGAGAGAATCATACCTGGTTCTGAAAGAATTTCCAAAAGAGAGGCTGTAAACTGCTTCAAGAAAATTTGTTTTTCCCTGTCCGTTTTCACCGACAAGGAAAATATCAGGTGAATCTGTATTTACTGTACAATTTTCAAGATTGCGGAAATTATATGTTGATACAGAAATAAGAGCCAATTAATCCTGCTTTTATACCTGCATAGGCATTACTATGTGAAAGTAATCCCTCTCAGGAACAGAATTTACAGTAATGGCTTTTGAGGATTCTGTAAATTTTATTGAAACATCATCTTCTTCCATAACCTTGACCGGTTCAAGAAGATACATGTAGTTGACTACAAGTGTATACTCATCCCCGCTGTACTGGCAGGAGAGTATCTCCCGTGCTGTTCCAATATCGCTTTCTTCCGTGTATATTTCAATCCTGTTTTCAGAAATCTGTATATAGACCCTCTTTGATTTCTGTTCAGCAAGTACAGAAACCCTTCTGAGTGCTGACAAAAGCTCATTCTTTCCGATTATTGCCATATGTTCCTGTTTTTCAGGTATTACTCTCTGATAATTTGGAAACTGCCCTTCTATAAGGTTTGAATATATCTTGTTGTTGTCAAATTTGATAAAAAGTGTTTTCTCAGATACAGCAAGGAGAAACTCACCTTCCCCGGAAGCGAGTTTTTTTATAAGTCCAAGAATTTTTACCGGTATTATTATGCTTTCAAAATTTTCCGCCAAAGAGGATGACTCCTTGTTTATCAGGGAAAGCCGTCTGCCGTCTGTCGCGACCATTATTATTTTACCGTCTCTTGATTCAAGATAAACGCCGTTCATGAAATACCTTGTCTCATCATCAGAGACTGCGAATATTGTCTGGTTTATCATTTCTATTAAATCTTTCTGAGATATTGAAAAATAACTGTCATCTGAAACATTTTTGAGTGAAGGATATTTTTCTGATTCAATTATCTTTAACTGGAAATTTATATTTCCGTCTGAAGATCTTATATCAAGCTTCTGGTTTTCAACTGTAAAAGTGATATCTCCCTCAGGCATTGCACGCAAAATCCCAAGAAATTTATCACAGTAAACTGTTGTGCTTCCCGGTGTTTCAACAGATACAGGTATTCTTGTTTCAAAACCTACTTTCAAATCTGTTGCTTTTACAACAAGAGAATTGGTATCAGCCTCAATAAGAACGTTTGAAAGGATAGATAGGGCATTTCTTGAAGAAATAATATCCTGGGCAATTGATATTTCGTTAATAATTGAATTTTTGTTACAAGTGAATTTCATATATATCTCCGGAAAAAATGATTCATTGCGCCAACGGCGATTGCTTCCCCTTATTAATATTATATTAATAAATTCTAATAATCATAATAATAAGCACACTTTGAATGTGCAAAACTGCCTTAACTGCATGTAAAACAACAAGTTACAGTGATGATGGAAAATCAATGTTATCAACATCTGTTAACATTCATCAACAGGCACCTGGTTATATTGTAAAGTTACGCACAATTGTACCATACTTATACAGAAGATATAAACAACTTATCAGCCTTTTGAGCTTTGTTCTTTTATAAGCCTGACTATATTATTTATTACCGGTTCCATTGTAGGATCTGATTTAAGGCTTCCTTCAATCTTCTGGATTGCGTGCATTACTGTAGTATGGTCCCTTCCTCCAAAATCAGAGCCGATTTCCGTGGTTGAATACTCTGTAAGCTCCCTTGTTATATACATGGCTACCTGGCGAGGAAAAGCAACTGCTTTTGTCCTTTTTCTTCCCCGCAGATCAACATGGGATAAATTGAAATATTCAGCTACCTTTTTCTGGATTATATCTATTGAGACATTGCTCTGCCTTGATGTCGTAAAAACATCTATAAGCTGCTGCTGCGCTATTTCCTTTGTTATTTTTCTGTTTACAAGCTCAGCATATGCTACAAGTTTTATAAGAGCAGATTCAATATCTCTTACATTCGAAGTAATATTCTGGGCAATAAGCTCAAGTATATCATCTGAAATATTGATACCAAGGGATTCAACCTTGTTTTTGAGAATAGCGAATCTTGTTTCAAAATTGGGCGGGTTAAGCTCTACATTAAGTCCCATTTCAAATCTGCTTTTCATTCTGTCTGTAATATTCTTAAGTTCAGAAACAGGCCTGTCACAGGTAAAAACCATCTGTTTTTTTGAGCCGTATAGAGCGTTGAATGTATGGAAAAGCTCTTCCTGCAGCCCCTCCTTGTTCTGGAAAAAATGGATATCATCTACAAGCAGGAGATCTACAGACCGGTATTTGTTCTTGAAAACATGGGGTTTGTTTTTCTGCAGCGAATTTACAAACTCGTTTGTAAAATTCTCAGCTGTAACAAATACAACCTTTTTTTTGGCTTCAGACTTTTCATGGATTGCATGCCCGATAGCCTGAAGGAGATGTGTTTTTCCAAGTCCTACCCCTCCGTAAATCAAAAAAGGGTTATATGCCTTTCCCGGGTTATTTGATATTGCAAGGGCAGCGTTTGCAGCGAACGAGTTATTCTCTCCTATTACAAAGTTTTCAAATGAGTAATCTTCCCTTAAATCAGGATGTTTTTCAGTGACTATCTTCTCTTGCAGCTTTTCCTCTGTCCCTTTTTTCCCTCTGGAAGATTTCTCTTTTTTTTCTGTATCATTCTTTTTAACTGTAAAAGAAACAGCAATCCTGTTTCCGGAAAGTTCTTCCATTGTTTCTGTAATAAGGGATAAATATCTCTGTTTTATCTGGTCCATGAAAAAGTTGGAAGGAACAGACAGAACAATCATGTTTTCCGATGATGATGAGTATGTTATATTGTTAAACCACATTGTAAACTCTTCTTTTGAGATTGAATGTCTTATCTGATTTACTGTTTCTTTCCAGAAAACCTCATAATCCCATGATTCCATCTGATACTCCGCTTGTTATCAACAACTTATCCACAAGAAGCTGACTGTTTTAAATTATTTCTGCAGAAAAACAATATTTTCCCAATAAGGTTAAAAAAACAAAGTAAATTGCTAAATCTTTATGTTATAACAAGTTAAATGCAAACTAAACATGTAGGATATAACAAATTATTAATAATATGTATTTTTTCCAAAAACTCCATATTGCCCATTTGTTTATCCACAGGTTATCAAATTATTCTATATCAGGTTTGGGAAAAATAAAATACTATTTTTAGGGTTTTTGGGCATTGGCAAAGTTTATTATGAAAGAGTTGCTATTTGCAAGATAAAAATATATACTTTTGCAGTATTGCAAATTATTCAATTAAAACCAGGTAAAAGAAAAAATGGATGACAAATACTCTGCTCAAAATATACAGGTTCTGAAAGGACTTGAGGCGGTTCGTAAGCGGCCCGGAATGTACATAGGGTCCACTGGTCCTGACGGGCTGCACCATCTTGTCTATGAGATAGTTGACAACAGTATTGATGAGGCTCTGGCAGGTTATTGCGACCAGATAGATGTAGAAATAGAAAAAGGAAACATTATAAAGGTCACAGACAACGGAAGAGGCATTCCTGTTGATTTACATCATGCCGAGAATGTAAGCGCCCTTGAGGTTGTTATGACCCATCTGCATGCAGGCGGTAAATTCGAGAAAAACAGCTACAAGGTTTCAGGCGGGCTTCACGGAGTGGGCGCTTCAGTTGTAAATGCTCTTTGTTCATGGATGACAGTAGAGGTCTACCGTGACGGGAAAAAATACTTTCAGAGCTATAAAATCGGCATACCTGACAAAAGTGTTGAAGTGATAGGAGATACAGATAAAAAAGGGACTGTTGTAAGATTTTCACCTGATATGAGTATTTTTGAGACAGATCATTTCAGCTTTGATATTCTTTCAAACCGGCTCAGGGAACTTGCTTTTTTAAACAAAAATTTAAAGATATCGATAAAAGATTTGCGCCTTCCTACAATCAAGGAACATATTTTTCATTTTGAGGGGGGAGTCAAATCCTTTGTCAGCTATCTCAATAAAAACAAGACAACCATAGACAAAGAACCAATTTATATTACAGGAACAAGGGACAATACTGAGATTGAGCTTGCGCTTGAATATAATGACGGGTATGTGGAAAGTATTTTCTCTTTTGTAAACAATATAAACACAAGAGAGGGGGGAACCCATCTTGCAGGTCTTAAATCAGCTCTTACAAGGGTTTTCAATGATTTCATCAAGAAATCCAAATTTGCCAAAAAAATGGATGAACCTTTATCTGGTGAAGATGTAAGGGAAGGGCTTACTGCTGTAATTTCAATAAAAATACCTGAACCCCAGTTTGAGGGGCAGACAAAGTCAAAGCTCGGCAACTCTGATGTCAAAGGGATAGTTGAGTCTCTTGTCAACGAATCCCTTACTGCCTATTTTGAGGAAAACCCGGCAATACTTGAAAAGATACTTGATAAGGTTTTAAGCGCGGCTAAAGCACGTCTTGCGGCCCGTAAGGCTAAAGAGCTTACAAGGCGTAAAAGTTTTCTTGAAAGCACAGGAATGCCGGGAAAACTTGCTGACTGCAGCGAGAAAGATCCTGAAAAATGCGAGGTATACATTGTAGAGGGAGATTCAGCAGGAGGCAGCGCGAAACAGGGAAGAGACAGGCAGTTTCAGGCTATTCTCCCGTTGTGGGGAAAGATGCTTAATGTTGAAAAAACAAGGCTTGATAAGGTTATTGGAAACGAAAAACTTCTTCCCATCATAAATACACTTGGCACAAGTGTCGGGACAGAGTTTGATATTTCAAAGTTAAGATATAACAAGGTAATAATAATGGCAGATGCTGATGTAGACGGCTCCCACATCAGAACACTTCTTCTTACCTTCTTTTTCAGATATATGAAGGAGCTTGTAGAGAAAGGGCATGTTTACATAGCAATGCCGCCTCTTTTTAAAATAAGCTATGGTAAAATCATAAAATACGCATATAACGAAGAAGAAAAAAACATATATATGAAAATGATCAAGGAAGAGCTGAAAATTGCTGAAGAGAAAATTAATGTTCAGCGGTATAAAGGTCTCGGCGAGATGAATCCTGACCAGCTCTGGGATACAACAATGAATCCTGAAACAAGAAGTGTTATGCAGATAAGGCTTGATGATTTTGTTGAGGCAGATGCTATCTTTACTACTCTCATGGGAGAACATGTTGAGCCAAGAAGAAAATTTATCGAGGATAATGCTTTGGCTGTTGCCAACCTTGATGTTTGATTCTAACTGATAAGCTGATGTGTTTCACAAATCTGTAATATAAAAATTAAAAAATATATCAAAGCAGTTATATATTGTTTTTGGGGGAAAAATTGAGTGATTTAACAGGACGGGTTATTCCGGTTTCAGTTGAGGACGAGGTAAAAGAATCATATCTGACATACGCGATGAGCGTTATTGTAAGCAGGGCGCTTCCTGACGCGAGAGACGGGTTAAAGCCTGTACACAGGAGAATCCTTTTTGCAATGAGTGAAATGGGTCTTCATTACGACAGGGATTTTAAAAAATGCGGAAGAATAGTCGGAGATGTACTTGGAAAATTCCATCCCCACGGGGATCAGTCGATATATGACGCTCTTGTAAGGCTTGCACAGGATTTTTCACTTAGATATCCACTTGTCCGCGGACAGGGAAACTTCGGTTCTGTAGACGGCGATCCCCCTGCCGCAATGAGATACACCGAAGCAAAACTTGAAAAGATTACAGAAGAAATACTTAAAGACATAAAAAAAGAGACTGTGGATTTCGGGCCTAACTACGATGATTCAATGAAAGAGCCTCTTGTCCTTCCTACAGCGCTTCCCAATCTTTTAATAAACGGCACAAGCGGAATTGCTGTCGGTATGGCGACAAACATGGCCCCTCATAACCTTTCTGAAGTTTGTTCTGCAATTATAGCTCTTATTGAAAATCCCCAAATGGATCTGGCTGAACTAATGCAGCATGTAAAAGGGCCGGATTTTCCCACAGGCGGGATAATTTTCGGACGCAAAGGGATAAAGGATGGACTGGGAACAGGCAGAGGCAAGATTACTGTCCGCTCAAGGTTTACTGTTGAAACAACTGCTTCAGGAAAAGACAGGATAATAATTACAGAAATACCTTATATGGTTAACAAGAGCAATCTCATAATCAGGATTGCGGATCTTGTAAAATCAAAAAAGATAGACGGAATTTCAGATCTAAGGGATGAATCAGACCGGGATGGGATGAGGATTATGATAGAACTTAAAAGAGGGGTTATAACAAAGGTAATTTTAAACCAGCTCTTTTCCCATACCAGTTTGCAGCAGAATTTCAACATCAACAATCTTGCCCTTGTAGGGGGGATGCCGAAACTGCTTAACCTGAAAGATCTGCTTGAAATATTTATCAATCACAGGAAAGAGGTAATAGTAAGGCGCACCAGGTATGACCTCAGGAAAGCAGAAGAAAAGGCCCATATACTTGAAGGATTAAAAATAGCGCTTGAAAATATTGATGAAGTAATAAGGATTATCAAGGAATCTGAGAATGTGGATGCAGCAAGAATCTCTTTGATGAATAGTTTCGGCCTTTCTGAGCTTCAGTCCCAGGCTATTCTTGATATGAAACTGCAGAAAATAACAACACTTGAGACAAAAAAGATAATTGAGGAGCTTGAGGCGCTGATGGCTTTGATCAAATATCTTAAAGAACTTCTTGCAAGTGAAAAAATGATTCTTGAGGTTATTTCAAAGGAAACCAGGGAAATTTCTGAAAAATACGGCAACAAAAGAAAAACAGAGATAGTTTCAGATGAAATTGAAGAGATAAATATTGAGGATATGATCCAGAAAGAGGATATGGTTGTTCTTATTTCAAATAAGGGTTTTATTAAAAGAATACCAGTTTCATCCTACAAAAATCAGGCCCGCGGCGGAAAAGGGATCTCTTCTGCCAAACTGAAGAATGAGGATTTTGTAGAACATCTTTTTATAGCCTCTACCCATGATTATATCCTTTTTATTACAAGCGAAGGAAAAGCTTTCTGGCTTAAGGTGCACGAGATACCTGAGGCTTCAAAAGCATCAAGGGGAACTATTGTAAGGACTCTTTTCGCTATTTCACCTAATGAAGATATAAACGCGGTTGTATCAATAAATGAATTTTCCGACAAAGGGTTTATTTTTATGGGGACAAGACAGGGCCTTGTCAAAAAAGTAACAACTTCATCCTTTTCCAATGCCAAAACAAGAGGAATAAGGGCAATAGACTTAAGACCAGGAGACAGCCTTGTAAACGCGATACTTACAAACGGAGAGCAGGATATAGTGCTTATGACCAGAAGAGGCAGCGCTTTGAGATACAGCGAAAAGAACATAAGAGCAACCGGCAGAACATCAAGAGGCGTTACAGGGATGAAACTGAAGTCAGGAGATGAGGTTACAGGTGTTCTCTCCCTTAACGAGGCAGAAAAAATACTTATCATAACAGAAAACGGCTATGGGAAAAGGATAGACTATAATCTTTTCCAGCACCACGGAACAAGAACAAGGGGCCAGGTAGCATTTAAAACAACAGAAAAAACAGGTGAAATTATCGGTGTTCTTTCTGTAAGCGAGACAGACGAGCTTATGTGCAGCACTTCACAGGGAACTACAATAAGGCTGAATGTTGGAGAGATTTCTATTCAGGGAAAAGCTGCAAGCGGTGTAAAGGTTGTAAACATAGTAAAGCCGGATTTTCTTGTGGGGATTGCCAGGGTCTCTTCTGATGATGATGGAGAATAATGTTTCACGTGAAACATTCTAGATCAAGGATTTACACTCTTTCCAGATTTTATCTTTTTTTGCTTCAGGAAGAAATGTCGCGTATATATTGTTTTTAATCAGCGCAACTATCTCTTTTGCGGTAAATATCTTTTTATTGTAAAGCATCATGTATTCTTCCATAAGATCTACTGAAAAAAGAGTAGGATCATCTGTGTTGATTGTAACATTCATGTTTCTGTCAAAAAAAGTTCTTACAGGATGATCTTCAAGTGTTTTTGCGTATTTTCTGGTAAAAAGATTGCTTGTGGGACAGATTTCAAGAGGAATCTGTTTCTCCTCAAGATACTTCATAAGTTTTTCATCAAGAATAGAGCTTATTCCGTGACCTATCCTTTCTGCTTTCAGCAAATTTAATGCATCCCATACAGATTCAGGGCCTACATCTTCACCGGCGTGTGCAACAACATGGAAGCCGTGCGAAATTGCTTTTTTAAAAACTTTTTCAAAATCCCTGGCCGGCCCTTTAGTTTCTGATCCGCCAAGCCCTATTCCTATGATTGATTTTGAAGGATTGGCAATAACAAGATCAAGGTTTGCCATGGCGTTTTCTACGCCGAAGCTCCTTGATACATCAATAATGTATTTAACCTCAATGCCGTGCCGGTCCATTATTGTGTGTGTCCCTTTTTCAAGGATTTTTACCATTTTACCAAAATCAAAACCCATTGCGATAAATTTTGAAGGAGCGAAAAAGATTTCTGAATAAACTGTATTGCTTTTTTTAAGGTATTCTCCTGCATCATTTATAAGATATTCAATATCATTTTCAGTTGAAAAACTGCTCTGGATAACATTGATGAAAAGATCGATAAACTCTTCAAGGTTGGTTATCTGGAATTTCTTTTTTAGATCTTCCTTGTTTGTGATATCGCTGTGATTGAGATTGTTTTTTTTCATCAGCGTCCATATTGTCTCAACAGACGCTGTTCCCTCGAGATGGAGATGTATCTCGGTTTTGGGCAGTTTAAGCAGAAGTGTTTTGAAAGCTTTCTGCTGCTGTGTCAAGGTTCCTTTTACTTCCATGTTTCTCTCTTACCTAGTATTTAAACACAATACGTTTGAAAAGTAAAAATAAATTTATCATTATTACAATAACGGCATTAAAACAGATAATAATTAGTTAAACAACATTAAAACGTAAAAAAAGGGATTTATACTCAAAGTATAAATCCCTGTGATCTTTTTCTAAATATATCAGAATGATTAAATCAGAAAAGCTGATTCAGATATTATCAGATTATACTGAGTCAACTGATACAACTGCTGGAATCTTACCCTTGATATATTTTTCAACACCCTGTTTGAGTGTAACCTGGGCCATAGGACATCCGTGACAAGCGCCTTTCAGCTTTACCTTGACTTTTCCGTCATCGCTGACACTAACAAACTCTATGTCTCCTCCGTCAGCCTTGAGGCTTGGACGAACTTCTTCTACAGCTTTTTTAACATCATCTATAAGCATATTTTAACTCCGGCTATATAAATTATATAATAAAGATTACAATTATCAGATTAATAGTCAAGTTTATTTTAACTTAAAGACAAACAAAAGTTTTTACGATATAATTACCCTAAATGGGAAAAACTATAGTATTCGCCAATCAGAAAGGCGGTGTAGGAAAAACAACTACAGCAGTAAATTTAGGCGCTTATATCGCTGATGCGGGAAAGAAAATACTTCTTGTTGATTTTGATCCTCAAGGGAACCTCTCTTCAAGCCTTGGCCTTGATAAAAAAAAACCAGGAATATACGAGGTTTTATCAGGAAAGGCTGAAATCACCGATGTAATACAGAAAACACCGGTTGAAAACCTTTATGCGGTAGCGGCAAATATCAACCTGACAGGGGCCAATATTGAGCTGGTAGATCAGGATGGCAAGGAATATTATCTTAAAAAAACAATTGAAAAGATAAAAAACAATTACGACTATATCTTTATCGACAGCCCTCCCTCACTGGGGATACTTACCCTTAACGGGCTTGTTGCTGCTGACTCTGTAATTATCCCTCTTCAGTGCGAATATTTTGCCCTTGAAGGGCTTACCCTCCTTGTCCAGACCATAGCTGGAATACAGCGGGAACTTAATAAAAAACTGTCAATCGGCGGTATAGTCTTTACCATGTATGATTCAAGAACCAACCTTGCCAATGAGGTTGTAAAAAATGTTACAGGATATTTCAGGGAAAAAGTATTCAGAACTGTAATTCCCAGGAATGTCTCTCTTTCCGAAGCTCCTTCCCACGGACTGCCCATAAGCATGTACCGTGATGATTCAACCGGAGCAAAAAGCTATAAAAAACTTTCAGAAGAGGTAATTACCCGTGTCTAAAAGAGCTCTGGGCAAAGGACTTGAAGCGCTGTTCCAGTCTGTATCTGATGAAACAACATCAGAAGAGAGGGTTGGAGCTATTGGACTTTATGTAGATATTGACAAAATAATCCCTAACCCGAACCAGCCCAGAAAAGATTTCAATCCTGAGCTGCTTGATGAGCTTGCAGAATCAATCAGGGAAAAAGGGGTGCTTCAGCCGATCCTTGTTGAAAAAAAAGGGGAGAGCTATATAATAATCTCTGGTGAAAGACGGTTCAGGGCTTCTGTAATCGCGGGGCTTAAAAAAATTCCTGTTATTGAAAAAGAGTTTACAGAAGAGGAAAAATACGAGATTGCGCTTATTGAAAATATTCAGAGGGAAAACCTCTCTCCGATTGAAGAGGCCAAAGCATATCAAACCCTTATTACAAGTTATAACCTGGGACAGGATGAGCTTTCCAAAAAGATAGGGAAAAACCGCTCAACAATCGCAAACAGCCTAAGGCTCCTTAAAATGCCCCAGGATATGCAGGATTCTCTTTCGTCAGGCGAAATATCAGCCGGGCACGCGAGGGCAGTCCTTTCAGTGATAAACCCCGCAGACCAGAGGATTCTTTTTAACAGGATAGTTACAGGGGGCCTTTCTGTAAGGGAAGCTGAAAAACAGTCCTCTGATCTTAACAACGGGATGAGAAGCCTTCACGGAACAGGGGAGAAGAAAGAGCAGCTGCAGAAAAAGAAAAGCCCTGATGTAATGAATCTTGAGCAGCAGCTTATAGACGCGCTTGGGACAAAGGTAAACCTTAACGGGACCCTTGCCAAAGGGAAGATTGAGATATCATATTTTTCAAGGGAAGATCTGGAGCGGCTTTTTGATTTGATAGCAAAATAAGGAAATTTAGCACCTGTTCAATTGCGCAGCAGTTATAAAGGTGCATCTCCATGCGCAGGCGCGGAGAGCATCGGAAAACAAACTTACAATTGAACAGATTGGTGTATCTCCATGCGCAGGCACGGAGAACGCGGGCTTAACACTTACCAGCTGAAATCGCAGGTAAACATGTGCTTATCCCATGCTTAAGGTGCTGAAAAATACAGCTGTTTTATCAATATTATATCAATGAAACAATATATCAATGAAAAATTAAATTAATGAAACAGGAAAAATTATGGAAGAAAACACAAATCTTATAAAAAACTTTATACAGAAAATAATTGAGGAAGATATAGCAGCCGGAAAAAACAACGGCAGGGTTGTAACAAGATTTCCCCCTGAACCAAACGGCTATCTCCATATAGGGCACGCAAAATCGATCTGCCTTAATTTCGGCCTAGCAAACCAGTACAGCGGTGTAACGCATCTGCGCTTTGACGATACAAACCCTGAAAAAGAGGAGCTTGAATATATTGAGTCTATAAAGAGGGATGTAAGATGGCTCGGCTTTGACTGGGGCGACAAACTTTTTTACGCATCAGACTATTTTGATAAACTCTATGATTACGCTGTAGTGCTTATCAAAAAAGGGCTTGCCTATGTCGATACACTTGATGCGGAAAAAACACGGCAGTACAGGGGAACACTTACAGAGCCTGGAAAGGAAAGCCCTGACAGAAACAGGGCAGTTGAGGAAAATTTACAGCTTTTTGAAAAAATGAGAAACGGGGAATTTAAGGAAGGAGATTG
Source organism: Spirochaetia bacterium (assembly GCA_034003145.1). Classification (GTDB taxonomy): domain Bacteria; phylum Spirochaetota; class Spirochaetia; order CADAEX01; family CADAEX01; genus JACKPD01. The sequence continues at coordinate 20,722 of JAVEZE010000012.1, forward strand.
TGTCCTACGGGCAAAAATCGATATGGCATCCCCCAATCTTAATATGAGGGACCCTGTCCTCTACAGGATAAAGTTTGCCCATCATCACAGGACAGGGGATAAATGGTGCATCTACCCGATGTATGATTATGCCCATGCCCTGTCTGACGCAATTGAAGGGATAACCCATTCTATCTGCACACTCGAGTTCGAGGACCACAGGCCTCTTTACGACTGGGCAGTCAGGGAGACTGGTGTGCCATGCAAGCCGCAGCAAATCGAGTTTGCGCGGCTTAACCTTACCTATGTTGTAATGAGCAAGAGAAAGCTTCTGCGGCTTGTAAAGGAAGGGTATGTCACAGGCTGGGACGACCCGCGGATGCCTACAATATCAGGCTTAAGGAGAAGGGGCTATACACCACAGGCGATAAGGGAATTTACAGCCCGTATCGGGGTTGCTAAAACAGACAGCACTGTTGACTATGCGCTGCTTGAATACTGCCTCAGGGAAGACTTGAACAGAAACGCTGAGCGGAGAATGGTTGTACTTGACCCATTAAAAGTTGTAATCAGAAACTATCCCGAAAATCAGACTGAATGGTTTGACGGGGAAAACAATCCTGAGCAGCCGGACGGAGGAGGAAGCAGGAAAATTCCATTCTCACGCGAAATCTTTATAGAAAGGGATGACTTTATGATTGATCCCCCGAAAAAGTATTTCCGTCTTTCTCCCGGAAATGAGATAAGACTAAAGCATGCATATTATCTAAAATGTGTTGATTATCTGGCAGATGAGAATGGAAAAGTTACAGAAGTTATCTGTGAATACGACCCGAAAAGCCGGGGAGGCTGGAGCGAGGATGGAAGAAAGATAAAGGGAACTTCTCACTGGGTATCTGCCGCTCATGCTATTGAGTGCGAGGTAAGGCTTTACAACACACTTTTTACAAAACCTGACCCTGAAGAAGGGGGAGAGTTTTTTCACAATATTAATCCTGACTCGCTTCAGGTTCTTGAAATGTCGCTTGCTGAACCTTCTTTGGCTGATGCGAAGCCTGGACAGAGGTTCCAGTTTTTAAGGCAGGGGTATTTCTGTCTTGATACGGCTGACAGTCTGGAAGGGAAACCGGTTTTTAACAGGACTGTAACCTTGAAAGATACATGGGGAAAGATCGCTGCCAAACAGTAGCGTCCAGGCAGAAGGGGGCCAGATAAAAGCTTCTTTGCTGATAACTTTCCATACAGCAGCAGCGCCTGCTTTTTGTTTAAGGAAAATCAATGGATATTAGAGTTTTTTCACTGGTTCTTTTTGCGGCATGTACCCACGCTGTATGGAATTTTTTCAGTAAGAAGGCTTCCGGCAGTCTGAAAGTGACACTTTTGGGCCTCTGGATGGCAAACCTTACGCTATTGCCTGTATCGCTCTTTATTATTTCAATTGATGGATTAACACTGCATGAATTGAGATTCATGTCTGTCACAGCGCTTGCCCATATCACCTATTATTATTTTCTTAACCTTGGCTACAGAGCGGGTGATATCTCAATAGTGTATCCTGTTGCACGCGGCACTGGAATTGCCGGTACGGCAATCTGCGCCTTTTTTATACTTGGAGAAAGTTTCTCAACTGCCGGAGTCGCAGGAATTGCACTGATTTTTTCCGGTGTAATTATAATCAGCCTGAAAAGGAAAATTAAGAGAGAAGATCTCAAGGTTCTGGCCTATGCCCTGGGTGTCGGTGTTTCAATTGTAATTTACTCGGTAAATGACAAGGCAGGTGTTGCCCATACAAACCCGGTTGCGTACCTAAACCTTAAGGATATTATAGCGCTTTCCCTTATGACCCCTTTTGTTTTCAGAAAAGGGGTGCCTGAGATAAAGGAAATGTTTAAAAAAAGCTGGAAATATTCCATCATTATAGGCTACGGCGCGCTTGGGACATACCTCATGATTCTTTATGCATTTACCCTTGCAAAAGCAGGCTACATTTCTGCCGCAAGGGAGTTTTCAATTGTGATAGGTTCCATCCTCGGGATATTATTCCTGAGAGAGAAGCTTACACCCGGTAAAGCGGCAGGGATAGTTCTGATTACGGCAGGCCTTATTTTTATAAAACTTTCCTGATAAAGTAATTCTTGGAGTTAATATGCCAGTACAATGGTTTCCCGGCCACATGCATAAGGGAATCAAGCAGATTAAGGAGAATATCGGAAAATCAGATATTGTCCTTGAAATACTTGATGCAAGAATTCCTTTTTCAAGCCGCAACCCGATGATTGAAAAGATAGTTGAAAACAAGCCTCTCCTTATTGTCCTTAACAAGGCAGATCTTGCTGATGCCAGTGTTTTAAAAAAATGGGAAGAGTATTTCAGGAAAAACAGCTCTAACCGGGATGTGGTTATGGTTTCTGCTGTTACAGGTAAAAACATATCAGCGATTGTTGAAAAAAGCAGATTCCTCTGCCGCGGTTGCCAGTGGATAGGCAAACGGGCGGTAAGGGCAATGATTATCGGAGTTCCCAATGTCGGAAAGTCTGCAATACTGAACTGCATAGCGGGAAAAAGGAAGCAGGAAGTAAGCAACAGGCCGGGAGTTACCCGTGATCTTAAAAAGGTAAGAGTGACAGAGCGTCTCCACCTGATTGATACCCCTGGAGTACTGTGGCATAAATTCGAGGATCAGGAGGTTGGTGAAAAGCTTGCTATCTTGGGCAGTGTGAGAGACAGCATTTTATACAGGGATGATATAGCAATAAAAGCTCTTTTGCTGCTTAAAAAACTCTATCCTGCTAATCTTTCAGAGCGGTACGGTATAGAACAGAAAACAGTTGAGGAAACTGCCCCGGATGAGCTTTTACTGCTGATTGGAAAAAAAAGGGGCTGTCTTGTATCAGGCGGAAAGGTTGATACAGACAAGGTTTCCCGCATAATTCTGACAGAAGTAAGGGAAGGGCGTCTCGGCGGGCTGTGCCTGGACAGGCCCTGAAGTTTCTGCACTAGAGACAGGCCTTTGCTTTAACAGGTCTGCACTAAAGGCTGCCCTTAAGGCGGCACTGGAGTCAGCCCCTGACAGCCTGCGCTAAAGGCAGGCCAGATCGCGCTTGAACCGGATAGCACGGCAGCATACCCCACGCAATCCCCGGGCAGAGAAAAAAGCCCCTGCCCTACTTCTTTTTTCTTAAATCTTTAAGCCCTTTTTTTATCCTGTTTCCGCGGATCTCTTCTTCCGCAGTTTTTTTTCTTTCATTTTTTTTAAGAAAAAAGATAAACAACAGGCCGCCGGCAATCATGAAAAAGCATAAAAGCTGCCCCTGTGAAAAATGAAGCAGCGAATCAAGCCTGTAAACATAGCCTGGTTTTGAGGTAAGTGATAAAATAAAACCAATATCCTGGTCAGGCTCCCTGAAATATTCAATAAAAAACCTGACCAGCCCGTAGCCTGCGATATATGATCCGATAAGTGTTCCTTTAGGCAGTTTTCTTTTTCTCATGAAAAACCAGAGAAAAAGATACAGCAATACCCCTTCGAACAGCGCCTCATAAAGCTGGCTGGGGTGGCGCGGCAGGTTTACATATTCACCGACAGTAGAAACATCAATCCCTGCCTTGAGCGCTGTTTCAAGCACCCACTCCTCTTTGATTGGAAAGGAGGGAGCATCAGGGAATACTATCCCAATGGGGGAAGAGGTGACTCTTCCGAAAAGCTCTCCATTGATAAAGTTTCCAAGCCTTCCGAATGTGTAGCCTGCAGGGGCTGCCGCCGCAAACATGTCTCCTGTTTCAAGTATGCTTATCTTCTTTTTTTTGCAGTAAATAAATACAGCCGTGATTACACCGAGCAGCCCTCCGTGGTAGGACATCCCCTGAAGCCCGGTAAAGTTGAAGTTTTTGTCAAACGGCCAGAATATTAAAAGAGGGTTCATCCAGTATTTCCCGCTCTGGTCGTAAAAAAGGGTTGAAAAAATACGCCCTCCTATGAGAACTCCCAGGATTGCCCAGAAAAAAAGATTTGTAATTGTATCTTCTGAATAATCAAGGTTTTTTTCTTTGACCTGTTTTTTGAAAAGGAGGTATGAGAGGAGAAACGCGATCATGTACATAACCCCGTACCATCTGAAAGGAAGTCCCTGTATTATCTCAGGGTGGAGCCATGTCGGATAATTGATAAAAAAGGGCATATTTACTCCGTTATTAGAATTTATAGCCTGCGTTTGACGCTTTGACAATCTTTGATTTCAGCAGCGTATTTTCCTTTTTCATCTCATTCAATTCTATCTGCTGGGTTTTTATAATATCAATCATGTCCGCGGATGTGAGTGTGCCGCTGTGAAGCAGCTCTTCCATGGATTGAATCTTGGCTGAAAAATCTGCCTGCGCCTCGATTTCAGCATTCATATAAGACTCATCAAAATAATCCTCATCAGGGTTTGTATCATGCCTGTAATCCATTAAAAGCTTTTCTGACATTCTGTAGAAAGCCTGGGAAAGGAGAGCCTGCGGTTTATAGATAATTATCGGAAGCCTTGAGTTAAGTGCTGCATTCTGCAGATCATCCCTGTATAAAACTCCCAGATGCTCAAGATCAAGCCCCAGGTATTCCCTGCATGATTTTCTCAGTTTTCCCGCTATTCCTGCCTGCCGCGGATCATCAATCATGTTCATTACAAGAAGGGGGGAAAAGTTTTTTATTTTTTCCCTGAATATAGCGTAGCTTTCAGGGTCTTCCTGTCTGATAATTTCGATGAATTTGGGTATATATACTTTCTGGATTGCGCTGCTGTCTTCACTTAACCTGTCAATATGTTCTCTCGCGACAGTTTTTCTTTTAAATGAAGTATCCATTATTCTGAAAATGGAATGTTTTATAAAAATATATGCGTTAAGGGTTGCGGTAAGAGTCGGCATTGTTACAATTATCCCCTGCCCTGATGCGAGAAACAGGTCAATCGTGTTGTAGTTTGTTCCCGCGCCCAGATCCATTATCAGATAATCGCAATCCAGTGAAAAAAGGTTTTTTAAAAGTTTTCTTTTCTGTGAAACTTTAAGGTTTGCCATTCCCGGTATTTCAGAGTCTCCGGGGATAAACAGAAGGTTGCTGTAATCAGTTTTATAAATAATTGAATTAAAAGTAACATTATTGTTATTTATAAAACTGCCTATTCCCCCCTTAAGCCTGCTCATTCCAATGACAATATGGAGGTTTGATCCGCCCAGGTCCACATCAGCAAGAACAACTTTTTTCCCGGCCTGGGCAAGAGCTATCGCGAGATTTGCCGAAACAAGAGTTTTTCCTACTCCCCCTTTACCGCTGGCTATTGGTATTACCTGCATCCTCTTCCCTCGTATCTCTGCTAAAGTATTTTTTAATCATAAAAATCATTAAAGCCATGAAAATTGTATCAATAAGTATAATGTTAAATGTAAAAATTATCCCTGCTGTAAATATTTTTCCCTTTATAAAAACCTGCGCCAGATATACAACCCCTGATGCGATACCAATGAATTTTCCGGCAGCAGCTGCTTTCATATACTGACTGTATTTCTTAATATTGTACCATAGAAAAAAATAAAGATAAAACAAAACAAGCTGCTGGGATGAGATCCACAGAAACAGATCATTTCCTGCTCTTTTTTGGGTCAGGAAGAGAAGAAAAATAAAGCGGAGTAATTCCCAGATAAGCCCTGCGATAAAAAATTTTTTCATTTCAACAAGTTTACGGAGAGCGGCATTGGAGGTCAATAAGAATGCGCATCATTTTATTCTTCTTGACAAACTATTGTCATAAATAGATTATTTTATGAAAGAGGTTAATATGTTTTCAGAAATAAAAAAAGAAAAGTATCTCTGGGTTGGTATAAGCTTCAGCCTCTGCCTGATTTTTATATTTTTTTCATTTTCCCCGTTTGTATATGCGCAAAACAGCGCAGAAGATGATCAGAGTGAATATATAACAGTAATTCAGCAGGTTATGCAGTTTATCAAAAGCTATTATGTGGATGATGTAGATACCAAAAAACTCTATGAAGGGGCAATGAAAGGGATGTTTGAAAGCCTTGGCGACCCTTATTCTGTATTTTTGTCAGCATCTGACATGGATGATCTTTCCGATACCACGACAGGTAAATTCGGCGGAGTAGGAATGTATATAAGCAAGTTTTACGGCGATACCAGCTTTGACGAGAAGCATCTTCCGTTTGTCCGGGTTGTCGCTCCCATAGAAGGGACTCCCGCCTTCCGCCTTGGAGTTTCCGCAGGAGATTATATTATAAAAATCGGAGATAAATCGACAGAAAATATGCCTCTTGATGAGGTTCTTAAACTGCTCAGGGGTGAGCCTGGCACAAGCGTAAACATTACTATACTGCGGGGTGATGATATTGTTTTCCCTTTGGATATAGTACGGGAAGATATCGTGGTTCCGACTATAAAAATGGATATTATCGGGAAAGATATCGGATACTTGCGGATAATTCAGTTTACCCCTATGACAGAGAAGGATATCAAGGAAGGGCTTGAGGATTTCGAAAGAAGAGGATACAAATCCCTGATTGTGGATTTAAGGGGAAACCCGGGCGGGCTTTTATCATCTGTTGCCCATATCGCGGATTATTTTCTCTCCGGCGAAGTTGTTGTAAGCACAAGATCAAAAATACCTTCTGAAAACAGTGTTTATAAATCAAACAAAAAAACCATTGTACCGCCTGATATGCCTGTAGTTGTACTGATTGATAAAGGATCAGCTTCAGCCTCTGAAATACTTGCCGGGGCGATCAAGGATAACAAAAGAGGTATTCTTGTAGGCGAAAAAACCTTTGGCAAAGGCTCTGTCCAGCAGGTACGTGCCATAGGGGATGGGGGATTTAAGCTTACAATGTCGCGCTATTATACCCCTTCAGGTTTAAATATTGATAAAATCGGGATTGAACCGGACCGTGAGGTAAAGGAAGAGGAATTTACAGAAGAAGAGACAGAATCATATAAAGTGATTGTTGAAAAATTCAAAATACAGGAATTTGTAAAAAACAATCCTGCGCCTTCGGAAAAAGATATTGCATCTTTTATCAGGCAGCTGGAAAAAGAGGATATTGTGCTGAAAGAAAGATTTATCAGAAAGCTTATCAGAAATGAGCTTAACAAGAAAAACAATGATCCGCCTGTATATGATCTTGAATATGACCTGGTGCTGCAGGAAGCGCTAAGCATAATCCAGAAAGGGGA
>JAVEZE010000013.1:0-27801 GCA_034003145.1 Spirochaetia bacterium
AAGTTCATTATTCAAAGATGTATATGAATATCAGAAAGAAGCTGAGAACGCAAAAAAGATAAATGATAAGGAGTAAATAATTAAATGGTTGTAAAGCTTGAAAAAATTCTTGAAACAGAAGGCGCTGTCGGGTCTTTTAATGTAGTTGACCTTGATATGGCCCTGGCTATAATTGAGGGAGCCGAGGAGCTTAAAGTTCCCGTAATAATTGGGATCGCTACCCGCCACTGGAAAGCGGCCAGGGGACATCTTTTGGCTCCATCCATATTAAAGGCAATTGAAAAGGCTTCTGTCCCTTCTGTTTTGCACCTTGATCACAGCGGCCCCAAAGAAGAGCATATTGTAAGGGAAGCGCTTGACTGCGGTTTCACTTCCATAATGATTGACGGAAGCAAGCTTCCCTTTGCTGAAAATGCCGCTGTTACCAGAAATATTGTCACACTTGCCAAAAGCTACGGCGCGTCCGTGGAAGGTGAGATTGGGGCAATTACCGGTGTTGAAGGAGTCGTAGACGGTGAGCATAAGTCATCTGAAAGCCTTTTTACAGACCCTGATGAAGCTGAAAAGTTTGTCATTGAGACAGGAGTCAACGCTCTTGCGGTCTCGATAGGAACTGCGCATGGTTTATATAAGGCAGAACCGGTAATACAGTTCGACCTGATCTCGGCCCTTAAAAAGAAAGTACATGTTCCCCTTGTCATGCACGGGGCAACAGGATTATCTGATGAAGTTATGCGAAAGACTATCAGGTGCGGTATCCGCAAGATAAATTATTTTTCAGGGCTTGTAGTTGAGGCGGTTGAAGGTACGGGCCGCTATCTTGAAACAGCTGAAAAGCCTGACTATGTGGCAATGAGGAAAACTTTATTTGATGGCTGGAAAAAACTTGCCTCGGATCAGATGAAAATATATTCCCTGAAATAATTGCGGATCTGACGCTGATGACTTTTGAATTGAAAGATACCTGCGAGGTGGCAGATTTGGCCTGCGCAGGTTATTCCGGAAGAGGCGGACTCGGTAATTTCTGCGCTGTTTAATGTATCTGGTCATTCCCGCGGTTTTTTAACGCATATAGATCTTTAAGCGCTTTTATCCATTTCCCCGGGCCGATATAGCACGGGGCAAAAGGTATACTGCGTGAGATATCATCCAGGTTTTTTAGTTTACCTGTTTCAAGTATTGCTTTTTTTACAGATTTTACATCACTCATGTTTTCTTTCTATCCCTGTTCATCACTATTCAGTCCTCATCAAAGCCTGCGCTATGCGAAAAGTTCCAGCTGAAGAGGCTGAAGCTGTTTATTTTTTTCTGTGGATTTTTTTACCGCAGTTTTTGTGCTGATTTTATCTTCAGCTGCAGTTTCAGCTGTTTCCTCTGCTGCAGAAGATTCAGCTCTACTGGAAAGCTGCGGATATCTAAGCTGAAGCTCCCTGTCCAGTACAATAAAAAGGTTTTCAATCTGTCCTGCAATCAATGCATCATCAGGATTATCTTCCCTGTTATCGCTCTTCCTGCCTGAAAGCTTTAAATCCTCAATAATTTCAAGATACGCTTCAATTGTAACAGAATCAGATGAGTTTTTCCTTAAAAGAGATATTGCGGTTTTTATCCAGAACAGGAGGCTAAGCTCCCGGTCTTCATCCATTAGGGCAAGTGCGCGGAGTTTTAAAGAATTTGTTTCTCCGAATACAAGCTTTATATTTTCGATTAATAGCTCAGGAGACATATCGCGTGAAAACAGCTGTTTCAGCGCCCAGACCGCTATGTTCTCTGCCGCTCCAGGGTCTTTGGGAAAAATATCTGTAATAATCAGTGTAACGCTGTCTGCGAAGCTGTCTTCCTTTCCTTCCTCAAGATTGCTGATACACAAATCAAGATTTAAGGTAAAATTACGGTTTTCCCTGTTAATTTCTCTCAGCAGGGTGTTTTCAACCTCTGAAAGCTCTTCTGTGATGCTGATGCCGGTTTTATCAATAAGAACATGAAGCAAAGGTAATAAAAGAGCTGGAATTGATCCCGGCTTTATTTTTTCTAGCGCGCCTGAAGCATCTTCAAGAGAATTTCGGTAGATATTGTAAAGTGATTCTGTAAGATATCTCCAGTCTGAAAAAAAAGAATCAGGGCTGATTTGAGAGAGCTGAGATATTGTCTCATCATCATGCATGCCGTTTGTTACAGCTTCAAAAGCATCAAATACAATCTGGGCTTCGATTTTAAGGAGATCATTTTCCTTAAGCGCGTCTGTACAGCTTATGTAACAGGGGTCGATGAAATAATTATTTAGCAGGTTCTCAAGATCTTTTCTTGTTTCAGATCGTGAACCGCCAAGTTGACTTAATATAGATTTTATTGTGTTCATAGTTAAAGAAACGGACGATCATCAGTTAACTTGAGATTTTTGATTGTGTCAATAAAAAAGAGATAATTTAATCATATATCTGCCCGCGGTGGTCTAAAGGTAAAAAATTATATATATTAAAAGCAGGGAAGAAATGGATGGACAATTCTGACATTATTCTTGACAGTATTTCGGACGGAGTATTTACAGTTGACAGCGACTGGCATATTACCTCTTTCAACAGCGCGGCAGAAGATATAACAGGGATCGCCCGCTCTGACGCCAAAGGGAGATATTGTTCAGAAGTCTTCAGGTCAAGCATGTGCGAGGAGGGCTGTCCCCTAAGGGAAACCTTTAAGACAGGAAAGCCTGTTATAAATAAAACAGGTTTTATAATAGACGCTGATGGGAACCGGATACCGATAAGCGTATCAACCGCGGTACTTAAAAACAGCGAAGGTGAGATTATCGGCGGTGTTGAGACATTCCGCGACCTTTCAGAGATTGAGGCTTTGCGTAAAGAACTTACCGGCAGCTTCAGTATCGGGGATATAGTAAGCCACAGCCCTGCCATGCGCAATGTTTCAGATATGGCTACAGCTGTTGCAGCAAGCCTTTCAACCGTGCTGATACTCGGCGAGACAGGAACAGGCAAAGAGCTGCTTGCAAGGGCAATACACGGAATGGGAAAGGGGAAAGATAAACCGTTTATCGCTGTAAACTGCGGAGCGCTTCCCGATACTCTCCTTGAATCAGAGCTTTTCGGGTATAAAAAAGGGGCTTTTACAGGGGCAGCGCAGGATAAGCCAGGCCGGTTTGCCCTTGCGGGAGACGGCACTCTTTTTCTTGATGAAATTGGGGATATAAGCCCGGCGCTCCAGATAAAGCTGCTCCGTGTGCTTCAGGAACATACCTACGAGCCACTTGGTTCGACAAAATCAGAAACAACAGAAGCCCGCATTATTACAGCGACCAACCGTGATCTTGCCGCACTTGTAAAAGAGGGGAAATTCCGCCTTGACCTTTACTACAGGATAAATGTTGTTTCTATAGAGCTTCCCCCCTTGCGGAAAAGGAAAGAGGATATCCCTCTTTTGGCTGACCATTTTGTAAGGAAATTCAATTTTCTGCAGAATAAAGATCTCGAAGGATTTACTCCTGAATCCTATTCCATAATGATAGCCTGGGACTGGCCCGGCAATGTGCGGGAGCTTGAAAATATTATAGAAAGGGCGTTTGTCCTTTCAAAAGGGAGATGGATTACCCCTGACCAGCTGCCGGATGAGATAACAGGGGCGGATAATTATTTGCGGAGAGACAATATTTCAGATGATACCGGAAGCATGGAAAGCGCAATGAAAACAGCTGAAAAACAGATTATAATCGGCGCTCTTGAAAAATCAGGGTTTAACAGGCAGAAAACCGCAAATTCCCTCGGCATACATAAAACAACGCTTTTCAGAAAGATAAAGGAGCTTGAAATAGTAATCCCTGAAGGAAAAAAGGGCAACTGACCTTAATCCAGTCTGTGAACCGTTAAGAGACTTGACCCCCCCTCTCTCGGTTAGGGCTTTTTTGGTGCGCCGTAAGTTGATGTTTGATTAAGAAAAAAAGAGAGATCAAAATGATTCTTCATTATTGTCTCATCTTGCTGTATAATTGAGTTATGGTTAACCAGGATGAATGTGAAAAAATAGACTTCGGGAAACTTGTCAAGGAGTCTTTCTGGGATTATAATCTTGACAAAACAGAAATTATAGAAAAAGCCAGGCATGGAAGTTTTAGGGAAAAAAAACATATTTTTGAAAAAATACTGTTTAATTCATCAGATTGTGTCAGAATTCTAATGATATTATTTAATAAGAGTGATCTTGAAGAACTTTTTAATTCAGTAAAGATTAACAGATATAAAAAATATGCGGAAAGAAATATACAATTGGCAAAATATTTTCTAATTGATAAAAATATCAGGATTAAAGAGCTCGAATGGAAAAAATCTTAGACTACGGCAAGCTTTATAAAATGCAGGACAGAATACTCAATATAATGTTTGCCCTGGATCATCATTTTTATCTTACCGGAGGCACTGCTTTACACAGGTTTTACTATAATCTGAGATATTCTGATGATCTTGATTTTTTTTCTGAAAATGATCCGAACTTTAAGGAGCATATAAACATATTTCTGCAGGAACTTCTAGAAAATAAAATTCTTTTTACCAATCAGGTTAACACCCGTGATTTCAGCAGAATCATGATCGAAGAATATCTTCAAATTGATTTTGTAAATGATCGTGTTTACCGGGAGGGTGTTTCTAAGCTGTTTGGGCAAATGAGAATCGATAATTTACCCAACATATTATCAAATAAAATTGGTGCCATTATAGATCGGGATGAAGAAAAAGATTTCTTCGACCTGTTTGCGATAGCCTTCAACGAAGATTTCAATTGGAGCAACATCCTCGAAATCGCCGGTAAAAAATCCTCCTTCAACAAGGATCATTTACTCTACAGGATTGAAACCTTTCCGCTTGATTGGCTCGATAAGATTAAAATAATCAAACCTATGCAAATACTTAACAATGATATCTCAGCGCTTGTAAAAGATTTACGCGCTGAGCAGAGAAATTCCCTTTGCAGATAGAATTTCCGCATCACAGCTGCCGGCGGTCAGCTCAAACTGGCTGCTTAAGCAGTATTCACTCTTCAGGGAGATGCAGAAGATGAGCTCCTGTACTTTTGCTAGCGTCTTGATCCGGGCAGTATCTCAAAAAAATTATATGGTAGCGTAATTGCAATCTATGAGCTTTTGACAGTAGCAATATTGCTATTGATTTTTGATGTAGCTGTACCTTTGTCCTTAAAAAACCATTGAAATACACCATATTCATAATAAAAATGCCTCAAATACAGGGAAAACCTGAATTTATCACTTGAATTTTATGATGGCACGAAAATTGCATTACTATTAGTGAGTTAACTATGAAAACATGCTTTTCCGTATGGCAGGGCAGGATCGCGCCGGTTTTTGATGTTTCGTCAAACATCCTGATTCAGGAAACTGAGGAAGGAAAAGTGATTTCGGAATACAATCTTTCGCTTCCTGCTGAAACAGTATTTGACAGGGTCTCTTTTTTAGCTGATAACAGCGTGGATGTAATAGTCTGCGGCGCAGTCTCAAGAGAGACAGCGATGCTCATGAATATATTCAAGGTTAAATGCATTTCGTTTATATCAGGCTCTGTTGAGGATGTTATTGCAGCATACAATGAAGGATATCTTTCAGAAAGCAGGTTTTTAATGCCGGGGTGCGGCAGGCAGAACAGGTGCCGCAGACGGTCGAACTTCCGTCACCAGTGATGAAAGTTAAACAGACCGGTTAATCGTATAGACAGTAAAAATTTTAATATGGAGGGTATATATATGCCAGGCGGTGACAGAACAGGGCCCATGGGGGCAGGAGCAATAACAGGAAGAGGCGCAGGATTTTGCGCAGGAACAGGCATGCCGGGTTATGCAAATCCGCAAAATAGAACATTCCGCGGCAGGGGAAGAGGTTTTTTTAATCCTTCCGGCAGTTACGGCAGCGGGTTTGGAGCAGGCTTTGGCAGAGGTCTGGGCCGGGGCTTTTTTGCAAGAGGTATGGGCAGAGGATTTAGAAACAGTTTTTTTTCGCCTCTTTCTTCCGCAGGATATTACGACGTGGAAAATGAGCCGAAGAATGAAAAGGAATATCTCCTTTCAGAAAAAAAGTTCCTGGAAAGGGATCTTGAGGAAATAAAAAAACAGATGGAACTCCTTGATGAAGAGTTAAATAAAACTGAAGGAAACACATGAAAATAGTATTAACCGCATCAGGCGAAGGACTTGATGCAGATATGGACAGCAGATTTGGAAGAGCAAAGAATTTTATTGTTTTTGATACAGAAACAGAAGCAGTATCTGCTCTTGATAATTCAGTAAATCTGAATGCAGCCCAGGGTGCCGGAATACAGGCTGCAGGTAATGTAGCTAAATCAGGCGCTGAAGTCCTGATAACCGGACACTGCGGCCCGAAAGCGTTCTACGTACTCAAACAGGCAGGAATAAGGGTCTATACCTCTGACGCCAAAACTGTCAAGGAGTCTCTTGATCTGTTTTTAAAAGACAAGCTTAAAGAATCATCAGGTTCAGATGTGGAGGGGCACTGGTAATGACAATTGCTTTTGCTTCAGGAAAGGGCGGAACTGGAAAGACAACTTTTTCAGTTGCATTTGCCCTTTCCGCTGATGAGGATGTAACATTTCTTGACTGTGATGTTGAAGCTCCGAACAGCCATTTTTTCATAAAGCCAGAGATTAAGCTCAAAGAAGAAATAACAGTTCCTGTTCCGGTAGTTGACAACAATAAATGTACTGGATGCGGAATCTGCGCAAAGGTTTGCAGATTTAGCGCAATTACAATGCTGGTATCAAAACCGCTTATGGTTCATGAACTTTGCCACAGCTGCGGTGGATGCACAATCGCATGTCCTGAAAACGCGATCAGTGAAATTCAATCAGAAATAGGGGTTATATCCAGCGGAACAAGAGATCACATAACTTTTTATCAGGGGCAGCTTGATGTAGGAAGTGTAAAATCTCCTCCGCTTATCAGGGCAGTCAAAAGAAAGGGGGAGGGCGCTGATCTTGTTATGATAGATTGTCCTCCCGGAACATCCTGTCCGATGGTAACTACAGTCACAGGGGCGGATTACGCAGTTCTTGTGACAGAACCTGCCCCATTCGGTCTTAACGATTTAAAGATTGCGGTTGAGACTGTAAGAATCCTCGGAATTCCCTTCGGGGTTGTAATAAACAAATCTGATCATCCATTCCCGCAGACAGAAGAATACTGCAAATCAGAGTCGATTCCTGTCCTTCTCAGGCTTCCTGAAAACAGGGCAGCAGCGGAAGGTTGTTCATCAGGTGAGTCTATAATCACTATTTTCCCCGGTCTTCAGGATAAAATAAAAAACGCGATTAAAACAATAAAAAAGGAAGCAGTAAGATGAAAAAGATCAGCCATATATTCGGGCCTGTACCATCAAGAAGACTTGGCAGATCCCTTGGTATTGATCTTGTTCCGTTCAAAACATGTTCTTTTGACTGCGTCTACTGCCAGCTTGGCAGGACAACCAATCTGACATCAAAATGCGGTAATTATTACGACCCTGATGAGATACTGGATGATTTCAGGGAAAAAATAAAAAAGGATAAAAGCTGCGCAGGAGCTGATTATATTACAGTTTCAGGCTCAGGCGAGCCGACCCTTAACAGCTCAATAGGCCGCATTATCACTGAATTAAAAAAAATGACAGATATTCCTGTCGCAGTACTCACTAACGGATCAATGCTCTGGAAAGAAGATGTCTCCGATGCCCTGTTAAAAGCGGACCTTGTAGTCCCTTCCCTCGATGCCGGGACAGATGAGGTTTTCCGCCTTGTAAACCGGCCGGCGGAAGGACTGGTTTTTGACAGAATAATCGAAGGACTTGAGAATTTTTCAAACAGGTTTAAAGGGACTTTATGGCTGGAAGTATTTCTGCTTAAAAATATTTCTGATAGCGAAAAAGAGGTTGCGGCGATTGAAAAAAAATTAAAAAAGGTCCGCGCCGACCTGATCCAGCTTAATACAGTAGCTCGCCCTGCCTGCGAGAATTTCGCTCTTCCGGTTTCACGGAAAAAAATGGAAAGGCTGCTTGACCTGTTGCCTGATAATGCGGAAGTTATTGCGGATTTTTCCATGCAGGAAAGAGAAGTTTTCAGGGAGACAGATGAGAGTGAAGTTTTGAGTCTTCTTGAGAGAAGGCCGTGTACAAAAGAAGATATGTCAGTAAGTCTTGGAATACACTTGAATAAGATAGTAAAGCTGATTGAAGTGCTGGAAAGAAGCGGGTCTATAACGAATGAAAATAAAAATGGTCGAAGCTATTATGTTTCAACTGTAAACAGTTGAATGCTGCAAACAGTTGAATGCTGCAAACAGTTGAATGCTGAACAAGGCAAATGGTTAGCATGTTTAAAATAATGGATCTGAATCATGAAAAGGATAAAAACCAATAATGGATGATAAAAAAAAGGCAAAACAGATTGTTATTATCAGCGGCAAAGGGGGAACCGGCAAGACAAGCATTACAGCCTCCTTTGCCGCATTGAGCAGGGATTCTGTCCTTGCAGACTGCGATGTAGATGCTGCTGATCTTCATCTTGTAACTTCCCCCCGCAAAATCTCTGTAAACAGCTTTATAAGCGGTAACGAGGCAATAATCAATTCCGATAGCTGTACAGGGTGCGGAAAGTGCGCGCAATTATGCCGTTTTGATGCAATTTCCCGGAATGAGTCGACAGGCAAGTATTTTGTTGAATCAGTCTCCTGCGAGGGGTGCGGAGTCTGTGTTGACAACTGTCCTGTAAATGCTATCGATTTTCCTGAAAGCAGATGCGGTGAATGGATGGTCTCGGAAACTAAGTACGGTACAATGGTTCACGCTAAGCTTAATGCCGGGGCTGAAAACTCGGGCAAGCTTGTCACTCTTGTAAGAAATGAAGCAATATCAGCAGCAGAAAAAGAAAATGCGGATTTAATTCTTATAGACGGTCCTCCCGGTATCGGGTGCCCTGTCATAGCATCCCTTACAGGAGCTGATTATATCCTTGCTGTTACAGAGCCTACAATGTCAGGCCGCCATGATCTAATGAGGGTGCTTGATCTATCAAGTCACTTTGATATACCTGGTTTTGTATGTATAAATAAATGGGATGTTAATCCTGAAATAACAGAAGATATTGAAAAAATTTCAGCGGAAAAAAATGCAGAAGTTCTGGGGCGGATTCCATATGATACAAATATTACAAAAGCCCAGATTAATGGCATCAGCGCTGTAGAAATAACAGATAGTATTGCGGCAAAGGAGATTATAGCAATATGGAAGAAACTAAAACAGAAAATTCTGTGATTGAAGAAAGACTTTCAAAAGTCAAAAACAAGATAGTAGTCCTGTCAGGAAAGGGAGGGGTGGGCAAAAGTACTTTTGCGGTGAATTTTGCCGCCTCACTTGTTCAGGAAGGGTTCAAGGTAGGGCTTCTGGATGCTGATATCCACGGGCCAAGCATTCCTACAATGCTTGGAATCAGAAATGAACAGCCTGTGGCAGAAGATGGTGTAATCAGCCCTGTAAATGTAGACGGAATCAAGGTCATGTCTATCGGTTTTCTTTTAATGGGACAGGATGACCCTGTTATCTGGAGAGGGCCGATGAAAATGAATATGATAAAACAGTTTCTGCAGGATGTTGACTGGGGAGAGCTTGATTATCTTGTTATTGACTGTCCTCCGGGGACAGGCGATGAGCCGCTGTCTGTTATCCAGCTTATCAGTGACTCAACAGGAGCAGTGGTTGTCACAACACCGCAGGAGGTTGCAGCCTCTGACGTAAGAAAATCCCTTAATTTCTGCCGTCAGCTAAAACTTGATGTTCTTGGGGTTGTAGAGAATATGAGCGGCTTTGTATGTCCGCATTGTCAGACTGTGACAGATATTTTCAAAAAAGGGGGAGGGAAGGTTATGGCAGAAAAATTCCATGTTCCCTATCTCGGTTCAATCCCGATCGATCCGTCTATTGGAATCTCGGGTGATGATGGAACCCCTTTTGTAACCAGGTATGCCGGTTCAGCTTCACATCAGGCGTTCGGTGAAATTGTGAAAAATGTAAATAAATCAGATAAAATCAGGAAATAACGAATGGAGGATATGAGATATGAAAATAGCTTTACCTGTATCAAACGGCCTGCTTTGCATGCACTTCGGCCATTGTGAGACTTTCGCGATTGTTGAAGTTGATGAAAGTAATTCTGTAATAAAAGGGCGGGTAGATGCTGTTCCCCCTCCCCATGAACCGGGAGTTCTGCCCAGATGGCTTGCTGAAAAAAAGGTTGACATGATTGTCTCAGGAGGAATGGGTCAGAGGGCACAGTCTCTTTTTACAGAGAGCGGAATAAAAGTCGTAATTGGCGCGCCGGCAGAAACTCCTGAAAAAATAGTTGAAGAGTATCTTAAAGGGACTCTTGTTACCGGATCCAATATCTGCGATCATTAATCTAAAGAAAAATTGGTTATCCTATACCCGGCCTGCCACTCTTGCCGGGTATTTTTTATGGGCTGTATTTTATCCTGTCTGCGAGTTTTAAAATTTCTCCCTGGCTTAACGGCCTTGTAATCTGTATTTTTTTGTTCTGGGTAAGATCAATAATAACTGTATCTGTAAGTATTGTTCCGTCCTCTGAAGTAAGGACTTTTATTACAGGTTCTTTCGGATTTGTTGTGTTGGTTTTTGTCACAACTGCAATTGAATTGTTTGAAAGAAGCACCTTTGTCCCTATCGGATAAAAAGAGAGGGTGAAAATCAGCGCCCTCACAATTTTATCGTCATACTGCTTTCCCATATTCTTTAATATATCAAGTATTCCTGAGTGCGCGTCTTTGCTGCTTTTAAAAGGCCTTTTTTCTATTGCTGCGCAGTATGAACTTATTACGCCAACTATTTTTCCGTAAAAAGAGATCTGGTCGCCGGATAAATTCCTGGGATACCCTGATCCATTGTTTCTTTCCTGGTGTTCAAGCACAGCTATTGAGACAGCCGGCGGGAAAGAGGCTTCCTGGAGTATTTTATAGCCAAGTATCGGATAAGCCTTTATTGCTTTCCACTCATTTTCCTTAAGTCCTCCAGGATTTGTAAGTATTGAATCCGGAATTTTAAGCATCCCTATTTTGTGTGTCAGCGCGGCAGTCCCAAGCTCTATGGTTTTGTGAGGAGGCAGCTTAAGAAAATCTGCAAGCGCTATGCTTACAATCGCGGTTTTTACGGAATGTGATATCAGGTAATTATGTTCTGTAACTTTCAGATTAGACATATCAAGTATGAAATTTCTTTTTTCCCTGATAAAAGGAATTATTTTTTTTATCTGCTCAATTATGTGATTATAGCTGACTATTTCCTTGTCCCGGTAGATGTCAAATGTGTTTTCAAGAAAACCGCAGATTTCCCTGAAAAATACCTGGGTTTCATTTCTTATTTCCTGGCTTGCAAAATCCTCATTCAGATTGGCAGCTTTAACGCCAGCTTCTTCAATATCCGGCATAATAGGCTGTTTCCCAGGTACTCCATCAGTAAATACATTTGCAAACTGCCATTTTTCAAGCTTCTCGATTAGCTGGGCTGAAAAAGGGATATCAGGCGCTGTAATTATATATTTCTCATCAAGATATACAGGAGCAGTATAATAACTTTCAGGTTTTATCTGTTTAACATTCAGAGATTTCATAACTCTTTATTATCCATATTTAAATTATATATTTATTAGTATATTATACCAGTTATATTTATTATTGGAGTTTTTTCTTGAAATATAAGCTAATTATTCTGTTTTTCAATTTTTTTATGCTACTTTCGTTTCTGGCGATCTTTTTTCTGCCGGTAAGCGTACTGGGCTGGGAGTTTATAAGCAGTTTCTGGGGAGAGAACTGGATTTTTCTCCTGATTTTTATCGCACTGATTATTGCTCTTAATGTTTTTTTCCTTGCCAACTGGTCTATATTAAAATATGTGGAAAAAGGGGACTGGAGTTCTCTTATCCCCCTGCTTGAAAAGAGGGTTTATAAAAGCAATTTTATTACATACTCGAATATAAGGCTTCTTGTCCACTCATATCTGCTTCAAAACAGCACAGAAAACCTTTTTAAGCTTGAAAATCATGTTAAGGATAAAAGGAAAAAACTTTACAGAAAAACATTTCTCATGTTCTCGTCAGGACATCTTTTAACAGAAAAACCGGAAGAGCTTGAAAAATATTTTGAAGATGCATACAGGGATAAATCCTTCAAAGGGAAGGAATGGATAGCGGTTAATTATGTACTTGCCCTGGTAATAGCAAATAAATATGATGATGCGCTTGAGGTGCTTGCAGAGATTGATGATAAAAACAGTTCAGTAGTTCTCAGGCTTTGCAGAATTTACTTTACTTTTCTCTGCAGCCCGCCGGACGGAAGGGATAAGATAATTAAAGAAAAAGAAGATTTTATTGCTGAAATTGACGCAATCAAGTTTGAGGCTGAACTTGATAAGGAAAAAGGGGATATTCATGTTCTTTTCCTGTCAAAGATTATTGAGCAGTCAAAAGAATGGGCTTACAGCCTTTAAACAGTTTTAATGACCCAAATAGGCATACTTCAAGAGCGCATTCTTGACCCTCAATTCTTTAATTTACTATAATGGCATAATAAAAATATAACTTAACCACGGAGTATTATGATGGGTGTCAGAGTAAGATACGCCCCTTCACCGACAGGGCTTCAGCATATCGGCGGTATCAGAACAGCATTGTTCAACTATTTTTTCGCAAAATCCAAAGGCGGTGAATTTATTCTCAGAATTGAGGATACAGACAGGGAAAGGTTTCAGGAAGAAGCTCTGCAGGATCTTTATTCGACTCTCAACTGGCTTGGTATTGACTGGGATGAAGGACCTGACAGAAACGGGAATTACGGCCCCTATGTACAATCGCAGCGGACAGAGCTTTACAGGGAATACGCAAGGCGTCTTGTTGAAAACGGTCATGCCTACTACTGCTACTGCTCTTCTGAAAGACTTGAAAATCTGCGTGAAAAACAGAAAAAAGATAAAGAAGATTTCGGTTATGACAGAAAGTGCAGAAATCTCTCAGATTCTGAAATAAGCAGATCCAAACAGGATAATGTAAAGCCGGTAATAAGACTTAAAATTCCTCTTGAAGGGGAGACTGTTTTCACTGATTATCTTCTGGGAGAAATAACCAGGAAAAACAGCGATATAAATCCCGACCCTGTTCTGCTGAAATCTGACGGATACCCGACCTATCACCTTGCAAATGTAATTGATGACCATTTCATGAATATCACCCATATCTTAAGAGCTCAGGAATGGATCCCTTCAGGCTCGCTGCATGTTCTTCTTTATAAGGCATTCGGCTGGAAACCTCCTGTCTACTGCCACCTCCCCATGGTTATGGGAAGCGACGGCCAAAAACTGTCAAAAAGACACGGATCAACCGCGGTACGCGATTTTATCGCAAAAGGGTATCTTCCTGAGGCAGTCGTGAATTATGTCTCACTTATAGGCTGGTCTTTTGATGATTCGCGAGAATTTTTTACCAGGGAAGAGCTTGAAAAACTTTTTACACTTGAAAAACTCAATAAAGCACCTGGTGTATTTGATTATAAAAAACTTGACTGGTTTAACGGAAACTACATCAGGCAGATGAGCAATGATAAGCTTGGTACAATGGTTCTACCCTATCTTGTCAAGGCCGGTTTTGTAGACGAAAACCCTTCTCCGGAAAATCTTGAAATAATTGAAGGGCTTATTCCCCTTGCAAAGGAAAGGCTTAAGGTACTTTCTGATATAAAAGAGATTTCTGCTTTTTTATTCAGGGAAAATGGTGAATATAATCTTGAAGAAATTATTCCCAAAAAGCTTGATGCTGCCAAAACCGCGGAAATACTTGAAAACATTAAAATGCATTTAAATGAAATATTTGAAAACAATGAGGAAAAAACTGAAGAGTTTTTCAGGAAACTTTCTGAAAAGTTGAATGTTAAGCTCGGAGATATTATTATGCCTTTGCGCACCGCTGTTACCGGCAGCAAAGTTTCCCCGCCTATAATAGGTTCCTTAAAACTTCTTGGAATGGAAAAAACTGAGGCCCGAATAAACAGGGTTCTTGATATTTTGAAAAATGAGGTAGTAAATGGCTGAGAATTTGACAATGGACACCCTTGTATCTTTATGCAAAAGGAGGGGATTTGTTTATCAATCAAGTGATATCTATGGAGGACTCTCCTCAGCATGGGATTACGGACCGCTTGGTGTAGAGCTTAAGAAAAACATACAGGAATTCTGGTGGAAAGAGATGACACGGCTGCACGACAATATTGTGGGAATTGATGCCGCCATAATGATGCATCCGCGGGTATGGGAAGCTTCCGGCCATGTTGAGAATTTTACAGATCCTCTTGTTGACTGCAGAAAATGCAGGCAGAGGTTCAGGGAGGATAAAATCCCTGATGAAAACAGGATAGCAAAGAAATGCCCTGACTGCGGAGGCGATCTTACAGACCCGAGGCAGTTTAATCTTATGTTCAAGACTTATATGGGCCCTGTTGAGGAAGGGGGAAACCTTGTATACCTGCGCCCTGAGACTGCGCAGGGAATATATGTCAACTTTAAAAATGTACTTCAGACAAGCAGGGTTAAAATACCTTTTGGAATAGCTCAGATAGGAAAAGCTTTCAGGAATGAGATTACGACAAAAAACTTTATATTCAGGACATGTGAATTTGAGCAGATGGAGATGCAGTTTTTTGTCGCTCCCGAAGAGGATGACAAATGGTTTGAATACTGGAAAAAGGAACGGTGGGATTTTTATGAAAAAATTGGTGTCAGACAGAGTAAACTGCGTTTTCATCAGCACGGCCCCGGAGAGCTTGCCCACTACGCAAAAGATGCCTACGACATAGAATATGAATTCCCGATGGGATGGCAGGAACTTGAAGGTATCCACAACAGGACCAACTATGACCTGACAAGGCATACAGAGTTCTCAGGCAAGGATCAGTCATACCTTGAAGAAGGTACAAACAGAAAATACATTCCTTTCGTAATTGAGACATCAGCAGGACTTACACGGACAGTTCTTACAGTCCTCTCTGATGCCTGGGAAGAAGAAGTTGTCGCGGATGGGGACTCCCGTGTAGTTATGCATTTTCACCCCGCTCTTGCTCCGGTAAAACTCGGCGTTTTCCCCCTTGTGAAGAAAGACGGCCTTGCAGAACTTGCGCAGAAAATAGAACTTGACCTTAGAGGCAGCTTCGCAACCTTCTATGATCAGGGGGGGGCGATAGGCAGGCGCTACAGAAGACAGGATGAAATAGGAACTCCCTACTGCGTGACAATAGATTATCAGACAAAAGATGATAATACAGTAACAATGAGATACAGGGATTCAATGGAACAGGTCAGGATAAAAATAGCTGAAATACCTGATTTTATGGCAAAGGCAGACAAAGAATACAGGAGAGAGAAATAATGAATCAGGCTTTGGCAACACTTAAGGAAAGAGGCTTTATAAAACAGTGCACAGACCTCGATTTACTTGATAAAAAACTTTCAGAAGAGCGGCTTACCTTCTACTGCGGTTTTGACCCTACAGGGCCGAGCCTTCACGCAGGGCACCTTGTTCCCCTTTTCGCGATGGCACACCTTAACAGGGCAGGGCACAGGGCAATAGCGCTTGTGGGAGGCGGTACCGCGAGGATAGGAGATCCTTCAGGAAAAACAGAGATGAGGAAGATCCTCTCCTATGAAGAGATAAATTCCAACGCAGACAAGATTAAGGAGCAGATCGCCAGATTTATTGATTTCAGCGATGACCACGCTCTTCTTCTTGATAATGCGGATTGGCTTGCAAACCTCAACTACATAGATTTTCTCCGCGAGATTGGACGCCATTTTTCTGTAAACAGAATGCTCAGTTTTGAGGCCTACAAGATGAGGCTTGAAACCGGTCTTTCGTTTATAGAATTTAACTATCAGCTCCTGCAGTCTTACGATTTTTTAATACTTAACCAGAGATACGGCTGCGGAATGCAGATTGGAGGGGATGACCAGTGGGGCAATATTGTCGCTGGAGTTGACCTTACAAGAAGGATCGAAGGAAACGAGGTAATAGGGCTGACATTCCCTCTTGTAACCAGGTCTGACGGTAAAAAGATGGGAAAAACCGAGAAAGGAGCTCTTTTTCTTAACCCTGAAACTACATCAGTATATGAATTTTTCCAGTACTGGAGAAATGTCGCAGATGCTGATGTGGAAAAATTCCTCTTTCTTTATACTTTTCTTCCGGCAGAGGAAATCAGGGAACTTGGAAAACTTGAAGATCAGGAAATAAACAGGGCAAAAGAGATCCTTGCATACGAGATAACAAAGATAATACATGGAAAAGAAGAGGCAGACGGCGCGCGGGAAGCTGCCAAAGCAGCTTTCGGAGGCTCAGAAAGCGCGGATAAGTCCTCGATTCCATCGCTTGAGCTTACTGCGGATGAGATAGAAAACGGAATAAATGTAATAGAGCTTTTTTCCCGCACATCGCTGTGCCAGTCAAAGGGAGAGGCAAGGCGTCTTGTCCAGCAGGGCGGGGCTATAGTCTCTGAAGAGAAAATATCAGACCTTGATGCTGTAATAGGTTCTGGCTATGTAAAAGAGGGCGAGATTATGCTGAAAGCAGGAAAGAAAAGATTTTTCAGATTGATAATAAAATAAACCAGCTCTTTCGGCCTCACATAAGAGGCCGGACTTGTAAGGGATGATGCATGAGAGATTTTTCCAGCTGCATTCATCCCTTTTTTATTGCAGCATTAAGCAGTTCCTCAGAGGCAAGATCTTTTTTTCTGTTCCTGAAATACAAAACCACATCTGCCAATACCATAAAAAGATTTATAATGTAGAAAATTATTATAATATCCCGGCTATAGAGGATTTTGTTTATAATGCCGGACACGTATCCAATAACAATGATAAGCATAAACGGCAGACTTTTTCCTTTAGCTGTCCCTGATTTCCATGATTTGATCAATGATGTAGGCCATGCAACACCGAATGAAATTATCATAATAGCTTCAAATATACTCAAATTCTCTCTCCTTAACCCTGTTTATACTTTTTCCTGACAAGTTCTGTAAAATATAATAATATAGATATATGCTGGACTTTATAGAAGATCTTTTATCCCGAAATCTTATTGTAAACGGTGAAAAAATCCCACTTACTCTGCTGCAGCTTATAATTAATTTTATTGTACCGCTGCTGGGTTTGCTTTTAGTATACAGGTTTATCATAAAGCTTGTTTTTAAGACACTTAAAAAATCGTCACTGAAAGAAGAAATAAGAAATAAAATTATCAACTACATAAAAATATGCTTCAGGATTTTTATTATAGCTGCGGTTGCTATACTTGCAGACAAGCTGCTTGGGGATGAGGTTGTAAAGTATTTCCTTCTTGTATTCAGGGTTTTGAATGAGCCGGTCTTTGTGGCTGGAAGTACCTCAATATCTATACTTACTATTGTAATGATGATCCCTGTATTCTTTTTTGCCTCATGGGCAGGCAAACTTGTATCAAAAATAATAGTGACATCATCAATTGATCTAAATGGCAAAGATAACTCCAAAAGAATTACAATCGCAAAACTTGTCAGATACGGTGCAACTATACTTACCCTTCTGATTGGGCTTTCAATTATAGGCATTAACCTCTCATCAATCGCGGTTTTATTCGGGGTGCTTGGTATTGGTCTTGGTTTCGGCCTGCAGAATCTTGTCGCAAACCTTTTTGCCGGATTTGTAATTGTAATAACACGGCCGATCAGGGAAGGGGACCTTATTACAGTCGCGCAGAACCGCGGGGTGATTACAAAGATAAATACCATTTCTACTGTTGTCACAACGCTTATGAACGAGACAATCATAGTTCCGAATTCCCTCCTTATCTCTGATGTTATATACAATGACAGTTATTCAGACAGGAGCGTTATTATAAAAAACAGTGTTTCTGTTTCCTACAATGCAGATATTGCTCTTGTAAAATCAATTCTTACAGAGATAGCAAAAAGAAATCCCTATTCGCTCACCGAACAGGAACCTGACGCGAGGCTATATAATTTCGGGAGCTCAGGAATCGAGATGGTGCTCTATTCCACTATCAGGGATGTTTCCAACAGGGGCGCTGCGATAGCCTGGAATAATTTCGAGATATGGAAGGAACTAAAAGAGCATCAAATTGAGATTCCATTTAATCAGATGGATGTTCATATAAAGAAAGAGGTCTAATATGGGATATTTACTTCTCCACCTGGAATATGCATGGCTTGCTGCCGCGGTTTTGTTCATCATTATTGAGGCATTTACTTTCAATCTTACTACTTTGTGGTTTGCCTGCGGTGCGATAATAGGTATGGCCTGTTCCCTGGCTGGTTTGCCGCTTCTTTTCCAGATCCTCCTTTCCCTGCTCTCTTCAATTACCCTTATTGTATTTGCCCGCCCCATCGCGGTGAAATATCTTAAAATAGGCAGGACAAAGACAAATTCAGAAAGCCTGATTGGAGAAACCGGTATTGTGGTGAAAAAGATTGAAGAGTTTAAAACCGGCCTTGTAAAAGTAAAAGGGCAGGAGTGGAGCGCGGAATCTGCTGAGGGTGCAGCTATTGATCAGGGTGAAACTGTTGTTATTAAAGAAATAAGAGGCGTCAGGCTTCTTGTAAATAAAAAGGGGGAAATATGATATTAATTATTCTGATATCAGTGATTGTTGTTCTGCTTCTGCTTACAAATGTACGGATCGTTCCTCAGGCAGAAACATTTGTAATTGAAAGACTTGGCGCATATCTTACAACCTGGAGTGTGGGACTCCATCTGAAACTGCCGCTGCTTGACAGGGTCGCGAAAAAAGTATCGATAAAGGAAAAAGTTGTTGATTTCCCGCCCCAGCCTGTAATTACAAAGGATAATGTTACAATGCAGATTGATACTGTTGTCTATTTTCAGATAACAGATTCAAAGCTTTTTGCATATGGAATTGAAAATCCCATGGCAGCTATTGAGAATCTTACCGCGACTACTTTGAGAAACATAATCGGAGAGCTTGAGCTTGATGAAACACTTACTTCGCGCGATATCATCAATACCAAAATGAGATCCTTGCTTGATGAGGCCACCGATGCCTGGGGGATAAAGGTAAACAGGGTAGAGGTTAAAAACATACTGCCGCCTAAAGATATTCAGGAAGCGATGGAAAAACAGATGAGGGCGGAAAGGGAAAGAAGAGAGGTTATGATCCGCGCTGAAGGGGAAAAAAGATCTGCTATTCTTGTCGCAGAGGGGCAGAAAGAGTCAGCAATACTTAAAGCAGAGGCAGAAAAGGAAGCTGCCATAAGACGCGCTGAAGGTGAGGCTGAAGCTATACTTAAAGTGCAGCAGGCAACAGCGGAAGGCCTTAAAATGTTAAAACTCTCAGACCCAACTAAACAGGTAATAGCGCTAAAAAGTCTTGAAGCTTTCATGAAAGCATCTGACGGGAAGGCAACCAAAATTATTATTCCCTCTGATATACAGAGCATAGCTGGACTTGCCGTTTCTGTAAGCGAACTTCTTAAAGAAAAGTAGAAATTTCCGGGATATCTATAAAAAACCCCTTTCATGATTTTTCATGTCAGGGGTTATTTTTTTTGAATATTGATTTTCCTATTTTCTGAAAATTGAATCAAAAAACACAAGCATTGATGCCCATGCCATATTTGCCTCATCTTCAAAATATGTCTTGCCGGCAGGATTTGTAAAATTATGTGCAGGAAGATTGCCGTAAATAATATATGAGAAATCAGCCCCGCTTTCTTTCATCTCTTTTACAAAAGCTTTCTGCTTCTCTTCAGGAGCCGCGGGGTCAGAATCGCCCTGAATAGCTAGAATCCTGGTTTTGACATCACCTTTTTGCGCTGTCAGCCCTGTGTTGATTGAAGAATGGAATCCGACAACTCCATTAATATCAGTACCCATTCTTGCCATGTTTAGCACTACACCGCCGCCGAAACAGTAGCCGATAGCAGCAGTTTTGTTTTTATCTGTATATTTTGCGTTTTTTAATATATCAAGAGCTGCGTTAAACCTCTTTTTTATCAGGGGATAATCTGATCCCACCGCTCCTGACTTGGCTCTTGCCTCAGATACCGGAATTTCTTTTCCATCTCCATACATATCAAGCGCGAACGCTACATAACCTTCTTTGGCAAGGTCTACAGCTCTTTTCCTGGCATAATCGTTAATCCCCTGCCATTCATGCACAACCAGTATTCCAGGTCTTTTGGAAGTATCTGACATATCATATGCCAGATAGCCGATGAGCTTCTGCCCGTCAACATTGTAGGTAATTGATTCTGTATAAATATTTTGGGCAGGTTCCTCTGCGAAGATAGCAGAATTTATAAGTAAAAATAGTGAAATAATACTAAAAACCGTGATTTTCATCTCTTTTCTCCTTTTCCATATATATAATTATTTAAATTGAATATAATAATTTTCATATATAATGTAAACTGAAAAAAAATGAACAAAAAAAGGCTGCGGGACAAGATTTCCTGCTATAGGAACCTTCCGCAGCCTTAATTGAAATTTAATATTTAGAGAAGAATCAGCTGTTAACCCTTTCAACATATTCTTTTGTTTCTGTGTTGACCATTATCCTCTCCCCTTCCTTGATAAAAAGGGGAACTCTTACTACAAGACCGGTTTCAACCTTTACAGGCTTGGTTGTTTTTGTAACTGTATCTCCCTTGACCCCTTCGCTTGCTTCTGTAACTGTGTAAACCATTTTATATGGTACTTTTACGTCTATTGGTTTTTCGCCCCAGACAACAACCTTGTAGGTATCTCCTTCAATCATGAAAAGCTGTTTATCCTCAAATCCCGCAAACGGGACAGTAAACTGCTCAAAAGTCTCAACATCCATAAAATGGTATGCCTCAGGATCAGCGTATAGGTACTGGCATCCTTTTTCAGTTACAACAGCTTCTTCCACATTATCCTGTGTTTTCATTGTCTCTTTCAGTGCCTGACCTGTAATCAGGTTTTTCAGCTTCATTCTCACAAATGCAGAGCCTTTTCCAGGGTTTACGAATTCTCTCTCTACTACGAGATGCGGATCATTCTTTAACAGTAAAAACATCCCTTTATCAATTGCGCCGGCTTTAATCATATTCATTCCTCATGTATTTATATAGTTTATCAGGCAGTTGTTAACAGTAAAAGTTCACAAACTGATATATATGAACAAAAGTTATTTATTTAATAACATTTAATAAAAAAATAATTTGACTACAGGAATTTTCTATTATATCATTAGACAAGGGTAAAGAGCCTCCACCCTTTCTTCTCCTTCTTTTATCGATTTGATAATCCCTTCCTCTGTCAGGGGAAGGGGTTTTTTTATACCACAACCTGCTATTTTAATCAATAATAAGGCTTGATCTGCTATGCTGATCAGCATTTCTGATAATCAATTAAAAAGATCTCCCTGGTATTTTTCACCAATTTCAGGGAATGGATTGCTGCACTGCCAGCCTGTTTTTCCTGTATCTCTGTATCTTTCAAGCCTTCTTATTGTAAGTTCCGCGAAAACAGGGTCAAGGTCGAAAGTGCGGCAGATCCGGCCTGTTTTTTCCGCTGCAATCAGTGTAGTCCCTGAATGGGCAAAATAATCAGCTACAATATCATTTTCCCTGCTGCTTGTAAGAATTATCCTCTCAATAGATTTAAGGCTCTTCTGGGCATAGGCTCCGGGAACATTTTCCTCCATAAGGTAGAAAACCTGCTGGATATCAATCCACACATTACCGGGGCGGATGTTCTGTGAACGGCTTCTTTCTATATTTTCTGTCACATTGCCGTTTATGGTTTTGTAATACCCTTTAAGAACCTTGGGTATATCAGTATAGATTACCTTAAATGAAGGTTCCCCTTTCTGATAGCACAACAGCTCCTGCCTGATGCACATCCAGTTTTTCTGGGTACCGTAGCCTCTCTGGTTTCTGAGCGTAATATAGCTTCTTGATCTGTACTTTGAAAAATCCCTCATCAGCATCATAATTTCAGGGAGCGGGGAGAAATTATTTTTCTGGTCCGCACCAAGCCACAGGTAAAACCAGGAATCATCAGCTGAATAAATATCTGCGTTTTTGATCCAGAGCTTTGAAAAATCAATATATTTAGCTATCTCTCGTTTAAAAAGGTTTCCTGTAGACTTGTTTTCAAGCTTAATATTATAGGGAGGATCGTTAACGACAAGGTTTGCTCTTTTCCCTCCCATTATTCGCTCCACATCATCAGCAGAGGTTGCATCAAGTACCCCAACACGGTGCCCTTTGACCGGGTCTGTCCACACCTCACCCTTTTTAAGACGGCAGTAACCAATCAGTTTTTCTTTTAAATCATTGTTGCTGTCAAGTCGCGGGAGCGGTTCTCTCATGAATTGCCTTAATTACCTTGGATTCTGAAGTATTTTAGAATAATATTATAATTGGTTGATTTTATCCATATCTCATAATAGAATTTTAATCAGGAGGCATTTTATGGCAATTATTACAATATCAAGGCAGGCTGGCAGTTTAAGCCACGAAATAGCACCTGCACTGGCGGAAAAATTCGGCTGGTTTTATATAGATAAAAACAATATTCTTGATGCGCTTGAAAAATATAATATTGACACTGAAATTATTGAAAAATTTGATGAGAAAAAGCCTTCGTTCAGGGACAGCTTCTTCCTTGAAAATGAAAAATTCTTCAACTATTTCAAACTCTATTTTTTTGAAAAAGCTGTTGAGAACAAAGGGTGTGTTCTCCTCGGCCGGGGGGGGGCTTTTCTTCTTAAGGGGACTCCGGGAGTCTTGCGGATCAGGCTTGTCGCTTCTGATGATACAAGGATTGAAAGGCTGATGAATGAGTTTGGCTATGATGAAAAAGAAGCCAGAAAAGTGATGAAAATATCAGATCATGAAAGGATAGGTTTTCATAAATATTACTATCACGAGGACTGGAGCAGCCCTGAATCCTATGATATCACATTCAATACAGATTATTTTTCAACAGATTCAATCAGCACAATGCTTTCCGCGCTTATTAAGTCTTATCTTAAAGAGGATTATGCTGCCGGAGGTGCGAAATATTTAAAAAATCTGCTGATTGCCCAGAAGATAATAATAAAAATTCTTTATGAAAATAATATAGCAGTACATCTTCTTGAGGTAGAAGTGGAAAACGGCAAAGCAACTCTTGCGGGAACTGTAGAGGTTGACAGCATGATTAACCAGTGCGGAAAAGCTGCGATGATTGACGGGATAAACAGTGTTGAGAATAATATAGTTTTTATCAGCCAGTATCCGCCGATTATTTAAACTCTTGTGGTTTTTCCGCTTGCTTAAGGACTGAAAGCAGGGATAAACCTGCAGATACTCCCATTCCGGCGAGAGAGAGGTATTCCCTCCCTGTGATGTTGCCCGCTATCCCGAACAATCCTCCGGCGCATACCGCGGCAAGCCATAAAGGCTTTGAAACCCTTCTTTTCCC
Organism: Spirochaetia bacterium; assembly: GCA_034003145.1. Lineage (GTDB taxonomy): Bacteria > Spirochaetota > Spirochaetia > CADAEX01 > CADAEX01 > JACKPD01. The sequence continues at coordinate 23,558 of JAVEZE010000013.1, forward strand.
GTAGACAACAAGAGAGGTGAAAAGAGGAAAAACAACTCCGGGTGAAAAAACAGAATATGTCCCTGTAAGCAGGGAGAGGATATCCTTTCTGAACAGGGCCAGCAGCAATGATGCTGTTCCGGTTACAAGCACAATTACTCTCGTGGTTATGATATTTGTTCTGCCGATTATTTCTTTCTCGATTATGGCAGCTACTGTCATTATGCATGTGTCTGTGGATGAGATTACAGCTGAAAGCAGCCCGAGTATGATAATTATTCCGACATACTTCCCTGCGATATTTTTTATAATAAAAATAAAAGGGTTTTCACTTAATCCTGGATCTAAAAGAGCGGCATATACGCCGATCAAAGTTACAGCAATGCTGATAAGCAGCAGGGCTGCGCCGGCAGTCATTGTTGCTTTTCTTGCTGTAGATGCCGAATCGGAGGTGAAGTTACGGGAAAAAATATCAGGTCCTATAAAATAGGCACCCCCTACAATAAATATAAGATGAAAGATTTTAACCACCGGAACAGTATCTCCGCTACCGCTCCCCTTGAAACTGATAATGTCTGTAAGGCCTATGCTGCTGCCTCCCATCACTGCAAACAGCGCTGCTGTGATTCCTGCTGCAAGGAGTATAAACTGAAGCGCGTCTGTTCTCATTATTGAAAATTGTCCGCCAAATGCCGTATATATGATAATCACAGCGGAGCAGATTATCATAAAAACAGCTCCTGCCTTCATCCCCGTAAGTAGGGATGCGATACTTGAAAGCGCCACAAACTGGGCCGCTATTATTCCTGTCCATGAAATTACAATAATAAGTGAGGTAAGTATTTTCCCCTCTCTGCCGGCAGTAAGCTCTGCAAGCCCGGGAAGAGTATATACATTAAGGTTTCTTATCCTTTCCGATAGAAAAACAGACTGCAGCATCAGCGCTATCCCGCCGCTGCCGAGCCATAAAAATGCTGTAATTCCGTAGCGTGCCGCAAGCGTTGATATCCCCATAGTCGCTGATGCCCCGACAACTGTCGCGAGGATCGACATTGTGACAATTCCCTGTTTCTGCTTTCTGCCGGCAAGGACATAGTCGTCAAAGCCCTTGATGCTGTAATAATCGTGTATTCCGATCGCGAAAAGAACAGCAAGATATATTATTAGTATAATCATGAGGCAATACTTAACATATTTTCCGCCAAGGGTAAACATGGGATAGTTGTTATTCAACCTTGGGCATCAGGGTTTTACCGCCATTGCGCTCATTTCTTTTTTCCGGATGCAGCCTCCCGCACCGGGAACGAGACCAGAGAAGTGTAATATTTCCCCCCGGTTTTGACAAATACATGAAAAAATTTCTCGTTGTTAACAGAAATACCGGAACCTGGAATAGAGTTGATAATGAATTCTCCCCTGTCATTAATTGGAATTATTTCAACAAATATATTATTTTCTTTGACATATACCCTGTCGATACCCTGAACTAAAAAATGGATTACGCACTTTTCACCCTTTGTCAGCGGACCGTACTGCGGTTCAATCAGTGTGAAGCTGTTTGCAGAGGCAATACCGCCGGCAGATGGAAGTCTTTTATCTGATACTTTTTTGTTGTCGAAACAGGCTTCTCCTGCAAATTTTGATTTGAACCCTTTTACCGGGTCAAAATTTTCATCCCTTGCAGTATAAAACAGGCGCATTAGATAAAGCCCTTTTCCCGGCGGGATACCCCTGATTACTGTCTTTTCATTTCCATGCTCTATATACAATTCAGTGAATTTTTTGTCCTTTTCCATCCCTTTTTTGTCTATTGCTGTAATAATTCCAGTCAGTACATAGCTTTTGTTTACCGGCGGCAGTATTAGAAGGATTTCTCCGTCAATACTGCTTATCTTCTCAATTCTATCCGGTCTTTTGCTTAAGATCCTTTCCATTACAGGTTCCAGTCTTGCCGCAGAAACGAATTCCTTTACCTTTACCGGTCTTTCAAGGAGCTGCCATTTGTCCATATCAGGCAGGTGAGAACAGGAAAATATTTCGGGAGACGGGAAAAGCCATTTATCGGAGTAGGCATCGCCAAACCCGATATTGCAGGAATCCCAGGTAGCTTCGACAAAATACCATCCTCCTTCTATCTGCACAGCGTTCCAGGCATGCTGCTGGTATATTTTTTCATTATCGTCCGCGGGATTGTACCCGACTCCCCTTCCATAGCCGTTTATCACCTGGCATCTAATGTCAGCCATTTCACACAACGCTTTAAAAAGGGCTGAATATCCAGCACACACGCCTGTCCCGCGTGAAAAGACAGAGATGTATGACTGGTCGGGAATCCTGTTTGAGCTGAATGCGGGGTAGTCGTACTTTACGTTATAGATCAAAAAATCATGAAGAATCTTTACCTTTAAAAAATCGTTATCGGTGTCTTTTACAAGGTGCGCTACAAGCGGCTCAAGGTTTTTTGCCGGCTGTTTTTTCGCGGCGGAAAGCATCTCTGCCGGTACCTGCAAAGATGCAGGTTCAGGTTTGTCTGTAAGGTAGTCAGCTGTATTTCTGATGCCTGCCTTAATTCCCTTCTGTCCTGAATAGTCCATGATATATGAAGCCTGTTTCCTGACTGCCTCTTCGTCATACCCTAAAAGCCCAAGATACGGGTTTATAATCCCGGCGCAGGAGGATAACATCAAAACTAAAAAAACAGCCAGAATCCTGGAAATTATCAACAAATTTTTTGTCATAAAAACCGATCCTTTTCCCGAAGTAAATATGATTGATATAATTGTAACCGGCAGCATATTCAGCCGTCAAATAAAAAAATCCGGGACTTCCAGTTGTGTTATTCAGCTGAACTTCTGTTTACTTTTGTAATTATAAATTATGTAATTACAAAAAAATTGACAGCAGGGAATTTCTGGAACATAATTGGGTGTTAATAATTTAAAAAAAATAAAACACTTCAGTGTTTTTATAAAACGGGTGTATAATTATCCTGATTTCCAAGGAGGAAAAAATGAAAAAGTTTCTATTGGTTTTTATTTGCCTATTGATGCTTTCTTCAGGAATTTTTGCCGCACCGGTATCTATTGATTTTTGGCACGCCATGACCGGAAAAAATGGAGAAATGCTTAAGGCAGTGGCAGAAAAATTTAACGCAAGCCAGTCAAATTATGTCGTTAATCAGGTCTATAAGGGATCATACAGCGACACAATGAACGCGGGTATCGCAGCTTTCCGTGCCGGTCAGGCTCCTGCCATTATTCAGGTTTATGAAGTTGGAACTGCGACAATGATGTCTGCAAAAGGGGCAATCAAGCCGGTTTACAAACTGATGGCAGAAAACAAGGTAAAGTTTGACCCAAAAGCGTATATTCCGACAATTACTTCCTATTATTCAACATCTAAGGGTGAGATGCTTTCCATGCCATTTAACTCATCCACATCTGTAATGTATTACAATAAAGACGCTTTCCGCAAAGCAGGGCTTGATCCTGAAAAACCGCCCGCCACATGGCCGGAATTTTTTGAAGCAGCAAAAAAGATCAAAGCTTCAGGAATGGAAGGAGGATTTACAACAAACTGGATATCATGGATACAGCTTGAAAACTTCTCTGCATGGCACAACCTGCCATTTGGCACCAAAGGAAACGGCTTTGGCGGACTTGATACAGAACTTGTTTTTAATAATGAGATTGTTCTAAGACATTTTCAGACAATGTATGACTTGAGCAAAAATAAGGTTTTTGTTTACGGCGGACGTGAAAACAAGGCAAATCCCCTTTTTACTTCGGGGCAGGTAGGCATGCACTTTGAATCAATCGGCGGATACGGCAATATGAAGGCAAACTGTAAGTTTGACTTTGGTGTCGCAAGACTTCCCTATTATCCAGACGTAAAGGGAGCTCCCCAAAACTCTATTATCGGCGGAGCCAGCCTCTGGGTTTTTGACAGAAAAGACAAGGAAGAGCTTAAGGCTGTTGCTGAATTCTTCTCATTTATTTCAACCCCCGAAATACAGGCGTTCTGGCATCAGAACACAGGTTATCTACCGATAACAAAAGCTGCGTATGAACTTACAAAGAGCCAGGGCTATTACAAGGATAATCCAGGTCTTGAGGTAGCGATTAATCAGCTGCTCAACAAACCGCCTACACCCAATTCAATGGGAATAAGATTTGGTAATTTTAATATTATCCGTGAAATTGAGGATCAGACCTGGGAAGATATTCTGGGCGGCAAAATCAGTGTAAAAGACGGGCTTGCCAAAA
>JAVEZE010000014.1:0-26492 GCA_034003145.1 Spirochaetia bacterium
TTATCGGAGCTGCTATCTGGAAGGCAGTCAAAAATGCAATGGAAGAGCTTATGATGAATCTGTATGCAGGGCTTGAAATAACTTTTTCCTGGAAAAGGCTTGCCTGGAGATTTGAATAGATTAAAACAGGTATCCCATTTATCGAGATAGTACTGCGCAATACACTGCAGTACAGGGTTGAGCACGTTTTTTTAATACACTCAAAGACAGGATTACTTCTTCACAGTATTTCAAATAAAGAGACATTAACAGCAGATAAAGATATTGTCGCATCGATGCTTACAGTGGTTCAGGATTACATCCGCGATTCCCTTTCCTTGAATAAAGAAGAAAATGTCAATTCAATTTCTACCGGTGAATATACAATACTTATTGAAGCAGGACCCAGGGCAATTATCTCCCTTGTTGTACGCGGAACACCTGACACAATCGTGCGGGATAAAATGGCCGAGGCAATTGAAAATATACATCTCCGCCTTTCAGGCGCGCTTTCAACTTTTTCAGGCAATACTGAACTGTTTGAAAAGGAGGAAGCGCTTCTCCGTCCATGTCTTATAAGCCGTGAAAAGGGGGATAAGAAGAAAAAACCGGTTTACGCGATAATAGCCCTTATGATTATTGGAGCTTTGATAACAGCAATCACGGTATTTTCTTTTTCCGCATCGCTCAATAGCCGTATTTTTCTTGAAGCCTTAAATAATGAAAAAGGTATACTCATCGCATCTCATTATCGCAGGGGCGGTAAAACAGAGGTTCGATTGCTGCGTGATGCCAGGGCAAGAAAAATAGATGAGATTGCGGCAGGCTATTCCATCGATATTGAAAAATTCATCTTTGCCGAAGAGGAGTTTATATCACCCCTATTCGGACCAGCCTATGTTTCAGCAGACAGGGCAATACCGGATGAACTGCTTGCCCTTGCCCGCCGCCTGAAGGGATATATCCTTTTTTTTGAACAAGATTCCGGGGAACTTAGAATTGGCCAGGAAGAGACAGTCCGTGAAGCTGGAACATTAATAACAGAAATAATAGATAAGGCAAAAGAATCAGGTTTTAAGGTTAATGTCGAGTTAACAGGTCATACCGCCGGAAATATCCAGGATCCCGACAGCCTCAGGATAAGCAGGGAAAGGGCGGAAAAAGCCATGAAACTGTTTGAAGATCTAAACGCACCACTTGCGCAGTATGTTACCCCGCGGGGGGTAGGAATCAGCGAGCCGGTGGCCCAGGATGAAGCTACTGATGAAGAGAGGATTTTAAACAGAAGTGTCACCTTTAAAGCAGTTTTTGAATAAAAAGGAGAGCAATATTTTCACTTTCCCTTGCAGGAACACAAAACTTTCCGGAAAGAAGGCTGCTTAAGAAACGGAGTACCTTGAACTTCAAGGTACTGTCGTCAAAAAAGAAATACGCATATTTATATCTGAAAGGGTCAATAAACTCATCTTTCAGCCGTGTCTGGATTGCTTTTTCCGCCAATGAAATATTGTATCTGAAAAAATCAAAAGTATGCGCTTTTTTCCTTTTAAACGCTATTTCAGGGATCAATAACGGTTCGTTTCCCGCTCTGCTTATAACACAGTGAAGCCATTTTGCCTCAGAGTCAACTACAACTCCCAGACCCTGATAATTTATACTGGTTTTCCTGTCCATCATTACCGCAGATATTCCCGCCTCTCCATCTCCTTCAGTTGAAGTGTAGCAAAGCAGCATCCCCTTCCCTCCCGGGACAGATGAGGGCCTGTAAAGTCCGAACAGGGGAACTCCAAGCTTTTTCTTAAAGAAAGAAAATCCGAGATTTTTTGGAACCAGTTTTCTGACAGTACCGCTGTGAACATGATCACGCTGAAGTGATGAAAGGTATCTTACTAGCTTGGCTGTTTCCTTTTCAGTTTCAGCATTACTGCTTAAAAGTCCTGAATCATGGAGTAGCGCATAAGCTTTGACAATAGATATTATCCGTTTTATTTTTGCAGACTCAGGGTATTTATGAAAATCAAGTAGTTTCTCATAATCCTTTTCAGGTTCGAAATCAAGGCCCATATATGGAGTAGCAAACAGCATGAAATGTGTTTTTATTATTGATGAGATTCTGCCTATATAATAATCGGTATTGTTTTTTTTATTGATCATCTGCCTGGCCATAGTCAATCAGAAGTCCGGAGTAAGGAATTCAAGATCCTCTGCTGTCTCTTTCTGAAGCCTTAAGATATCATCAAGTACATCCCTGAATATATTTACTATATCAGGATCAAAGTGTTTTCCCGAGCCGCTTAAAATAATATCCACAGATTTCTCCGGAGTGAAAGATTCTTTGTAAGGTCTTTCAGAAAGGAGAGCGTCAAAAACATCAGCTATCGCGCAGATGCGGCCTAATAACGGTATTTTTTCTCCTGATAATCCGTAGGGGTATCCTGTGCCATCCCATTTTTCGTGATGATATAGTGCGACATCCCTTGCTGAGGAAATCATCAAATGCTCGTTATTGCTTAATAATTTTGCACCTATTGTGGTGTGTTCCCTCATCAATGCCCATTCTTTATCTGTTAACGGGCCTGGTTTAAGGAGGATGGAATCAGGAATACCGATTTTGCCAAGATCGTGAAGCAGGCTTGAATAAAAAAGTGATTCACAGTCTTTTGATGAAAGCCCGTATTTTTTCCCCAGAATGACGCAGGAACGGCCGATCCTGTATATGTGCCCTCCTGTATCCATATCCCTGAATTCCGCAGCCTGGGCCAGAGTTGTAATAATGCTGAGCCGTGAATCATTTAACTGTTTTGTTCTTTTTCTTACTTTCATTTCCAGATTATGATTTTGGCTTCGGATAATATTCATTAAAGAATCAAGTTTTTTATTGGCATCTCTCAGTTCGTTATTTTTTTCTTCAATTTTCTTTTTAAGCAGCGAAATTTCGTTTTTTTTCTGGGTAACAGTCTGTATTTTCCCTGTATCATCAGTAATGTCTTCAACCGCAATAAGGGCACAGTCAGCTCCGCACTCCGGTACAATGGTTAAATGCATATAGTTCTCTTTCCTGTGAAGAAATGGCAGAAAATATTTTCCTTCTCCGGAAGCAGCTATTTTTTTGATATCTTCCTCAACCCCTATAATCTCAGGAAATACATCTATAAGCTCGACAGGATTTTCAGGGTATTGCAGGTCAAGATATGCCCAGAAATCAGGATTGTGAGGTGTTATTCTTAATTCCTGATCCAGCTTTTCATGATAAATCTTAAGTACTTTTAATAATTGTTCCATTTAAAAAGTGTATAGCCCTGATTATGTTAGGTCAATATTCAGCATATTCAATCAACAATTATTTTAAACCATAAAAACTCTCAATATCAGCGCGCAAGATTGATAAAAACCATCAAATAAAATACAATTTTTCATATTAAAATATTTTTGATCAGGAGATCCCGGGTGCGGAAGATAAATGACCTTGAAATGAGGGGAATTACAAAATCCTTTCACGGTTTTTATGCCAATAAAGATATAAATCTTAAAATATCATCAGGCGAAGTTCTGGGACTCCTCGGCGAAAACGGGGCAGGCAAAACAACACTTATGAATATCCTCTACGGGCTTTACAGGCCGGATGAGGGGCAGATCATAATCAACTCAGATGAGGTCAGGATTAAAACACCTAAAGACAGCATGAGGGCCGGCATCGGCATGATCCATCAACATTTCATGCTTGTCCAGAACCATACAGTCGCGGAAAATATCGCCCTCGGTCTTGATGATGTTCCATTCTTTTTTCCTGATAGATATATAAGGGAGAGGATTTCGGGATTTTCGGAAAAATTCGACATGAAAATCAATCCTGATAAAAAGATATGGGAACTCTCAGCCGGAGAGCAGCAGCGGGTGGAAATACTTAAAGCTCTTTTTCTTGAGGCAGACCTTCTTATCATGGATGAGCCTACAAGCGTGCTTACTCCCCAGGAATCAGGCGAACTGTTTGATATCATAAGAAAAATGGCGCATGACGGACATTCGATCATTCTAATCAGCCACAAACTTGATGAAATTATGGATATATGCAGCAGGGTAGCGGTAATCAGGAAGGGTGTTACAGTCGGAGGCGCTGATATCGGCGATGTTGATAAAAAAGAGCTTGCCAGGATGATGGTAGGCCGTGATGTTGATCTTAAATTCGACAAAGTACCGCTTGAAAGGGGTGAGCGTGTGCTTGAGGTAAAAAAGCTTATCGTAAACGGGGACAGGGGAAACACTGCTGTCAACAGCCTTTCCTTTTCGGTATACCGCAACGAAGTCTTCGGCATAGCTGGGGTTTCGGGTAACGGACAGAGGGAGCTTGTCGAGGCGATAACCGGCTTAAGGCGTTCCTCCTCGGGAGAGATAATTCTTGAAAACGAGGCACTTACAAATAAATCTGCCCGTATAGTAAACACAAGAGGTATAACGCATGTGCCTGAGGAGAGGATGAAGTTCGGAATAGTTCCCAATCTTTTCATATATGAGAACGCGATTTTAAAGAAACACCACTCAAAGCCTTTTTCAAGGCTGATGTTTCTTGATTATGATCTGATAAAAAACCACACGGAAAATATTGTTGAGCGGTATAATATTTCAACCCCTTCCATAAATCTCCCGATTAAATCACTCTCGGGAGGCAATATCCAGAAACTGATTATTGGGCGCGAGATAGAGAGCAAGCCGGCTCTTCTGGTAGCTTCCCACCCGACCTACGGGCTTGATATAGGGGCAACTGAATATATCAGGCGGCAGATTCTGGCAAGGCGCGAAGAGGGGGGCGGGGTTCTTCTTGTTTCCGAAGACCTTGATGAGCTGTTTGAGATTTGCGACAGGATTGCTGTAATTTTCAAGGGAGAGTTTATGGGAATACTTAAGGCAGGTGATGCTGATATAAAGGATATAGGACTGATGATGACAGGCTCGCTGAAGCTTCCTGCTCAGACTGAGGCGGCGGAGGAAAATAAATGAGCAAAATCATGCTGAAAATTGATGTGTCGCCCCGCGAAAAGGAAAAACCCTTAATCTCGAATCTGATTCTTGCCGCCTCCCTTTTGGCAGGACTTGCCGCGATCGGGGTTGTTTTTCTGGCTAAAGGGGTAAATCCTTTTTTCGCGATTTACAAGATATTCAGCGGATCATTCGGATCCATATACGGATTCAAGGAGACTGTTACCAAGTCTATCCCCCTGATACTGATAGCTGCAGGGCTTACTGTCGCATACCGCGGCAAGTTCTGGAACATCGGAGCTGAAAGCCAGCTACTGGCAGGATCTGCCGCCGCGACATGGATAGCTCTTACCTGGGGGGCAGCACTTCCGGGATGGACCGCGATATTTCTCATGTTTTCAGGCGGTTTTATCGCGGGGGCGCTCTGGGGAATAATCCCCGCGATCATGCGGGTGCGGTTCGGGATAAACGAGGTTATCTCAACCCTTATGCTTAACTATATAGGGGCGGAGTTCATAAAAATGCTTGTTATAGGGCCATGGAAAGGGAAAACCCAGTTCGGCTTTCCCTATACTGATGATTTTCCCGAAACAGCGCAGCTTGCCCTTTTGGGTAATTCAAGAATCCATTATGTCACGCTGATTATAGCGCTTTTAGCGTCAGTCCTGGTTTACGCACTTTTATTCAGGACAAGATTCGGCTATGAGGTGAGGGTAATAGGCGAGAACCAGGAAGCAGCAAGATACGCGGGAATTGATTTTTACAAGACCACAATTATTATCATGATTATCAGCGGCGGGCTTGCCGGGCTTGCGGGAGTCGGGGAAGTGGCAGGGCTTCATCACCATCTGACATATCCTGATTCAATAAGCTCAGGCTACGGCTTTACCGCGATTATTGTCGCATGGCTTTCACGGCTTAATCCCATTACCGCGATTATTTCAGGCCTCTTTTTCGCCGGTATACTTGTCGGAGGAGATGCCATCCAGATTTCGCTAAATCTTCCGGCCGCAACAGTCAATATCTTTAACGGGGTAATTCTTGTTTTTCTCATAATGGGTGAGTTTTTTCAAAAGAACAGGGTAGCAATCAAGCTGCAGGGGGCAAAATGGAACAGATAATAATTTCAGTGCTTAAAAGGACTCTTATTGCAGGTACGCCCCTGCTGCTTGGAACGTTAGGGGAAATTATAAGTGAAAGAGGCGGTGTCATGAATCTGGGGGTTGAGGGGATGATGGCGGTGGGCGCTGTATCAGGGTTCGCGGTAACCTATACTACCGGCAATCCCTGGCTTGGGCTTTTATTCTCAATGGTATGCGGCGCCTTGTTTTCCCTGATCCACGCGTTTGTAAGCATAAGCCTCAGGGCAAACCAGGTTGTATCAGGCCTTGCCCTTTCCATGCTCGGCCTCGGCATCAGCGGGCTTTGGGGCAAACCGTATATCGGAAAACCCCTTGTAATTAAAATGGACGCGGTAAATATCCCTTTGTTAAGTGATATTCCATATATTGGTGAGATTTTTTTCAAACAGGATCCCTATTTTTATCTTTCCATTATCCTGGGTATTGGGGCATGGTTTTTTCTTTACAGAACCAAGGCAGGTATCGCTGTAAGATCCACAGGGGAAAACCCTAAAGCCTCTGAAACCCAGGGGATAAATGTCTATCTGGTGCAGTATCTTTGCGTAATGGCGGGGGGCGCTTTTGCCGGCCTTGCAGGTTCCCATCTTTCAATTGCCTACAGCAAATCCTGGATAGAGGGACTTACCGCGGGAAGGGGCTGGATCGTTATCGCTCTTACCATTTTTTCCATGTGGGACCCAAGGCGCGCTTTTACCGGCGCCTATGTTTTCGGAGGTATATTTGTTCTCCAGTATCTTCTCCAGCCTCTTGGAATATCGCCTAACTTTCTTGCCATGCTTCCTTACCTTACAACCCTTGCTGTCCTGGTTTTCTACGGGCTTAGCCTTGAGGGGCACAGGAAGATGCACTCTCCTGCCCACCTTGGTGAGCCGTTCAAGAGGGGGGAGAGGTAACAAAAGCTTTAAGGTTCTTTCCTTGTTCCCCTGAATGTTTCCTTCCGGAAGCTGTTTTCAGGATTGTCTCCGGGAGCTGTTTTCAGAGTTGTTTCCGGAATCTGTTTTCAGCAGGAGATGAGGCTGATTTTTTACCTGTTTTTATTCAACCGTATTGTTCTTTTTTGTTTAACAACACTTCTCACTAAAATAAAGATAACAGATTTTATAAACATAAAGAAAACTGCTGCTATGCAGAGGCCTGAAAACCAGTCTCCGTACCTTGTGTAGATGCTGAAGGTATTTTCCTCATGCAGCTTGATCCTGGTGTTTACATAAAGCGGTTTATAAAAAGGGCGGGTATCCCGTATCTTTCCTGTCCTCTCCACAACCCCTGTCAGGCCTGAAGCAGTGCTCCTTGCAAGCGGTCTGCGGTTTTCCACCGCTCTCATCATCCCTGTCATGAAGTGCTGCTTTCCTTCAGTTTCAGTCAGCGACCAGTAATCATTTGATATGTTGAGTATTACATCAGCGCCTGAGAGAATAAAATTCCGTACATAATCAGGGAAAATATCTTCAAAGCATATAGGGGTAGAAAAGCGAAAATCAGGATGGGTAAAGACTGTCTGCTCGATTCCCGGTTCCCATAGGTTCACATCCATTTTAAGGAGGATATCATACAGAGCCGGCAGCTGCTCCTTAAAAGGAAAATATTCTGTAAAAGGGACAAGCCGGATCTTTCTGTAGGTAGCTGCCCTTTCCCCTTTGTCTGTAAAAAAGACAGACGCGTTATATTCCTTTCTTTCAATTGCATTACCATCACCCTGCAGTTCATAGTCATCGTTACCGGTTAAAAGATAAAATCCTCCCCCCTTCTGGTAATCAAGGAATTCAGCAGTAAGTTTCGCGAGTGGATGATCTTCCGGCGCCATGCTCCCCCACCTCCTGATGTTGGGGACATATGCAGTCTCTGACCAGACGACAAGGTCTGTCTTTCCTTCTGATGAGGCAAGTGCTTCATCTGTGAGTTTTTTAAGCATATCCAGGTTTTCCCTGTAGTCAGTTTTTCTGGGATCGCTGTTCTGCTGAATCAGCGCAAGAGTGATCGTTTTTACCGGGACTTCTTTTTCAAGGCGGGATATTTCTCCCTTGCCCCAGATGACTGATAAAAATGCGATTGAAATTGCGGCAAGGAATGGTAATGCTTTAACCGCATTGTCTTTGAGTTTTCTGCTTCTTTTTGTAAATGAAGCAAGGAAAACAGCAGCAGATGAGTTTACAAGCGCTATAATGAATGAGATGCCGTATACCCCTGTAACAGATGCGATCTGGATAAAAGGGGCTGCCCTGTACTGGCTTGTCCCAAGGGGGCACCAGGGATATGCGGTAAACCCCTGGCTTCTGAAATATTCAAGCGTAACCCAGGCAGCCGGAAATATCACCCATTTAAGTTTACCTGCATGCTTATATGCGACAACCGCTATTGTCATGAAAATCAGATAATGGAGAAGGTTAATCGCAATTACTGCCTGAAGAGACACAAGGCTGAACGTTGACAGCCAGTAGTTTATAATTGTTGTCTGGAATACACCGAATACTGTTGCCCAGAATATCCCTTTACCGCTTTTTGAATAATGGATAACAAGTATCAGGGGAATCAGAGAGATAAATGCCAATATGGGAAAACCTTCCGGATGGAGGAAGGAAGGGAAAGCAAGGGAATAAAGAACAGCAGACAGGAGGGTGAGCGCGAGCCTTGAAAAAGAAGGAGGAATCCCTTTTCTTTTTTTTAAAATAAATATCGCTGAAAAATCCGCAGCAAGAAAAGGGAGATACATGAAAAGAGCGTATAGTCTTCCTGTCGCTGTATCAGGCGCGAAACTCAATATGTCAGATGTCCGGGCAAACCGCTGTATATATTCAAGCCCGGCGTTATAGGCGTAAAGATATGAAAATAAAAACATGAGAAGAGAGGCTGCAAACATGGATGCCGGAGCTTTAAGCGCTGAGTTATCCTTTCTGCTTTTTAAAGCTGCAAGGAAAAAAGCCCAGATAAGGTGAAGGGCAAGGGATGCGGTAAAAATAATGTCTGAAATATTTTCAGGGGATGAGTGCAATGAGGTTTTCCAGCCTGTTATAAGAGGCATAAAAAGATATACAGAAGCTGATACGGCTGATGAGGCCAGTATCAGAAAAATTGTTTTTGATGTACGTGTTCTGAATAATGTTTTTCTTCTCATTAGCTTCAATTTTACCAGAAATTGAAAATATGACAAGCTGGATAAGAAATATATTGATCTGATTGTGAAATGAGAAGGATAAATCAATCCCCCGGGTTAAGCCCTTTTTTTATTTTCATCCTGTACTCAATCTGCTCCCACATCTCTGATAAGAGTATACCTGAAAGAATGACAATTCCTCCCGCAATCTTAAGGGGAGCTTTTGACTCTGCAAGTATGATTATCCCAAGGAAAACAGAGAACATCGGTTCAAGCGCATAGATAAGAACTGCTCTTGTCGGGGTAGTGTAGTGCTGGAAACGGTTTATGATATAGATGCAGACAGCGCTGCCCAGGATGGAAAGATAGGCAAGAGAAAAAACAAGACCTGAGCTAAATGATATAAAAACTGTTTCAACTAAAGGTGCTGTGATAAGTCCAAGTATACCCATGATGAGAAACTGGATCGCCACAAGCACTCCGGCGTCTTCCCTTGCCGGGTAAATATCGATAAGAACAATATAGAAAGCATAGGAGAGAGCGCTTGCCAGCGTAAGTATGTCGCCGATATTTATCCCTTCTGCTTTGGGTGATGTGATCATTATCATTCCTGCGAATACAACGGCAAGGCCGGTTATGTTTCCTTTATGCGGGATCTTTTTTGTTATTACATACTGAAGGGGAGGGGTTAATATCGCGAAAAGATATGTAACAAGGCCTGATTTTGCGACAGATGTATATTTAAGACCCAGCGTCTGCATGGCATAGGCGATATAGTTAAGGCTGCCCAGGAATGCTCCATGAAGCCATATTTTTCTGCCTGCCTTAAAAATTTTCTTTCTGTTGATCACAAACATTATTAAAAAGGCAAGCATAAATCTTATTCCATTGAAAAGAATGGGAGAGCAGCTTTTAATTCCTTCCTTTATGATTACAAATGTCGCGCCCCATATCAGGGCCGCAGCAACAAGCATGAGTTCTGCCCTGTGTTTCTTTCTTATCATAAGGGAAAGATTATCAGGAAAATCTTTCTTGCTCCATATAGTTTATGGGATTATCATTGTTAAGCAATGCGAATAAGTGTAGTATGGATATTTCCGGCACCGGATTATCGTGATAACTTTTTCACTTAACAGGAGTTTTTTTTCATGAATATTGTTGTTGATCTTCACTCCCACTCCCCTTACGCAGGGGCAACCGGCAAAACTGATTTTAACAAACTCCGTTATGTGATGGAGACTAAAGGGATAGATCTATACGGAAGCGGTGATATCCTTCTTGAAAAATGGGAGAATGAGCTTGATGGATTTTTTCCGTTTGATGATAAAAAAGGGATGTGGGAGATGGAGAGTCTATCAGGCTGTGAAGCTGCAGGAGTCAGCCCTTTTGATCCGGTAAAAAATATTTCCGGCAGGAACTGCTTTCTTATGCCGCAGACTGAGGTTATCGTAACATTGCCTTACCTGCACAACCCGCTTAAAAGAAAACTTTTTCACATGGTTATCCTTTTCCGCGGCCGCTCGCGCATAGCAGATGCAAGAGCCATGTTTGAGTCTGCCGGCAGCAAGCTGGGTATAGGGCGTCCTTTTGTCAAATTTGAAAGCAGCGTCCAGATGACTGATTTTTTTATCCGCCTTAAAAAAAAATGTAATTGCCTTTTGATTCCTGCCCATATCATGACTCCGGACGGGATACTGGGCGGAAAAAACCCTGTCAACAGTATTGAAGAGGTATTCGGAGAAGAATCCTCGCTTATTGACGCGCTTGAATCAGGCCTTAGCGCAGATCCTGACATGATAAAAAAAATAGCCGGGTACCTTGATGTACCGGTAATATCATCAAGCGATGCCCACTCGGCAGCTTTTAACCGTCTGGGAAGGGAATTCACAGAACTTTCAGTTGATGAGGTGAGTTCAGACGGGATCGCTGATGCGGTAATGAAAGGGGCAATTGTAAAAACTGCGGAGTTTCCCCCTTTTGAGGGAAGGTATTATCTTACAGGCCACAGGGGAGACCGCCCCGGGCATAATGGAGAAGAAATATTTTTCAAGGATAATCCGCCTGATATCTGTCCCATCTGCGGCAAACCGCTTACAAAGGGAGTAAAAGAAAGGGTTGATTCAATTTATACAGCTTCCCGTGAAAGAAAACAGGATTTTGTATATCAGATACCGATAGTTGAGGTTATAGCAGAGTGCCTAAAATGCGGCAGCGGGACAAAAAAAGTGATTGATATCTATCTTG
The DNA here is from genome assembly GCA_034003145.1 of Spirochaetia bacterium. Lineage (GTDB taxonomy): Bacteria > Spirochaetota > Spirochaetia > CADAEX01 > CADAEX01 > JACKPD01. Next base: position 11,431 of record JAVEZE010000014.1, read on the forward strand.
AAATAATAAGGCAGGCAGGAAGGGAAAGTTCCATCTGGCTTGAAAAGGGAGATCTCGCATTTAAAAACATTCCGGATGAGGTGACTGCGGGGATTAACAGGATAAGGGGCGGGGACTATAGCGTTGAGTATGGCTTTGACGGAAAATACGGGAGGATAGTGCTATGAAATATGAACCATTCAGACTTGAGAGATATTTCGCTGAATACGAGTTTTCCATCAACCGGCAGCTTAGCAGCTCAGACTGTGAGTCTATTTCACTTAATACACTTTTTGATCTTCTTGACTATGAGGAAAAAAAGGAATTCATGAATATGACTTTCGGTTATACCGAGTCAAGCGGGAGCATTAAGCTGAGAGAGGAGATTGCCCTTCTGTACAGTGGTTTTTCACCGGATGAGATTTTTGTCGCAGCTCCCGAGGAATGTATCTATCTGACATTAAATTCCCTTGTCGAAAAAGGGGACAGGATTGTTGTGCTTTCCCCTATCTATCAGTCTCTTGTCGAAATTCCCAAAGCTGCGGGGTGCGAGGTTATAATGTGGAACCTTCAAAACAGGGAGGGAGAATGGGAGATTGATATTGATTTTCTTAAAAAAACAGTTGCGGAAAAACCTGTAAAGGCGCTTCTTGTGAATTTTCCCCATAACCCCACAGGGTTTATGCCTTCATCAGATGAATACAATCAGATTGTTGAAATAGCCAGGGAAAACAATATTTTTATTTTTTCTGATGAGATGTACTGGCTTCTTGAGCATGACTACAGGGAACCGCTTTCCTCAATGTGCACTATTTATGACGAGAGCGTATCTCTTTTCGGCATGTCAAAATCCTTCGGCCTGCCAGGGCTCAGGATAGGCTGGATCGCGACAAAGAAGAAAGAACTTTACAGCAAGGTAGCCCATCTTAAGGATTATACAACAATATGCAGCAGCGCCCCTTCAGAGCATATTGCCCGTATAGCGCTTCATCACAGGGATTTTTTCATTGGAAGAAGCAGGGATATAATAAGAAGCAATATTGATTATGCAGTCGGTGTCTTTGAAGACCTTGAAAGCATTCTCCAGTGGAACGATCCTTCAGGAAGCTCGGTAGCATTTCCCTCATTCAAGGGGAATTTAAGCGCGTCTGATATTTCGCGGGACCTTGTCAAAAAGCATGATCTTCTTATGCTTCCGGGAAAACTTTTTGACTATGATGACAGGTATTTCAGGCTTGGACTGGGGAGAAAGAATTTCAAGGATGCTCTTTACGCATTCAAGAAATATCTTGAATCGCGTTATGGCTGAATTATTTTCCGCTGCTTCTCTCTTGTGTGGATTTTAATGTTTAAAAGATGTTATAATTTATTCCAGAGGTTGCAAATTTGAAGACATTTGTTACGCTTGCTGTGCTTTTTCTTGCCGGAGCCTCATTCTACATTGAAACATTCCCTGTGTTCCCTTCAGCTCAGCTTGTTGTCAGTCTGATTGATATTCTGATTATTGTTGCCGCTTTTTCCGAATTTCTATTTTCCCTGTCAAAGGCAAAATATAAAAGAATATATTTTACTCATAATCTGATAGCTTCCATACTCCTGCTGCTTTACATAATTTTATTTATTGCGGATAAGATACTTTTTTATTACAGCAGCATGACTGTTTTTTCCGGCATTGCCGCGATTATGATTATCAGAAATATGCTGATTCTGTTTAAGGTATTTACCAGATTTCAAAAGTTCAGCAGTTTTCTCCAGAGTATTGCAGTAAACCCTGCGCAGACAATTGTCGAAAGCTTTCTGATAGTAATTGCTGCCGGGACAGTTTTTCTCGCGATGCCGTTCGCATCAGAGGGAAAAGGCTCCCTTTCTATCCTCGACAGCCTTTTTACTGCCACCTCTGCTGTTTGTGTTACAGGGCTTATTGTAGTTGATACCGCGACATATTTTTCCATATGGGGGAAAATCATAATAATGCTTCTTATCCAGATAGGGGGCCTTGGTATCATGATTCTCTCTTTCTCAACTGTTTTCATGTTCAGGAAAACTGTCTCACTTGAAAACAGGTTGCTTATCTCCTACATGGTTAACGAAGATGATATGACTAAAATATCATCCATGGTAAAAAACATTGTTGCCCTGACCCTTCTGATAGAAGCAGCCGGCGCATTAATACTTTTCTTCTCCTTTCCCGGTAGAACCTCCCTCGGGGATAGAATTTTTTACTCCATGTTTCATGCGGTTTCCGCGTTCTGCAACGCGGGGTTTGCCCTTTTTTCAGACAGCCTTGAGCAGTTTTCCTCCACCCCCTCAATAGTGCTTACTGTCGCTTTTCTGATTATACTCGGCGGAATAAGTTTTTCCGTAATGACAGATATCGGCTCAAGCATCTACAGTAGAGTCAGGAGCTTTATAACCGGTATATACAGGAAAAACGCGATCAGTACCAATTCGCGGGTAGTCCTTACCTATACAATTTTTCTGATATTTTCAGGTATGTTGCTTGTCTATTTTTTCGAGCACGGGAATGCAATGAAAAATGATAATCTTGCACTCCAGTATCTATCAGCTTTTTTCCAGTCTGTCACCTTAAGGACAGCCGGTTTTAATTCAATATCATTTTCAGCCCTTATGCCTGCCACAGTTTTTATAATGATAATCTATATGTTTGCAGGTGGGGCATCAGGCAGTACCGCAGGGGGAATCAAGATAAATACCATAGCTGTGATTTTATCTTATTTTAAATCTTTCCTGCGCAAGGAAAACGCAATTACACTTTATAACAGGGAAATAGGTTTACAGACAACACTAAAGGCTTTTTCAATATTGTCACTTGGGATTACAGCCGTAATAACAGGTTTTTTGGTTTTGCTTATCACAGAAAAAGCTATGCCTCTTGATCTATTGTTTGAAACTGTTTCCGCGTTCGCTACAGTGGGGCTTTCAACCGGCGTAACATCATCCCTTTCCGCTGCCGGGAAAATTGTCATAATCATGCTGATGTTTATCGGAAGGCTTGGCCCTTTGACAATTGTATCTTCATTTGGTTCAGATTTAAGGGGAAAGCCTCTGCACAGATACCCGGAGGCGGAAATATTAATCGGTTAAAGGATTATCAGGTTTTTAATAAAAGGAGTTGGTTATGGATAAAGTATTTGCAGTAATAGGACTCGGCTCTTTCGGCAGGCAGCTTTGCGCAACCCTTATGGAAAAGGGGGGAAAGGTTATTGCAATTGATAATAATCCTGATCTTGTTGACACGATAACAGATAAAGTAACAAGCGCTATCCTCCTTGATTCCACTGATGAAAAAGCACTTTCCGGCGCTTCATTGGGAGAAGTCGATTTCGCTATAGTCGCAATAGGAGACAATATTGAGGCAAGCATCCTTACCACTGCGATTTTAAAGCAGCTTTCAATTCCCTATGTTGTAGCAAGGGCAGTCTCTGAAATGCATCAGAAAGTTCTTAAAAAAGTTGGAGCTGATGAAGTTGTAAATCTTGAGGTAGATGGGGGAATCAGGGTCGCAAGCCGTCTCATCGCGCCGGAAGTTCTTGACAGGGTCCCTATTTCAACTGATATAAGCTTGGCCGAACTTTTTCTTCCGAAAGAATTCAAGGGGGAAAAGAGTGATGATCTTCAGCTTAAAAAGAAATTCTCCCTTTCTCTTGTAATGATCAGAAGGACTGTAACTGATCTTGACGAAGAGGGTAATCCAGTTAAAAAAGATATCCTGATTCAGCCTGAGGAAAACAGGATGCTTGAAGAAAGCGATGTTCTTATTGTTGTAGGGAAAAACAGCGATATTGATGAATTTATCGGGGCAGGTGAATAGAGATGATACTTGTAAGAAAAACATTGATTATTGTTTTTATCGCGCTCTCATCCGCTTTTTTGCTGTTTCTCTCTTCATATTCATATTTTGCTGTTGCCGGTTCAGAGACACATTCTCCTGAACGTTTGAAATATATTGCTGAAAATATATTTTTCTTCGGGTTAATCGGATCAATTCTTGTTGTACTGGCCGGTTCAGGAATAATTTTTAAAAGCTACCGCCTGGGCAAAGCGCTTGACAAACTAATAAACATGAGCAGAAACACAGGGCACTCACCAGATGCGGGGCTGAGGAAACTGGGGAAAATAGGGACACAGATCGCGGATATTCTTGTGGAAATGAACCTGATTGGTGAAAAAAGGGCTCTTAGGATAAGCTCTTTTCACAATCTTGTAAAAAAAATAATAAAGACTTCCAGCATGACAGCCGCAGTTGTCTCAACATCAGGTGAAATAGTTTTCTGCACAGAAAATTTTGCAGAAAAACTTGAGCTTGCAGTTGATGAGGTTTCAGGACATGAAATAAGCGAGTTTGTCAAAGACAGGGAAATCAATGAAATGATTGAGGCTGCTGTTCTCTCAAGAAAGGATGTCAGCATGGAAGACGGAACAATATACCCTGTTGTAAACAGAGCCAATGAAACTACCTGGTGCCTATGTGTTTTTAATACAACTTCCAAAGGGGTTTCTTTAAAAAGCCTGAAAGAGAGCAATGCTGTCCGGAATATTGTTGAAGGCGGCGGCAGGATAAAAACAGCGTTAAATTTTCTGCGCAAAAAGAAAAAATAACTATTGGTTCTGATTTTAATATTTACATGCTTCCTGGGAAAACAAAGATGTAAAACATTTTCATCTGAGTGTTGAAATCATCGGTAAAAACAGCTATTGACAACAATAGTAACAATTCTTATAATACATATATGAATGGAATTGATACAATAATGTATTTATCGAGATAATGATCCATTCAAGAGATTAGAGAGGAGGCTGATATGCAGACAGGTTTAACAATAACTCTGATTGGAATGACAACAGTTTTTATTATGCTTGGGCTTATGATAAGCGCTGTAAAATTACTGACAGTTATTTTTTCCCGTAAAAACAGCGAAAAGCTGAAAAACAAGGAAGATAAAGATATCGCAATCGCCCTTGCCGCGCTTAAAAGTGTGCTGGGATAAGGAATAAAGAGAATATTATATGAAAAAAAAGATTGATTTCATGTTAACTGTCTTCAGGGACGGTTTTCAGTCCTATTTCGGCAGCCGGGTCCTTTCTGCAGATATAATGCCGGCTTTTGAAGCAGCCTGTGACGCAGGCATAAAGCATTTTGAGGTTGGAGGCGGAGCGCAGTTCCAGTCTCTTGTTTTTTACTGCAATGAAAACCCTTTTGAGGTTATGGGACAGTATAGAACAATCGGCGGTCCTGACATTAATCTGCAGACTCTTTCGAGAGGGGTTAATGTTGTAGGCCTTGAATCCCATCCTTCTGATGTAATTGAATTGCATGCCAGGCTTTTTAAAAAACATGGTATTACAACAGTAAGGAATTTTGATGCCTTGAATGATGTAGATAACCTTATTTATTCAGGGAAATGCATCAGTACTGCGGGATTAAAGCACGAGATATGCATTACTACAATGGACATGCCTGTTCCTATCCACGGAATTCATGATAAGGATTTTTATATAGGGATACTGAAAAATATTCTTGATGCCGGGATTGAATATGATTCACTCTGTTTCAAGGATGCGGCAGGTACTTCAAGACCGTCTGTTATCCATGACACAATTAAAGAGGCCAGGAAAATAATCGGAAATGACAAAAAAATAGTGTATCACAGCCACGATTCGGCAGGTATTTGTCTTGCCACGTATATGGCTGCCCTTGAAGGGGGCGCTGATCAGCTTGATGTATCACTGTACCCTGTATCAGGGGGAACTGCGCAGCCTGATATTGTTTCGCTCTGGCATGTGCTTAAAGGGACAGATTATTATCTTGATATGGATATTGAAGGGGTAAAAAAAGCTCAGTCTGTTTTAAAAAAATGCCTTGAAAACTATGTTTTCCCGGTTGAAGCAAGAAAAACAAATCCTGAGATTCTTTTCTGCGCCATGCCGGGAGGAGCTCTTACTGCCAACACAAACATGATGAGAGACCAGGGTGTTGATGAAGAGCGGTTTAACAAGGTGCTTGATAAAATGAGCGAAGTTATTTCTCTCGGCGGAGGGGGAACCTCTGTAACACCTGTCTCCCAGTTTTATTTTCAGCAGGCATTCAATAATGAGTTTTTCGGGCCGTGGGAAAGGATTGCTGACGGCTTCGGCAAAATGGTGCTGGGGTATTTCGGCAAGACACCGGTGAGGGCTGATGAGAAAATAATTGATATAGCAAAGGAAAAACTTGGAATTGAGCCTTTTACAGGCTCTGTTCTTGAATATAATGATAAAGATCCCTCAAAAGGGCTGAAAAACGCAAAAGAGAAGCTGAGAGAAAAGAAGCTTCCAATTACAGAAGAGAACCTCTTTATATCAGCAATTTGCGGGGAAAAGGGTATTACATTTATCGATAAAAAGGGAGCTGTCAAAGTATTCAAGGTTGAAAGCAAAGATATACCAGCTTCTGCCGAACCTGCTGCAGCCTCTGCCGCATCAGCTGCACGGGGCAGTGTTAAAAAAGCACCCCACAAGGGAGAGTTTGTAGTTACAGTTAACGGCAAAGAGTTCAAGATAAAGATGGACGGACAAAAAGCTATGGTTAACAACGAAGTTGTTGATTTTAATGTCAGGGATCTGGATTTCTCTGCCCTTCCTTCCGCAAAAACAACAGTAAAGGCTGTTAACGCAAATGACGCATCAGATAAATCAGCGCCTCAGAGCAGCGCTCCAGAGGGAGGAACATCTGCCTCTGGTTCGGGGGGAGGCTCTGTAATTAAATCTCCTCTCCCAGGGACTGTCCTGAGGTTTATCGCGAAACCGGGAAGCAGTGTTGAAAAGGGGAGTCCTGTTCTTGTCCTTGAAAGCATGAAAATGGAGACAGAGATAAAGGCATCAGCTGCAGGAACAATCAAATCTTTTCTTGTAAATCCGGGCGACCAGGTCGCGACAGGGCAAGCTCTTGCAGAACTTGAATGAAAAGAAGTAGTGAAACGTATTAGTTTTTATATGATAATATTGAGGGTGTCGCGACAGGACAAGCTCTTGCAGAACTTGAATGAAAAGAAGTAGTGAAACGTATTAGTTTTTATATGATAATATTGAGGGTGTCGCGACAGGGCAAGCTCTTGCTGAGCTTGAATAACAGATGTATATGGTTCATACGCATCTGTGGTGATTTTAAAAAAATGTCGCGACAGGGCAAGCTCTTGCAGAACTTGACATAGGGGACAAAAATGATATTTCTTACTGCAATTGAAAATTTCTGGATTTCAACCGGAATTATGAATCTTGATATAAAGACACTGATCATGATAGGGATCAGCTTCATTCTTCTATATCTTGCGATCAGCAAAAATTTTGAGCCACTTCTTCTTATTCCAATCGGGTTCGGAGGGCTTCTTGCAAACATCCCTATCGCAGGTATCGCCGGTGCAGATGGATTTATCGGCATTATTTACGGTTTCGGAATAGAAAGCGGTCTTTTTCCCCTTTTCATTTTCATAGGCGTGGGTGCTATGACAGATTTCGGCCCTCTTATTGCAAACCCGAAAATGTTTTTTCTCGGGGCAGCTGCGCAGTTCGGGATATTTTTTACCCTTATCGGCGCGATGTTTCTGGGCAGCCTTTCAATGTTTGACTTTAACCTTTATGACGCGGCCTCTATCGGTATTATAGGAGGGGCAGACGGGCCTACCGCGATTTTTCTTGCAAGCCGTTTTTCAGAAAGATATCTCGGGGCAATCGCAGTCGCAGCCTACTCATATATGGCCCTTGTTCCCATTATCCAGCCGCCGATAATGAAACTCCTTACATCCAAAAAAGAACGGCAGATAAAAATGGTGCAGCTGAGTGAGGTAAGCAAAAAGGAAAAAATCCTTTTCCCTTTGATAGTTCTTTCAATAACAATACTTCTTCTTCCAACCGCAACCCCGCTTATCGGCTGTTTAATGTTTGGAAATCTTCTGCGTGAAAGCGGCGTTACAGACAGGCTTTCCAAAGCTGCCCAGAATGAGCTTATAAATCTTGTAACAATAATGCTCGGGCTTTCTGTAGGCTCAAAACTTCAGGCTGACAAATTTCTAAATCCTGAAACACTGGCTATCCTGCTTCTCGGCCTGATTGCTTTTTCAATTGGAACTGCATCAGGAGTATTTCTTGCGAAATTTATGAATATTTTTATGAAAAAAAACCCTTTGAATCCTCTTATAGGAGCGGCAGGAGTTTCTGCTGTCCCTATGGCTGCAAGAATAGTAAATAAGGTGGGACAGGACGCAGATCCTGAAAATTACCTGCTTATGCATGCAATGGGCCCCAATGTCGCCGGAGTTATCGGATCAGCTGTCGCTGCCGGTGTTCTCCTTGCCATAGTTCCTGTACTTGCATAAAGGGGCTTAAGCTTTGATAAGGATTATGTTAAAGTATTGCCATGAATCTTGATAACCTGAAATCATTTTATTATACATCAAAATACCAGAGTTTTACCCGCGCGGCAGAATACCTGAATATTACACAGCCTTCAGTAACGCGGCAGGTCCAGGATCTCCAGGAAAAAACCGGTCTTATCCTTATAAACAAGACAGGGAAATCATTTGTCCTTACTGATGCCGGAAAGATGCTTACCTCAATGGCAGAAAATATATTTGAAATTGAGGAAAAGATAGAAGAGAGCATAAGCGATTACAAGAGACAGAAAAGAGGCAATATCGCAATAGATACGATTAATAGTTTCAGTTCTTATTATCTTCCCGACTTTATGCCGGAGTTTATAAGAAATTTCCCTGATATCAAGATTTCAGTTTTTGCCATGCCCAATGAAAACGTAATACAGGCAACAAGTAAATTTGAAAATGATTTCGGCATAGTATCGCACAAGGTGAGAAATACAAAAATTATATCGCGTGAAATATTTAATGAGAAATTTGTTTTGATATCTTCTCCTGAGGCGCCTCTTGCGAAAAAAGCAAAGGTTGAGCCGGCAGAGCTTGATCAGCTTCCTTTGATCTTCTTTGAAAAGGGGAGCGGGACGATGGATACTGTCGAACGTTTTATGAGAAGAAACAGGATCAATTTTAAAACTGTGTGTACAATTTCTGACAGCGAAGCAGTAAAAAACATGGTGCGCCATAACGCTGGTTATGCATTGATATCAAGAAAGGTTGTTGAGAAAGAAGTGCTTTCGGGGGATATTGTGGCACTGCAGATCGATGATTCCCTACTAAGCAGAAAGTTTTACATGATTTATCATAAGGATAAGTTTTTTTCAGAAAACCTTAAAAGTTTTTTAGATATAATGTTTCATTGGGCAGAACGCTATGCTGCCGCCAGGGAACATTCAGACAATATTAAAAGCGCTGCCGCCCCCGTAATCTGAAGAAATTACAGGATCTGTATCGCGTTCAAGGAAATAAAGAAATATTGACATTGCAAGTATATCAGCACATCCTCCCGGGCTTAAGTTTTTTTCGATAAAGAGTTTATCAAGCGCTTTGACCGCATCAACCGCGCCATGCGCGTCAGCTGCGTTAGTCTTGCCAGCCGCCCCAGGCCTGTCACCCCGGAAAATTCCTCCTTCCCTGTTGAAGTTTTCAGCTTTCCTGTTTATTAAGACAAGGGATGCAAGATCCTTTCTCCCTGGAATATTTGTATCCTGTGTATCTTCCATTATGCGCATCAGCGTATCTACAAGTGAAAGGTTAAAATCCCTCCCTTTTGAGAGATTTGCCCTCAAATGGCTGTAACCCTTTAAAGCTGATTTAAATCCGCCGGCCGCCTCTCCCCGCGCACCTTTTATTCCATGTTCAATAAACAGCCTTTCTCCTGTTGTAGGATTTAATTCTGGCAAAATATTTAAATCCTCTCCCTTTTCTTTTAATTTTGCAAGGTAAGCAGCTGTATCTTCTGCAATAATAACACCTGCAGAAGAACATACTGTTTCCGCAGTTAATTTAATTTCATGTTTTGCGCAGATGTATCCTGCTGCCGCGGCTAAAAGACCAAGCGAGAAAATAAGGCCTTTATGTGTATTGACTCCGTCAGTTGCCTTATACATATCTTTTTCAGCAGCTATGCCGATTGTTTTAAGAGGGGGGAGCATTTCTGGAAGCGGTTTGGATGAATAATCATAGCCTGTCTGCGCAATTTTAAAAAAAGTTTTATAAAGTGATGCCGAACTTTCAAGAAATGTAAAAAAATCCATATCAGTATGGGAGCCGCTGTTGTTCATGTCAACAAGGCCAGGCTTGGGAGTTGATGCGGCTTCAGTCAGAAGTGATTTGCAGGCAATTTCTGCAATCTTCCATGAGTAGTATTCCCTTAACCATGCTTCTCCCTTTTCCCTGATTGTTTCAAGGAGTTCTTCAACTGGGTGGGCAGCGCTTCTTGCGCAGATAAACGCATCCCTGCCGCATAAGAAGCATTTTCTCAGGCCCCTGCCGGAAGAAATTTTGTTGTGCGGTTTTTCAAAAACATCTATATCGAAAAAACGGCCAAGCGGATGGGTTTCCTCAATTTCTGCTGTTATCATTTTTATTGCAGCTGAATCTGCCCCGCTGCCCTCTTTGCTGCCGTACCTGCTGATTGTGGAGACAGCCAGATATGCTTCAGATCCTGTAACAAGGTGCGCTGTATCTATGAGGGTGAATCTGATTTTGCGCCATTTAAGGCTTCTTGTAATTTCTGAAGTTCCTGCCCTGTGCATTTTCCTGTAAAGGGGAGTGTCTTTAATTTTTCCGGGGATGTTGAGGGTAAAAAGAATTGCTGTTATATTATCATTGACAGAGAGGATTTTTTTTATTTTTTCCGCGCGCTCTTCCCTTGCTTTTCCTATATCATCAACAGAAATCCCTTCTCTCATTTCATACCCTCTTCTTGAACATTGTGAAACCACTTTAGAAGTATTATAAAAGCACTATCAGTGAACTATAAAAAAATGCCCTGCAAAAGTACAGGGCAGATTTTAAGACTTAAACAGTTTTCAATTTTTTCTTCCGGGATGAGATATATGCTTTAATTATCGGATAGAGAATTGATATAAGCGTCAAAACAATAAGTGTTATGCTAATTGACGATTTTACAAATATTGATAACTGGCCGTTTGATATCTTGTATGCCCGTCTGAAAGACTGCTCCATGTTGTTTCCGACAATTACTGCCAGTATCAATGGTGTTGCCGGTATTCCGGCAATGCTCATGATAAAACCCAGCAGCCCGAAAGCAATAAGGAGATAGAAATCCATTACGCTGTAGCTGATTGCGTACGCCCCTACAAAAGAGAGCCCAAGAACTATCGGGTAGAGAATTTTAGGGGGAACGGCAAGAACCCGTACAAGTAACCCTGCAAGCGGAATATTTACAACCGCAAGAATAATGTTTCCGATAAACATACTGGCGATGAGCCCCCATATTATAAGAGGCTGCTGGCTGAAAAGAAGCGGACCTGGCTGGAGCCCCAGCATAAGGAGTGCTCCCATCATTACAGCGGTGGTTCCTGAACCTGGAATCCCAAGGGTAAGCATTGGGATCATTGCCCCGACAGATGCCGCGTTGTTTGCCGCCTCAGGCGCCGCGACCCCCTCGATGGCTCCTTCGCCGAACTCCCGGGGATGATTGGATAATTGTTTCTCGTTGTTGTATGCCATTAAAGAAGCCATTGTGCCGCCGGCGCCTGGAAGTGCTCCTACAAAAAAACCAAGGGGAGAGCTTCTCAGGATAGGCCAGAAGCACCTCTTCCATTCAGCCATGCTAATCCAGACCCTGCCGAATTTTGTCTGTATCTTCTTCTTTCCCTCTGCAATATTTTTAAAACTTTTAAAAACCTCACCAAGTGCGAATATGGCAATAATGATTACCAGAAAATCAATTCCCCCCTGAAGCTCAAGTACTCCGAATGTAAATCTCTGTACTCCTGACTGCGCATCAATTCCGATTGTCGCTATCATAAGCCCGAGTATCATTGATATAAATCCTTTGATCCTGTTTCCCTCAGTCATGGATGCTGTCGCTGCCAGAGCGAACACAAAGAGGAGGAAGTATTCGGCCGGCCCGAATTTTACTGCAAACCTTGCGACCGGTATTGAGACAAAAACCATAACAATGGTCGCAAAAACCCCTCCAATAAAAGAAGCTATGGCAGAAATCGCTAGCGCCTGTTCTGCCTTGCCCTGAAGCGTCATGGGATACCCGTCAAAAGTAGCGGCAAGAGCTGCCCCGTCTCCAGGTGTATTGATAAGAATTGAGGCACGGGAGCCTCCGTACATCGCGCCGTAATAAACTCCCCCCATGGTAATCAGGGCTGCCACAGGCCCCATTGTAAAGGTGAGGGGAAGAAGAACCGCAACTCCTGTCGCGGGTCCAAGCCCTGGAAGCATTCCGATAACTGTACCCAGTACTCCGCCGATAGTTACCCACATGATATTAATCGGCTGGAGAGCTACTGTGAATCCCTGCAGAAGCAGTGTAAAACTTTCCATAATAATTCTCCTAAATCCAGATAAACGGGGTAACCGGGAGATAAACGCCCAGCATTTTACTGAAAAGAATGTAAATGAACAGGCTGAAGACAATGGCAACTGTCGCGCACATTTTAATTCTTTTTATGCCGCTGAACAGCAGAAGTTCAAGGCAGACAAAAGTAAAAGTAGAAATAACGTATCCCGCTTTCGCAAACAGAAACGCGTACAGCAAACCGTTAAGCGCTGTTAATAATATTTTTTTTACATACTCGTCCGGTTTCAGCGAGAATTTGATTTTTTTTGTTTTTTCCGGTTCCAGCGCGATTTTCCGGGCCTGCTGCGCAATTAAAAGCACAGAAAGGAAAACAAGAAAAATTCCAAGCGCTGTCGGAAAAATTTTAGGCTCGTTTACCCTGCCTATCGCGGCATCAGGAAGAATCAGGGAAGCTGCGGTATAAACAATCCCGAGAATCAGGGTAACTATTCCTGTCAGCAATGAAATATTCAATTGGATCTCCGTTTTAAAAAATAATGCCGGAAAGCGCCTATGCGCAGTAAGTCCGGCATTATCTGATAAGTTGTTTAATGCTATTTTGCCTTAAGCATTCCAATTTCAGAAAGAACAATTTTGTAATCTTCATTTACCTGTACAAGAAATTTCGCGAAATCAGGCGCGTCAAGATAGGCATCGTCCCATCCGTTTGTCTTTTTTGCGGCTGCCCACTCAGGTGTTTTAACCATTTTGGCGAGAGTCTCTCTCCAGTATGTTACAGCATAATCCGGCATTTCCGGCGGGCCGAAAAGACCTCTCCAGTTAACAAAAGTCGCGTCAATTCCCTGTTCCTTGCATGTGGGAATATCCTTGATAATCCCTTCTCCTACCCTGTGGTCTGCTGACTGCGCAAGAGCTCTTAAGTCTTTGCTTTCTATAAGACCCTGTACTTCTGAAAGACCGGTTGAAAAAAGATCAATGTGGCCGCCAAGCACCTGGGCTACAGCTGAATCATCAAAACTTACGTAATCAATCTGGTTGAGGTTTTTAACACCTGCTGCTTTAGCCATGATCAGAAACTGGATATGATCCATTGATCCTGCCGCTGAAATACCGCCGATTTTAACACCCTTGATATCTTTCTTTAACACAGTCATTACATCGTTCATTGTTTTGTAGGGAGAGTCTGCCGCTACAACATAGGCAGCATAATCCGCGATAAGCCTTGAAAGCGGTGTTACATTTTTATAGCCAAGCTCTGTGGTGCCGTTAAGATTGATGAGGATAAGGGGAGGAGAATAAACTGTGATTGTATTGTCTTTCCCTTTAAGTTCCTGAAGGCTTGCAAGGTTTACAGCCCCGCCGGCGCCCGGGTTATTTCTTACCGGCATAGGAACTTTAACAAGTCCTGTGTCTTTAAGAACCTTGGCTGTTGTCCTGATGGTAAGGTCCCATCCGCCGCCTGCCCCTGCCGGAGCTACAAAATCAAAATTACCCCTGGGATATGAAGCTTCTTTTGCTTCTTCTTTTGATCCGCCTGCGAACAATGTGCCTGAAACTGACAGAATCATAAGAACTGTCAGCAGGATAAGTGCTGTTTTGAAAAATCTTTTCATAAAATACTCCTGTAAAATATTTATTCCTTCTCAATTACCGGACGGGCCCTTCCTGTAAGAGAGCGGGAAGTTTTTTAATTTTTAATCTGTCTTATTGTATCGATGATAGTACCGTCCCTGTATTCAACAAGAGCGACAATTTTATCCTCAAACTCTATCTTTTCCGGGGATCCTACAATTTTTTCCGCCTTGTTTTTAAGATCTTCAATTGAATAGACAGGAAGTTTGCAGTTTTTAAGCTTTTCCAGTATCTCAGGCCTTCTCGGGTTTACCGCGATTCCCCTGTCTGTGACAAGGACATCGACTGTGGATCCGGGTGTGATAACAGTCTGGACACTCTCTATTACAGTGGCGGTTCTTCCTCTTACAAGGGGTGCGACAATTATGGAAAGGCCTGATCCGATAGCTGTGTCCGAATGTCCGCCAGATGCTCCCCTGATTATTCCGTCAGAGCCTGTTATTACATTTACGTTGAACTCCCTGTCAATCTCAAGCGCGCTTAATATTACTACGTTAAGCTTGTTTACCGCGCACCCCTTGTTAAGGGGATTGGCATAGTAGGACGCGTCAATTTCTGTGTGATACCTGTTTTCCCCTATTGATCTTATAGCCTCTGTGTCAAAGCTCTGCACATCAAGGAGCCTTCCAATAAACCCGTCCTCATGCAGCTTTACCATCGGGCCTGAGATACCTCCAAGCGCCCATCTGGCTTTGACATTTTTCTCTTCCATATATTGACGGAGAAACCTTGTTACTGCAACCGATGCTCCGCCGGAGCCGGTCTGAAGCGAAAAACCGTTCTCAAAGTATCCTGAGTTTACCACAACCTCTGATACAAGCTTTGCAAGGAGAAGGTCTCGGGGATTTTTTGTTATCCTTGTCGCCCCTGTTGTTATCCCTTTGGGATCTCCTACCTAATCAACTGTTACAATATAATCAACCATGTCCTGGTGGATGGAAAACGGGGTGTTGGGGTACTCTACAATGTTGTCTGTAATAAGCACCACAGTCTTCGCAAACCCTGCGTCAACCATAGCG
>JAVEZE010000015.1:0-25122 GCA_034003145.1 Spirochaetia bacterium
GAAAAGTCATAATCCGGGGGGGGGGATGACATTTAAAAAATATTTCTTTCTGATTTTTATTATCCTGGCAGCAGTAAATTATCCTGCTTATTCACAGGAAAAAACCACAGATACTCAAATATTGCAGGAACAGGATCTTAAAATTGAGGATCAGGAAGAAAATCCTGCAGCTCCTGATCAGGCTTTAACAGAAGAAACCAGAACTCTGGGTGTTTTTACTTTCTGGGATTTTGCGCGTATGGTGCTGATCCTGATTTTTGTAATTATCTGCATTTACGGCCTGTTCTTTCTGTTGAAAAAGGCAGGTTCCCAAAAATTCGAAGAAAATGATCTCATCAATATCCTCTCCAGCAAAGGAATAACTGCCAGCAAATCACTTCATGTAGTTGAAATCGGAAACCAGATTGTGGTAATAGGGGCGTCAGATGATGCCCTTACTTTTATTACAGAAATTACAGATAAAGAAACAATTGACAGAATAAGGCTTTATAAAGGAGAAACAAAAAAGCCTTCTGAACACAGTTTCTACAACTATCTGGCAGGTACATTCAAAAAAGGGAGAAAACAGGACGATTTTTCTTCTGAATTTCTTAAAAGTCAGAAAGAAAGGATTAAAAAATTGTAGTATAACCAGATTAACAATTCTGTTATTTGTTTTTTGGGGGGGGAATGAATAAAAAATATTTACTGATTTTTTTCTTGTTATTTCTGACAGTGTCAGAAGGCTTTTCACAGCAGGCTCCGACTCTCCAGCGGCAGAGAGATACAGGAACTCCTTTGACTATTCCGTTTGTTGACATCACTGTAAGACAGCCGGATTCCAACAGGGAAGTTGCCCTTTCAATACAGCTGCTGCTCCTGCTTTCGGTAATTGCCCTTTCTCCGTCAATTATCCTTCTTATGACCTCATTCCTCCGCATTTCAATTGTTTTTGATTTTATAAAAAGGGCTTTATCGCTTCAGCAGGTTCCTCCAAACCAGGTTCTGCTGGGGATAGCATTGTTTCTAACTTTATTTATAATGTGGCCAACGTTTTCTACTATCTATGAAAGTTCATTCAAACCCTATTCTGACGGCGCAATATCCACAGAAGAGATGTATAGGGCTGCAGAAGGGCCTTTGCGGATTTTTATGTACAACCAGATGAAGGGTAATCCTGAGAATATAAAGCTATTTATGAAACTAAGAGGGCTTCCCAAGCCGGATAACCTTGCTGATGTTCCTACCTATGTTCTTATCCCTGCTTTTGTCCTTAGTGAGCTTAATATTGCTTTCAAGATAGGAATTCTCCTTTTTATTCCGTTTATAATAATTGATATGATAGTAGCATCTACTCTTATGTCTATGGGTATGATCATGCTTCCACCGGTTATGATTTCAATGCCATTTAAGCTGATATTATTCGTGCTTGTAGACGGCTGGAGCCTGATTACAACCCAGCTTGTCAGCAGTTTCGGTTAAAAGAGGTATTTTAAATGGATATGGGATTGGTTATTTATGTTTTCAGAAACTCATTGATGCAGCTTATTATTATGGTGCTGCCTGTTCTGCTTATAGGTATGCTGGTAGGACTTGTAATTTCTGTATTTCAGGCTACAACATCGCTTCAGGAGCAAACCCTCACATTTGTACCGAAAATTCTTGCGATACTAATGACAATAATATTTTTAGGCCCATGGATGCTCACATCCATGCAGGAGTTTACAATGAAAATTATTTTAATGATTCCGCAGATGGTGAAATAGATGTTTTTACAAAGCATTGCTGAAAATTCACAGCTTTATCTCCTTATATTCTCAAGAATTTTCGCATTGCTTACAATTGCGCCTCTTCTTTCCTCATCCGCAATACCTGATATGGCCCGCGCTGCGCTTGCTTTGTTTACTACTGTCGCAATCTTTCCAGTAATTTACGAAACAGGATATTTGATACCTGAAAGCGGGCTTGCATACCTCGCCCTTATGGCTGGTGAAATAATGATCGGAGTAGTTACCGGATTTTTTCTTCAGCTTATATTTGCCGCTTTTTTAATGGCAGGGCAGTTTTTTTCACTTCAGATGGGGTTCAGCGCCTCTGTTGTATTTGATCCTCTGGCACAGGAGGAAATCCCGATCGTTGGCCAGTTTCTTAACTATTTTGCCATGTTTGTTTTTCTCGCTTCAAGCGGATTCTATAAAGTCTTTATTACAGGTGTTTACAGATCTTTCCAAAGCCTGAACGCTTATACTTTTCTGCTGCATAGGGAACATATCTATCAGATGGCATTAAACGGTATTGGAAAACTTTTTCAGCACTCCCTGCTTATATCAATGCCGATCCTGGCCACATTATTTCTTATTTCTGTCTCAATGGGTCTTCTTGCAAAAGCCGCCCCCCAGATGAATCTACTCATGATGGGTTTTCCAGTCGCGATTATTGTCGCGTTCCTGATTATTTTATTTTTAATCCCTTTTTTGACCCAGGCTTTTTCAAAGCTGATAGATGAAAGCTTTTATCAGGTTCTTTTCTGGTATTCACTTTACAGGGGGAGCCCATGACAGCAGAAAGTTTCAAAGTACAGGAATTTTTCAATCCTGATAAAACCGGCTCCTTAGGTTATCCCTGCATACCGGTCAACAGTACGGTTAATAATACCCCTTTTATTCACCTTCAGTGGTTCGCGCCTGAAGATGAAGGGAGAACGGAAGATCCTACAGAGCACAAACTCCGCAAAGCCAGGGAAGACGGCAAAGTCGCGAAAAGTTCCGAGTTTGCCCCTGCTGTAGTTCTGGTTTTTACTGTTACGGCGCTTGCTTTTCTTTCTAAATACATGCTCGATAATCTGATAGATATGATGAAGTATTTTTTTACAATATCATCATCAGCAGATATAACATCAAACAGCAGAATTCTTCCCGCTTTTTTCAGCTATTTCTTCAAGATGTTTCTCCCTGTCGCTGTAATTGCTTTTATCGCAGCGCTTGCGGGAAATCTGATACAGGTAGGTTTTTTATTCAGCACTAAACCAATTACCCCTGATTTTAACAGAATAGCACCTGACTTTGTAAGATATTTCAAGCGGGCTGTTTTTTCAATGGAAGCGGTTTTTAATTTTGCCAAGACAATCTTCAAGATTTTGGTAATTGTTGTTGTAGTTGTCCTTAATCTAAAGCTTGAATCTGACAAACTGCTTAATCTCTCAGGGCAGACAGTCCTGTTCTCAATGGGATATATAGCAAAAATTTCTTTCAGGCTTTTGATAGAGGCATCATTCGCGCTGATTGTTCTTTCACTTCCTGATTATATGTTCCAGAGAAAGCAGCACAGGGAATCGCTTAAAATGTCAAAACAGGAAATCAAGGAAGAGATGAAACAACTCGAAGGTGATCCCAAAATCAAGAATATGCTGATGGAAAGGATGAGAGAGCTTATGAGCCAGAATATTTCAAAAAATGTTCCACTTTCTGATGTAATAGTAACAAACCCTACTCATTATTCCATCGCGATAATGTATGATAGATATACCATGAATGCCCCTTCTGTAAGCGCAAAGGGAAAAGATGAGATAGCGCTTAGAATAAGGGAAATAGCAAAAAACAGCGCTGTTCCCATTATGGAAAACAAACCGCTTGCAAGAGCTTTGTACTCAGAGGTAGAAGTGGGACAGGAAATACCGGTAAAATACTGGGAAACTGTATCAATAATACTGTCTGAAGTTTATAAACTGTCAGGCAAGGCAGTATGAGGCAGAATGAAAAAAGAGGAAGTATAAGGAATGTCTGATTTCAGGAATATGGTAAATAATTCTCTTTTTCATGGCAAAAATGATCTTTTTGTCGCTGCCGGTGTGCTTGTTGTCATTTCCATGATGCTTGTCCCTCTTCCGACAGTCCTGCTTGATACATTTATGGCTTTTAACCTTCTTTTAAGCCTTCTTGTTATTCTGATTGTCCTTTTTACAAAACATACAACAGATTTTTCAATATTTCCGACCCTGCTGCTTATATCCACGGTTTTCGGGCTTGCCCTTAATATTTCATCAACCAGGCTTATCCTGTCCAAAGGGGCAAATTTCAGCGGAAAACTTGTAAGGGCTTTTTCAAGTTTTGTAGTAGGCACATCAGGGCCGGAAGGGCTTGTTATAGGCCTTATAATATTTCTTATTCTTATCGCGGTACAGTTCATTGTTATAACAAAAGGGGCGACAAGGGTCGCAGAAGTCGCAGCCCGCTTTACGCTGGACGGAATGGTGCAGAAACAGATGTCTATTGACGCAGAGCTTGCTAGCGGAGCGCTAACAGAAGAAGAAGCTCTAAACAAAAGAAGGCATCTGCAGAAAGAAGTAGATTTTTACTCCGCGATGGACGGTGCGTCAAAATTTGTATCAGGTAACGTCAAGGTAGGTATTCTTATAACATTTATCAATGTTATCGGCGGAATGATTGTAGGTATGGTTTACCATGCTGAGCCTTTTTCCCTGGCCTTGAATAATTATATTTCACTAACCATTGGTGACGGCCTTGTTACCCAGTTTCCGGCGCTTTTGATTTCAACAGCAACCGGTATTATTGTGACCAGATCAATTTCAGACGGCAGCTTCGGAAGCGATATCTCTGACCAGTTTTCAAAGGAATCCCGCGTTTACTGGATCGCATCAATTTTCCTTGTAATACTGGCTTTGCTTCCAGGTTTCCCCTGGTATGTTCTTCTCCCAATGGCTCTTCTTACCGGTCTTGCAGGCTTCAGGCTTTCAAGGAAAAAAATGATGGAAGAAGCGCAGAAAGCAGGAAAAGGGGATGAGAGACAGAAAGAGGCGGCAAGTTTTGAGATTCCCGGTATTGAGCCGCTCGATCCTCTGTCGCTTGAACTTGGCTACGGCCTGATCCCACTTGTCGACAAGGAAAAAGGGGCTGACCTGCTTGAAAGGATCACAAGGATAAGAAGAGAGACAGCGGCTGAGCTTGGGCTTGTTGTCCCCAAGATACGGGTCAGGGATAACATGAAGCTTGAACCTTCCGAATACTGTTTTAAAATAAAAGGTGTTGAAATTGGTAAAGCATCCATAAGGATGAACCATTACCTTGCCATAAATTCCGGAGGAATAGAAGAGGCTGTCCCTGGTGAAAAAACAACAGACCCCGCGTTCGGGCTTCCTGCCCTGTGGATAACTGAAGAAGTGAGAGAGAAGGCTGAACAGGCCGGATATCTTGTTGTTGATCCCCCTTCAATAATCGCAACCCATCTTACCGGCATAATAAAAAAATATGCATCAGAAATCCTGGGAAGGCAGGAGGTGCAGTCGATACTGGATTCCCTGCATGATAAATATCCTGCAATAGTAGATGAGGTGAAAAAAGCAGTTTCACCCGGTGAAATCCAGAAAGTGCTTCAGAATCTGCTCAAAGAGCAGGTTTCTATCCGAAACATGATCGCTATACTTGAAACAATAGCTGATTTTTCAACTGTTTCAAGAGATGTAACATTTTTAACCGAGAAGACCAGACAGGCTATCGGCAGGCAGATTTGCCTGCAGTATGCTGATGAAGATAAACAGCTTAATGTGATAACGATAAATCCGGATATTGAATCAAAAATAATTGAATCAAGGGTAGAAACTGTTGACGGTAATGTGCCTGTTCTTGACAGGGAGTTCCTCTCTTCTTTCATTAACGCAATATCCAATAAACTGATGTCGCTCAAGGATATTAACAAGACAATTGTTATTCTTTGTTCAGAAGAAGCAAGAATCCTTGTAAGAAAATGCACAGAAAGGGAACTTCCCGGGATTCCAGTTATCTCTGCGCGGGAACTCACAAGCGATATAGGATTTGAAGTTCAGGGAGAGATAGATTTTGCATTACAAAATTAAAAAAACGGAGCAGGAGAAAATATGAATTACTTTTCAGAACAGGGATTATCCTATTCAGAAGTAATAGAGAGATTAAAAACCAGATACGGTGAAAACATCAGGATATTAAGCCATAAAACTGTGATGGTGGGCGGGTTTTTGGGATTATTCAAAAAAGAGGGTGTCCAGATTGACGGGTATGTTTCGCAGGACCCGTTTCAGAAAAAAAACCCAAAACTTGAAGAAGAAAAAGAAAAGCTGATACAGACTGCAAAAGGGACAAATACGTTAAGCGAAGTTCTGAAAACTGTTAACGCCATAAAAATAAGGCTTGATGAGGGAACATCCCAGCAGGAAGGAACACATGAGACAATAAACCGTGTGGAAAAGATTCTCATGAAAAATGATTTTTCATTTTCATTTGTAAACATGATTACTGAAAAAATCAAGAAAAACATTTCTCTTGATGATCTTGATAATTTTAATTTTGTTCTTAAAAAAGTCAGGGACTGGATACGTGAGCTGATCTTTATTTATCCGGAGAAAAATCCTCTTACTACACCCAGGATATTTATTCTTGTAGGCCCGACCGGTGTAGGCAAAACCACTACAATAGCAAAGCTTGCTGCAATTAACGCGCTTGGTATACAAACCAAGCCGTTATCTGTGAGGATTATAACAATTGACAATTACAGGATCGGGGCGAGGAAACAGATTGAAACCTATGGCGAGATAATGAGCGTTCCTGTTGTATCAGCTGAAAATTTTGATCAGCTCAGAAAATATATTGCTCTTTACAGCGAAGACGTTGATCTTGTCCTTATTGATACTATAGGCAAAAGTCCCCATGATTACAAAAAGCTTGCTGAGATGAAAGAGCTGCTTGATGCCTGCGGCACAACGTCAGAATTCCATCTGGCTGTGAGCGCTATAACAAAGGTATCAGATATTTTCGAGATTATGCAGCAATTTGAATCGTTTAAATACAGTTCTATTGTGGTAACGAAACTTGATGAGACATGTCATGCCGGAAATATAATTAGCGCGCTTTATGAGACAAGAAAACCTGTCTCATATATTACAACAGGACAGAATGTCCCTTACGATATTAAATATGCTACAGAAGAGTTGTTCCTTGAACATCTGGGTGAATTCAATACTGTTAAATAAGGAAAGGATAGGTGCATGGAAACTAAAATACTGGACCAGGCTGAGAACCTGAGAAAAATGGTACAACAGAAAACAGATACAGTTGAAAAAATGAGCGGAAAGGAAACTAAAACAAGGATAATAACTGTATCAAGCGGAAAGGGGGGGGTCGGAAAAACAAATCTCTCGATAAACCTGGCGATTGCCTATTCACAGATCGGCAAAAAAGTGGTTCTTCTGGACGCAGATCTTGGTCTTGCAAATGTGAACGTAATTCTGGGGATAATTCCTGAATATAATCTTTATAATCTTATAAAAAACAATAAAACAATGAAAGATATTTTAATTGATACAAAATGCGGTATACAGATTATAGCGGGAGCATCCGGTTTTTCAAAGATAGCGAATCTGGAAAATGATGAGAGGAACAGGTTTATTTCTGAGATGAGTGAACTCTCTTTCGCAGATATAATCATAATAGACACAAGCGCGGGAGTTTCAAATAATGTACTTTCATTTATAGCGGCAGCGGATGAGGCAATAATAATAACAACACCTGAACCAACTGCAATAACTGATGCATATGGGATAATCAAAATCATTTCCACAGAGCTTATTGATAATAAAATTGGGATAAAACTTGTTGTAAACCGAGTTAAATCTGTAACAGAATCCAAAAAAGTAGCCCAGCGGGTCGTAAATATTGCAGGACAGTTTTTAAATACAAAGGTTGATTATCTGGGGTATGTATATGATGACCCTATAGTTCAAAACGCAGTGCTGCGGCAAAAGCCTTTTATAATTACAGACCCTAAATGCAAAGCTTCAATATGTCTAAGGCATATTGTGAGCAGGCTTGAAAATATAGAATACAAAGAAGGAACAGGAGTTGGTAATTTTCTCAAAAAATTTATTACGAAAAACAGTTAAAACAATATGCTTGACTGCCATAATTTTTTAAAATACTCTTATTTATGGGAGGTTGGGGTTGCCTGATTTTAAAATATTAATAATTATTTTCATTCCAGTTTTTATTTTCATGTTTTTTTTGGGGATTTTAAGCGGAAATACTTTATTAATAGTTTTCGGGCGTTCTTTAGCCGGTACTTTATTTCTTGTTATTATAGTAACTGCAGCTTTTGCCGTAATGAAAAAAATGATATCAGGGATTATGCCAAACAGCAGCAAAAGCAGTGATCCTGATGAATCTGGTCCGGAATCATTTGATGTTGTACTTGACGGGGAAAACCCCTATGAAAACGAAAATATAAAAACCTACAGTGCAGCAAATAATAACAGTGATACTGAGGAAGAAGAAGCTGATGTTTCAGGCAGTTTTGTTGAAGAGGTTGAGGAAGAAAGCATGGGCGATATCAGCTTTATTGACAATCCCGGTGATTCAGAAGAAACAGTTGAAGTAATGAATGACAGCAGTATGCCTGAAATAGACAGCAATCCGCTTGTTTTAGACAATGAAGAGAGCAAATCAAACAGGAATAAAAATAATGATACATTGAATATACTGGGTAATAATATTGATGCAGGTACAATGGCTAAGGCAGTTAAATCAATCCTGACAAGAGATGATAAAGGATAAAATATGGCAGATAAACAAACTACAGAAATAAATGAGCATGACCTCTGGATAGAATATAAAAAAGAAAAAACCCAGAAACTTCGTGATTATTTTATCAGACAATACGCGCCCCTTGTCAAATATGTCGCAGGCAAAGTTGCCATTGGCATGCCTCATAATGTTGAATTTGACGATCTTGTCGGATTTGGTGTTTTCGGCCTGTTTGACGCAATAGAAAAATTTGATCCTGAAAAACATGTCAAATTCAAAACCTATGCTGTAACAAGAATCAGGGGTGCTATTTATGATGAATTAAGGTCAATAGACTGGGTTCCCCGTTCAGTCAGGCAGAAAACAAAGGAGATTGAGGAAACTGTCCATAGTCTTGAAGCTAATCTGGGAAGGGCGGCAACTGATTCTGAAATTGCGGCAAAAATGGGTGTTTCAATTGATGATCTTAATAAAAGTATCCATAAAATAAGCACTTCTTCAATATTGTCGCTCAACGACCTGTGGTATACAGGAGATGATAACGATAAAGTCTCATTTGTCGATAGTATTGAATCTCCCCAGAGCCTGAACCCTGATATTATCGTAGAAAAAGATGAAATAAAAAAAGTGATAGTGCAGGCTATCAGCGAACTTCCCGATAAGGAAAAAAAGGTCCTTGTTCTTTATTATTATGAAGATCTTACCTTGAAGGAGATTGGCAAAATTCTTGAAGTAACTGAATCAAGGATTTCACAGCTGCATACCAAAGCTATTCTCCGGTTAAGGTCCAAGCTGACGAGTTTGAAAAAAGGAATTATGTAATAAAATGAAAGAACTCCTTACAATCAGGGAATTCAGAAATTACATGAAAGAACTTGCCTCCCGCGACAGCAGTGTAAAATCTGTACAGGTTTCTGCTTCTTCCATAGAGGAGTGCCTTGAGCAGGCAGCAATTGAACTTGGCACAACAGTTTCAAAACTTGAATATGAGGTAATTGTTAAAGGTTTCAAAGGGATGATGGGTATGATGCAAAAGAATTATACCCTGATTGTCTATAAAATAGAGGAAAAGAGAGAAGAAGAGTCCGGAATTGAGGATTTCGGGACTGATGAATTTGTCGAAGAGCCCAAGGCAGTAAATAAGGACGGTGAAGTTATTATTACCCTTTACAAGGGTAATGTTTTTATGAAGGTGCTTCCTCCAATCGGGAAAGGGAAAAAAGAATCACCTGAAGCTGCATTCAGTAAACTTAACTACAGAAATGTAAAAGATTATGACAAGGCATTGGTTTCAAAGATTGTAAAACTTGCAGATGCAATGCCGGTGAAGGTGGGAACTTTTGACCATAACCCTGCCAATGACTCTATTATTTCACTGAAGATAGAAGAAAACGATATGAAAGCATACATAACTGTAACTCCGCCCGGGCAGGGGGGAAGCGATCTTGGAAAAGATACTGTCCTTTCTTTTCTGAAAAATAACATGGTTATTTATGGAGTAGATGAGCAAAAGCTT
Source organism: Spirochaetia bacterium (assembly GCA_034003145.1). Taxonomy (GTDB): domain Bacteria; phylum Spirochaetota; class Spirochaetia; order CADAEX01; family CADAEX01; genus JACKPD01. The sequence goes on from JAVEZE010000015.1 coordinate 10,060, forward strand.
GAAGATTTTCTGGATCATCCTGAATATGGAACCCGTTTTCTTGTAGCAGAAGGATCATACCCTGTTCACGGAAATGATGCTAAAATTGTCTATAATTTCAATACTGAAGCAACTCCTTCATTTTTAAAGGAAAAAAACGGGCGTATTGATTTCAGGGACAAGAATCTTGTACAGAATGTTGTTGAAGGGCAGGTTCTTGCAGAAAAAACACCGGCAGAGAAAGGGAGAAAAGGAAGAACTGTTACCGGAAAAACACTTGAGGCCAAGGATGGAGCAGATAAAGAGATTCTGGTAGGCAATAATACAGTGCTTTCCAGGGACGGACTAAAGGCAACTTCTGCATGCAACGGACAGGTTCTCCTTGTAAATGAGAGGATTACAGTCGAAAATGTATATATAGTTGAAGGGGATGTTAATCTGTCTACAGGCAATATCCATTTTCTCGGGACAGTACTTGTCAAGGGAAATGTTGAAGACGGATTTTCTGTAAAAGCTACTGGCAATATTGAAGTATTGGGTAATGTCGGGAAATGCAACCTTGACGCAGTGGGGAATATACTTGTACATCAGGGTATAAACTGCCGCGGGGAAGGGCTGGTTAAGGCTGGAAAAGGGGTTGTTGCCAAATTTATTCAGAATTCCAATGTTGAGGCAGGAGAAATGATTTTTGTTTCAGACGGTATTATAAACTCCTATGTAGATTCCAACAGCAGAATAATCTGCAAAGGAAAAAGAGCTACAATAGTAGGGGGTAAATTGCGCGCGACAGAGGAAATATCAGCAAAAACATTCGGCTCTCTCGCTGTAGGCTCAACCGAGATTGAGGTAGGATTTGACCCTAAAAGCAAAGAGCGGCTGCTTGAACTGGAAAAGGCTAAAGAACCGCTTGATAAAGAACTGGATGAAATAGACAGAAACCTTGTAACTTTGGAAAATCTGAAAAAGAAACTCAGGGATAAGTTTCCTGAAGACAAACAGCAGATGCTTGATGAAATTACAGCCAGAATTGAGGAAATTAATGCGGAACTTGAAGCGATCGCAGCGGAAAATGAGGAAATTTACAAGCATATCCATTCCCTGAAATCGGTCGGAAGAGTATCTGCATCCGCGACTGTATACCCTGGAGTAAAGATTACTATCAAAGATGCCAGGCTTGAAGTTAAAAATGAGCTAAAAAGATTAACTTTTGTAAATGAAGATTCAATTATTAAAACAAGAAAATATGAAGAGCCAGAGGATGAATCTTTCAGGGAGGAGTGATGTCAATTCAACCGATAGATCTCCAGACTCTTTTTGTGAAAATGAATCAGGTAGGGAAAGAGCAGGCTGTCAGCAAGGAAAGCATAACGCTTCAACAGGAATTACAGGGAAGCGAAATAGTCAAAAAAAATCAGCATGATGACAACAGCGTCAACAGGGCAGACAGCTCTGACAGCGGTCCGGAAAAAACAAAGGAAGATGGTGAGGGTGAAAAAAAGCATAGTCAGGGAGAACATAAAAAAGGGACAGACGGAAAAAATAAAAATCAGGAAATTCTCTTTGACCCTGATCTTGGCAGAAATATTGATATCAGCGGATAGCCTTCCATGTTTATTATAATAACCCTATTGGTAAACACTTTAACTCTGTTTCTGATTTTTCATTATTTTAAATGGAAACTGACCAGCTATAATTTCCTAGAAGGTTTTGAAAAAAAGAAAGATGAATTTAAAAATGAAATTGATGAAATAATCATAGAGATCAACAGGACAACAGAAAGGAATTTACAAATACTGGAAGCAAAAATTATTCAGCTTAATGAAATTACTGACAGATCTGAAAAAGTATTTAGCGCCCTGAAGAAACAGAAAGATACTGCTGAAAATACAGATGAGATATTTCAAAAACTTGAAAGAAAAAGCAATAGCGACAAAATTGAAAAACTGGGCAGCCCCCAAAGCGTAAAACCGATTAAGAAAAATGAAAACAGCGCTGTTGTCAGAGAAGACATCAGAAGCAAGGTAATGACAATGTACCAGAATGGTATTGATATTGAGCTGATATCCCGGAATCTCGGAATTACATCAGGTGAGGCTGAATTGATTATATCAATAAATACTATAAAATAAAGTGGAATTGTATGAATAACTTAATGGAATTATTTATTAGAGACAGCAGAAAGTACATAAGCCAGATTATTGATTCCCTCATCAGGTACGAAAACAATACAGAGACGAAAGAGCAGCTTGATAATGCATTCAGGGCAGTACATTCAATTAAAACTGAATCTTCCTATCTCTTATTGTCTGATGTAAAAGATCTTTCTCACAGTATGGAAGATGAACTTGAAAAAATAAGGTCTGGAAAAGAAGATTTTTCAAAAGAAAAATGCAGCAGGATGATTGAAAAAGCAGAAGCATTGCAGATCCTGATAGATAAAGCTGAGGAAGAAAATCCACCCTTGCCTGAATTGATTCAGGGAGAAAACAGCGGCGGAATGTTGAGTATTCCTGACGAACTTCCTGAAAATGAGAATATTGAAGAGCATGATGAACTGGAGGAACTTGAAGAGGAGCCGGATGAACCGGATGAGCTTGAAGAGCTTGAAGAGCTTGAAGAGCTGACAGAAGATATTATTTCAGAAACCGCACCTGTTTCTGCTGAAGTTTCATTTGATAAGCTGAAGGATGAGCCTGTCTCAGAAACAGGATTGCCTGAAGTTTTATCAGAAGAGGAATTTTCCAGGGTTGCTGAATTTAGTAAACCCTCATTTCTTACAGAGAATTCAGATGAATCAGAGCTGCTCCAGACTGCTAAAACACTTGGTACCTATAAAGAAATTATCAGCCCTAAAGCGGAAAATGATATTGAAAATCTGATTAAAAAAGAATTCAATGATTTCCAGATTCAGCTTTTATCCGATTCAATGAAGAGAGGCGAGAAATTATACAGGATTATATGCGATATATCATCTTCAAGCACTATGAAATATCCGCGCCTTTATCTGATAATCAATAATCTTGAACTTCATACAAATCTTGTGAAAACAATCCCTTCCGTTGATATAATCGAAAAAGGGGAAGAGACAAGAATAACCTGCTTTATAACAACCAGAAAAAATTACAGTGAAATCTATAAAATTATCAATGTTGATGAAGTAAAAGATATTCAGATAATCAATATTCCTTACGAATACCTTTTCCGCCAGGAAAAAAATCAAAAATATCAAGATGAGAAATCATCAGCAGAAAAGACAATTCCAGTAAAAATTGACCGTTTGGACTCGCTTTTTGTATCAGTCCAGTCAATGAGGCTTTCTTTGATGATGAAGGACAGCAGCTCTGACTATGCTGTTCCTGATTCAATATTGGAAAGTCTTGAATCGATGGAAAAAAGCATAAGACTTTTAAGAATGGTAAGCCTTTCTGAGGAATTTAAAACTGTCCCGGCTGCAATACGGAAGATTGCTTACAGCAAAGGGAAAGAGGTCAGTATTGTCTTTAATGACAATGGAGTTGAGATAGACAGGAGTATTTTTGAGCTTATTTACGATCCTGTGATCCATTTATTCAAGAACGCGATTGATCATGGAATTGAGACAGTTGAAGAGCGGCTTGAAAAATCAAAAAACCGCAGCGGAAAGATTGTCTGCAGCTCTTACTCGGGAAGCGGCTATCTTGTTATTGAGATTGCTGATGACGGCAAAGGTCTTGACCTTAATAAAATAGCTGAGAAAACCGGCTACACTGTAACAGAACTCGCGGATGAAAAAAGGGTTGTCTCTATATTGACAGCTCCGGGATTTACCACAAAAAAAGACGCAGATGAACATTCAGGCAGGGGATTCGGGCTTAATCTTGTAAAGGAAAAATTATCAAAAACAGATGGCGCTTCCCTTGAGATAAAAACAAACCCGGGGAAGGGGACAACAGTCCGTTTAAAACTTCCTGATAATTATATCGCGAGAAAGGTTTTATATTTCACAAGAGGGGGCAGGATAACAGCAGTAGATGCTGAATGTGTAGAAGCGGAGGCAAAAGATATTGATGCTTTTCTTAAACAGAAAAGCAATGGACAGCTTTTTTACAAAGACCTGCCTGTGTATACAAAAGACGGCATAGTCTTTTCCGGAAGCCCGGGCATTAAAAACAGTAAAGGGATAATATTCAAGAATAACGGTAAGAAAGGGCTGCTTCTCGCTGATAAAATACTCTTTACCCAGACTATCCCTGCGGACCGGCTATATCTACTCCACTCTGATCTGCCATACCTTTATTCAATGCGTGTGGCAGGGATGGAAAGGGAATATATTTATATAGACTGCTCAATACTCGAGTAAATATTTAACCCCCGGATATTATTCCTGTTTTCCGTATCCCGCATTTTTTAGGGCAAGAATAGCAGCTTCCCTTTCGTTCCATGGAACCGGGCCGGTTTTATAGATTATTGAGGATTCATGTCCTTTTCCCAGCAGAATAATTGTATCATCTTTTTTTGCGATCTCTACAGCTTTTTCGATTGCCTGCTGCCTGTCTGGAATAAGAAAAACAGAGGATTTATCAAAAGCTGGGATTATACCTGAAGAAATCTGGTTTATAATATACATAGGCTCTTCTCCGCGGGGATCCTCATCTGTTATTATCAAAACATCGCTGTAAAGGGATGCGATTTCTCACTGGATAGCTCTTTTTTCTGTATCCCGCTCCCCGGCTGAACCGAAAAGAGCTATAAGACGCCCTTTTACAGTCTGTTTTATCATTGGGAATATTTTCTCAAACGCGCCGGGAGTGTGAGCATAATCTACAATTACTGTAAAATCCTGCCCCAATTTCACTGTAGCCATTCTGCCATTTACAGATTCAAGATCTCTGGACAATAAAAGTACTTTTTCCATATTCTCTCCAGTAACTCTTGAGACTGCAAGTGATGCTGCAAGAAAATTTTCAACGTTGAAAATCCCGGGAATTGGAAGGTTGCATCTGTAAGTTTTACCTCTGTAATTTGCGCTGAACAAGGTGCCGGAACTGTCTGAAGTTATGTTTGATGCATAAATATCGCTGTTATTATCATCAAGCGAGTATGAGATAACCGGAGAGGAAGCCGCATTGATAAAGTGCATTTTTGCCGGCTCGCTGTAGTTTACAACACAAAAGCCGGTTGTTTTTCTGAACAGGTTTGCCTTGTCGTTTATGTAATTTTCCATTGTTCCATGGAATTCAAGATGCTCATGCGTTACATTGGTCAGTACTGATGCATCATATTCTATTGCAGCCAGGCGGAATGTTTTATCAGAGAGGCCGTGCGATGTTGATTCAATTATCCCGTATTCAAAATTGTTCTGCACCATTTTTGACAGAATATCCATTATTTCAGGCGATTCAGGTGTCGACTGCCTGAATGGGTTTTTTTCAGGTTTACCGCTGCAGTCATATTCTACTGTTGATATAAATCCTGCCTTTCTGCCCAGTAAATTCAAAAGCTGGTATATAAAAGAGACAGTTGTGCTTTTTCCGTCAGTGCCGGTAACTCCTATGATTTTTAATTTTTCCGCGGGATTGCCGTACCAGGCTGATGAAAAGAAAGCCATTGCCTTTCTGACATCATCTACAAGAATCCAGGAAACAGATTCATTGATATTTTCAGGTATTTTAGAAACAAAGAGGGCAGATGCTCCCCTTTTAACCGCATCATCAATAAAGTTGTGTCCGTCTGTATGAATCCCTGTCAGCGCGAAAAAAGCGTAGTTGTTTTTCACTGAACGGGAATCATAAGCAATACCCTCAATCAGAGCGTCAGATTTTCCCTCTGTGAGTGTTATATTGCAGTTCCCAAGTAAAGCTGATAATCTTTTCTGCATAAACATGATATTATCAATATATTATTGTATCTTCAATAGAGGCGGAAAAAATGTATACAGTAAGGGCAGAGGATAGTTTTGCAGCAGCCCATTATCTAAAAAATTATCATGGAAAATGTGAAAATCTTCACGGTCACAATTATAAAGTAAGGGTTTACGTGAAAGGGAGAGAGCTGGATCCTGGCGGAATGCTTCTTGACTTTGGCATTCTAAAAAAAATGCTGAAAAACATTCTTGAAGAGTTTGATCATAAAAATCTTAATGAAATTCCATTTTTCATGGAGAAAGATCCGAGCGCGGAACTGATTGCCTATAATATTTTCCAGAAGGTTAAGGAAAAACTCTCTGAAGCAGGAGGAAACTGTTTCCTTTCCAGGGTGGAAGTTTTCGAAACTGAAAAAAATCTTGCATATTATGAGGAAGAGGATATATAGTAAGAAGTCGGGAGTTTTCAAGTGAAGATAATTGGTCTTTCTGATTTACATGGTGATATTCATTTTCTTGCGGGAATAGAAAACGAAATAAAATCCGCCGATCTTGTCCTTATAGCTGGTGACATTACCAATTTTGGCTATGCGCCGGATGCTGAAAAAATAATTACCGCGATCCTGGTATTAAATAAAAATCTTGTTTCAATTACCGGTAACTGCGATAACAGATCTGTTGGCGAATATATTGAGAATAAAGGTATTTCTGCTGAGAGAAAAGTGGTCGATTTCCATCCGCTTGATCTTAAAATACTTGGATTCGGCGGCTCAGTCACAACACCGGTTAAAACTCCCAATACTTTTTCTGAATCTGTATTTCACGATTTTTTCACTTCCACAGATTCATCACCTGATATTTTACTTACACATCAGCCCCCTTACAAAACCTCAGCTGACATTGTAATGGGGATAAAGCATGTCGGAAGCCCAGCCATCAGGGCATTTATTGATGGTAAAAAACCGCGACTGTGCCTCTGCGGGCATATACATGAATCAAGAGGCGCAGATTATTTCGGAGAGACACTTGTGGTTAATCCCGGCCCGTTTAAAAACGGTTATTACACCATAATCTACAGCGAAGGCAATTCTGGCAAATTTACTGCTGAATTGTTAAAGATTTAGAAAGTTTTTCAGCTTATTGTACCTCATGCCGCAAGGGATTCCTGTTTTAAAAAGTTGTGATTGATAAAAAGTTTATGGTATTTTTTAAACTTTGCCGGAGGTCGTGTAATGAAAAAAAGAAAAACAAACAAGGGGATGAAATTAACCCTTAAATTAACAATTCTTGTCGGTTCTGTCATCCTGGTTACCCAGTTATTAAGCTCTGCTACCGCAATTTATCTTGCATCTGATACTGCGAATAATATCCTGGAAATGAATACCCTTGCAAAACTGAAAGGAGATCTAAATTCCGCTAATTTATACTATGAAAAACACTTCGGCTCACTGACACTCCAGGGTAACTATCTTTCAGATTCACAAGGAAAACCGATAATTGGTAATTACAAAATGGTTGACAATATATTAAGCGATCTTGGCACTGTCGCTACTATTTTCATGAAAACTGTAGACAACGATTTCATAAGAATACTGACCAATATAAAAACAGAAAAAGGAGACAGGGCAATAGGAACAAATCTTGGAATTGACAGCCCTGTATACAATGATATTTTAGCGGGGAAAATATATATCGGCCGCGATACTGTTCTGGGTAAAAATTATTATTCTGCCTATAATCCTATCAGGGATAAAAATGGGGAAATTATCGGGATCCTTTTTATCGGGGTTCCTGTTTCTGATACCCAGCAAAGTATTGAGCAGTCAATAAAAACCCTTACAATTGCCATGATGGCTGTATCGTTAGTCTCAATAGTAATTGTTACATTTATAATCATTTTATTTTCAAACAGGCTGATAATTAAGCCTATTAAATCAACTGCCGCGATGCTTAAAAATATTTCAGAAGGGGAAGGGGACCTTACCAAAAAACTTGAGGTAAAAAGCAGGGATGAGATTCGGGAGATGTGTGATTATTTTAATCTGACAATTGAAAAAATAGCAAAAATGTTAGGTAAAATAAAAGCAGAATCTACAACGTTGAAAGATGTAGGAGAAGAGCTCTCCGCAAACATGAGCGAGACAGCTTCTGCGGTTAATCAGATAACAGCGAATATCAATGGAATAAAAAATCAGACATTAAACCAATCAACTGGTGTAACACATGCCAATGAAACAATTAACGATATCGCATCAGATATTAAAAACCTTAACAGCCTTATTGATAATCAGGCGGCAAGTGTTATCCAGTCATCTTCCGCCATAGAGGAAATGGTCGCGAATATAAAATCTGTTGACAACATACTTAAAAACAACAGCAAATCAGTGGATGAATTGCAGGATGCTTCTGAATTGGGAAAAAACGGTATTATCGAAGTATCGGATTTAATCAATTCAATTGCAAAGGATTCGGAAGGGCTTATTGAGGCAAGTGCCATTATACAGGGAATCGCTGGGCAGACAAATCTCCTTTCCATGAACGCCGCAATTGAAGCAGCTCATGCAGGTGATTCTGGAAAAGGATTTGCAGTTGTTGCTGATGAAATACGCAAACTTGCGGAAAACGCGGGAGTACAGGGGAAGGAAATTACAAAGGTTTTAAATAATCTTAAAAACTCAATAGACAGGGTTGCTGAATTGTCTCTCAGTGCAAAAGAGCAATTTGAAAATGTGTTTCAGTTAACAGATGTTGTAAAAAGCCAGGAAAATATAATTAAAAACGCTATGGAAGAGCAGACAAGCGGAGGAAGTCAGGTCCTTGAGGCAATCGGCGAAATCAACAATATTACGGTTCAGGTAAGGGACGGGTCTGCTAAAATGCTTGAGGGAAGCAGCCGTGTTATTGAGGAGATGGAAAGTGTTTCCAGGGTTACAGGTGAAATAACAGGAAGCATGAATGAGATGGCAGTCGGTACAGGCGAAATAAACAGCGCAGTTAACGAAGTTAACAGGTTGACACAGAAAAACCGCGAAAGCATAAATGTGCTTATTGATGAGGTTTCAAAATTCAGGGTTGAATCTGAGTAAATTTAACAGTATGCTCTGTAATTAAAGAATTAAAAAGTACCGGTCTGGCTAATTCTTAAGCTGTAATTTTGCAGCTGCGCAGCTTCATTATTGTAATTTAGATTTAAAAAGGATTTAATTATGAAAAGTAGTGTATCTTACAAGTCTCTGAACCGGGGCGGCTATCTTGTTGAAACGCCTGCCGGCAATATCCAGTTCGGTGTACCGCCAGAGACAATCAAGGATACTATGCTGCTGCCGAAAGGAGTCCCTCAAATATTCATCCTGATGGAGAAGATGTTTGACTGGAAGAAAGGGATAAGTTTCGCTGAGATTGAGTTTCCGATATATTTTAATTTTTTTATAAAAAAGAAAAAAACAACAATAATATGCAAGGAAGATCAGCTTGACCGAATTACTGAAATGTTTCAGGAAGCAGTATTCGGGCCGGTTAATATTAACCTTGAACAGGATTATAACGAAATCTGTCCTGTCTGTATTGTTCCTGATATTAAAAAAGAGATGGATTATTTCAGAAATAATCTAAAGATATCAGATCTTATTGAAATAAGGCTTTTTAAGGATAATGCCGCATCGATAGATGAACTTGAGATTCTGATAAACAAGGATAAGGAATTTGAAGTTTATTACGGGAAAAAAAAGATAGCCCGGGTACCAGGTGATTTTATATACAAGCCCACTTACATACTTGGGGAAAGGCTTAAAGAGCCTTACAAGCCTCCTCTTTTCAGCATCACATGCCTTGGCCCGAGCCATGGTTTTGATCCGACAGAAAACACATCAGGTTATGTTATATGGCTTAATCATCACGGTATAATGGTTGATCCCCCTGTAAACTCTACAGAATGGCTTGAAGACTCAAATGTCAATCCCAAGCTTATTGACAGTATAATTCTTACCCACTGCCACGCGGACCATGATGCGGGTACTTTTCAGAAGATTCTCAAAGAAGGCCGGATTACAATTTATTCGACAAAAACAGTAATTATGAGTTTTATCCGCAAGTATGCGGCATTATCAAACGTTGATGAAGCTCTTCTTCTTAAACTTTTTCAGTTCAGCCAGATTAAAATCGGGAAACCGGTATTTATTCACGGCGGAAAGTTTGAGATGTTTTATACGCTTCATTCAATTCCTACCCTGGGGTTTAAAATGGAATTCCAGGATCAGACATTTGTCTATTCTTCGGACCACAACAATGATCCGGAACTTCATAAAACCCTTTTTGAAAAAGGGATAATAACAAAAGAAAGATATGATGAATTTACCAATTTCCCATGGGATTCAAAAGTAATATATCATGAATCAGGTGTGCCGCCTCTTCATTCTCCCATAGTATATCTGAATTCCCTGCCGGTTGAGATACAGAAGAAAACAGTAGTCTATCATATCGCCAAAAAAGATTTCCCTGCCGATACATCTTTATCTCTTGCCACATTCGGTATGGAAAATACTTTGAATTTCAAGACTGAATCACCTTATTATGAAAAATCATATCAGGTCCTGAATATTTTAAAGCATCTTGATTTTTCGCAGGATCTCCCTCTGGGTAAAGCGCAGGAATTTCTGACAATAGTTGAAGAGGAGAAATTCCGGAAAGGGGACTATATTGTAAGAAAAGGGACAAAGGGAGACAAGTTCTATATTATTTATTCCGGAAATGTTTCAGTATCAGGAAGCGGGCTTCAAAAGAAAAAAATATACGGAACATACGAATATTTTGGCGAAGTTGCACTTATCAGAGGAAGCAAGAGAACAGCTGATGTAATTGCGGAAACAGATGTTACAGCCTATTCAATATCCAGAGACAGGTTTCTGGATTTTATAGCAGAGACGGAATTTGAAAAAACCCTTATACGGCTTTCTAAAACAAGAAGCAGCGAAACCTGGAATCTTTTATCTACAAGCAGTCTATTCCAGAGCTGCTCCTCATATCAGAAAACATGGCTTGAATCCATATTTGTCGAAGCTGCGATAGATAAACCAGGAATTATACAGAAAGAAGGGGAAGAGATTGAGCATATTTATCTGATACAGGAAGGAGTTATCGAGGTGTCAGCCAAAGGAAGGAAAATAGGGGAACTTAAAAGAGGCGATTTTATAGGATCGCTTGAAAAAGCCTATGAAAACAAAAAGTCAGGAAAAACATTTTCAAACAATGCTCCTGTAAAACTTTATTCAATAAAAAAGAATGATATAATCAATTTCGCGGACAGGAACCCCGGCCTTATGATGAAACTTGCCTATGATTATTGATTTATTACTGTTGTCAAATTCAGAAAAGCAAATTATTATACTGAATGATCAGAAACATTCTTGAGATACCATTTATTACTGCAGAACTATATCCTGACAGAATTTCCCATAAAATAAAAAACGCAGATAAAATTGAATTTAAGACTTATAAAGAATTTGCCCGGCTTATCAGAGAGCTCACAGCAGGATTCAGAACTTTAGGGATTGAAAAAGATAAACATGTGGGGTTTTTCGTAAACAACCGCTATGAGTGGATAGCTACTGATTTTGCCCTTATGGCTCTGGGCGCGGTTTCTGTACCGCGTGGTTCAGATACTTTTCCCAAAGAGCTAAAATTCATTTATGAACATTCAGACTCCTCATTTCTCATTATTGAGAAAATAAAGCAGCTGGAAGAACTTGAGAGTTATTTCACTGAAGAAAACTGGAACAGCTGTTCCAGGATCTTTATTGTAGAAAGCGCTCCTTTTGAAACTGTAAATAAAAAATATCATGAAAAAATTGTTTTTTATTCAGACCTGATTAATTTGGGAAAAAAAGAGCTTGAAAACGAACCTGATCTTGTAGAGAAAAAGATAAATGAGACTGATATGGATAATCTTTTTACAATTGTCTACACATCAGGGACAACCGGAAACCCCAAGGGGGTAATGCTTACCCAGCGTAATTTTTATCAGAATGTAGTCGCGAACACTCCAAGGCTTCAGATAGATCCTGAAAAGGGTGAAGTTACTGTAGTCATGCTCCCCTCCTGGCATGTGTATGAGAGAGCTTTTGAATACTGCGGAATTTTATCCGGGCTCACTTTTGTTTATTCATCTGCTAAAAGATTTGCGGCAGACCTGCTTGAAGAGAAACCAGAGATAATAATTTCTGTTCCCAGGGTGTGGGAATCTATATATCAGAAGCTGATTAAAGCCTTGAGTTTAATGCCTTTTTTCAAAAGACATCTTGTTTTTGGGTTCATCAAGATAAATCAGATCTATCTTTCTTCATCCTTGTATCTTAAAGGCGGTTATATTTCACTTAAAAAAAGATCTTTTTTAAGGAAGGTCTTCGCATACTTTTACAACCTGATACGGGTTATAATCACATTCCCCGGTCATCTTCTTGCCGGTAAAATGTTTAAACCTTTCAGGGATAAGGTAGGGGGCGCGCTGCGCGGAGCAACATGCGCTGCAGGCTCTTTACCGAAATATCTGGATGAAATTTTTAATTCAATCGGCATCACACTTGTTAATGCCTACGGAATGACAGAATGCGCCCCGGGCATACTGTCAAGAACTTTTGAGCTAAATACATTTGGAACAACCGGGTATCCTTTTGCCAATACAGAGGTCCAGGTCAGAAGAAAGGACGGCAGTACTGCTGAAACAGGAGAAAAAGGAGTCCTCTTTGCAAAAGGGCCGCAGGTAATGATGGGATATTATAAAAACCCGGCAGCAACCGCAGCTGTGCTTGATGAAAACGGATGGCTTAATACAGGTGATTTATCAATAAAAACCGAAAATGGGGAATTCCTTATTGTGGGAAGGGATAAAGATACTATTGTGCTTATGGGCGGGGAAAATGTTGAGCCTGAACCGATTGAAGATAAAATTAAGGAAAGCATCTATATTGACCATGCTGTAGTCCTGGGGCAGGACAGCAAACAGCTCACCGCGATTGTTGCAATAAATGAAGAAGAGCTTATGCGATTAGCATCAGAGCTTAAAATATCAGCCAATATTTTAAAAACAGAAGGTAAATATTCAATAGAAAATGATGTTGTCTATGAGATTCTGATGAAAGAGGTCAACAACCTTATTTCAAAAGAACAGGGCTTTAAGCCGTTTGAATTTATATCAAAAATACTTCCGGTCCATAATGATTTTATTATTGGAAAGGAACTGACTCAGACCTTGAAAATTAAAAGAGCATTTATCGAGGAAAAATATAAAGACCTTATAACATTTCTTACACCAGGCACAGATAAAAAGAAAAAAGAATAACTTAAATTACTTGCGGAAAATAGTTGCTTGGAAAATAGACAAACCTCTTCCAGAACCTCCTGTTCCCGGGTATTATCAACTGCCATGAACCTGATATCAATCGACAAACTTTCATACACAATGCATGACAATCCTCTTTTCAATAATATCTCTCTCGGGATTGATGAGAAAGAGAGGATCGGGTTTATCGGTAAAAACGGAAGCGGGAAAACAACATTCCTGCGCCTTCTTAAAGGGGAGCTTTTACCTGATGAAGGAACTGTTTCTGTAAACAGCGGGGCAAGGATTGAATTCTTAAGTCAACATCCCTCTTTCAGGCCGGGGTGCACATTAAAGGAATATCTGTACGAACAGGGGGGATATCTCCCATCGCTGCTCCTTGAATATAAAAAATGTTTTGAAGAATATTCCCATAACCATGAAAATAAACAAAAGCTTGAAAAGCTTACAGCAGAGGTTGATTCCTTGAGCGGGTGGGACATGGAAAAAGATTATATATCAATCTTAAATGAATTAGGGCTTAAAGATCCTCTACTTGTTATGGATAGTCTCTCCGGCGGTATGATAAAAAAAGCTGCCATAGCAAGAGTTCTCTCAATAAAACCTGATTTTTTAATACTTGATGAGCCTACAAATCACCTTGATATTAAAACAATAGAATGGCTTGAAAAAAACCTCTCCTCAGCAAAGATGGCATTTATAATTGTTACCCATGACAGGTATTTTCTTGATTCTGTCTGCAGCACCATACTTGAGCTTGAAAATGGGAGCTTTTATAAATACCAGGGTAACTATTCATATTTTCTTGAAAAACGGGAAGAGAGGATTGCTTCTCAGCGTAATGAACAGAACAGGATTGAATCTATACTAAAAAGAGAACTTGAATGGCTAAAGCGGGGTGCCAGGGCAAGGACAACCAAAGACAGGGGACGGCAGCAGCGGATTGCGGATCTGATGGAAAAACAAACTAAAGAACCGCTTGAGAATCCTGATTTTACCTCATCCAACAGAAGAGCTGGCAAGAAGATTCTTGAAGTGAAAAATATATCTAAATCCTATGACGGCCGGGAAGTGATAAGCCCTTTTACATACAGCTTTAAAAGCGGAGAAAGAATAGGGCTTGTAGGCCCTAACGGCAGCGGGAAAACAACATTTCTAGACCTCCTTACATCAGCCCTCACTCCCGACAGCGGGACTCTTGATCCCGGCATAAATACAAAATTCGGCTATTATGACCAGATGAGCAGGCCTCTCAAGACAAACTCCACTGTACTTGATTTCATCAAAAAAGAATCTGAAACTATTGCTATGGCAGACGGATCACTAATTTCTGCCGCGAAGTTTCTTGATATGTTCGGATTCCCCCCTTCATACCACAGAATGGAACTTGGCCGTCTCTCAGGCGGGGAGAAGAGGCGGCTTTATCTTTTACAAGTACTTTCCGGAAATCCTAATTTTCTTGTTCTGGATGAGCCGACCAATGATCTTGATCTTGAGACTCTAAGAAAGCTTGAGGAATATATAATCGCTTTCAAGGGGTGTGTCATGATTGTCTCGCACGACAGGGCATTCCTTGACAGAACTACAGATTATCTTTTCCTGTTTGACGGAACCGGCAGCATTAAGGGATTTACAGGTAATTACAGCGCTTATCATGAGGATGAGGAAGAAGAGAAAAAATCAGAATCACGCACGGCACGGACAGTGCACTCGAAGGCTGCCGGCAGGCAGGATGGCGAGAAAGGCGCTGTGAAAAAAAAGCTTACCTTTAATGAAAATAGGGAATATGATTCCATTCTTCCTGCACTTGAAAAACTTGAAAAGTAAAAATGGAAAATTGAAGATTCGTTTTACGAAGTAACTCTTTATCCTTCTGAAATTTATGATAATAATAATAGATTTAAAAAAA
>JAVEZE010000016.1:0-24520 GCA_034003145.1 Spirochaetia bacterium
AGAACTGCCAGCTGCGGGGAGGAAACCGATAACAGATTAATCCTGATTGATAACTGGGCATTTTAGGTTTAAACTTTATTGACAATAAAAATTTCAGGGTATTATGAAATAACTACCGTGTTTGTAAAATATGGATTAATGGATTAAAGGTACCAAAATTGAATTTAAAAAGTTTTCTGCTGCTGCTTTTGACAGTCTCTTTCACCCTTTGCGGGCAGGTATTGATGAAAAAAGGGCTGATGCAGACTCAGGCAGTAACATTCAGGAATATAATATCAAGTTATTCGATAATTGCCGGAGGATTATGCTATATCGCAAGCTTTGTAATATGGCTTCATGTATTAAAAATATTGCCCTTAAGCATTGCCTACCCTGCGGCAAGCATATCCTACATCGGGGTAATTATCGCATCTGCTGTTTTTCTTGGTGAGCCGGTTAACCTGTTTAAAATAATCGGAGCTGCGCTTATAATTACCGGTGTTTTTTTTATCAGCAGGGCTTACTGATAAAATAAGGTATCTTTAAAAGTCTATTATTCTAATAATTCAAACTGGCCAGTAGGCTTTTCTGTTTCTTAATTTTCAGCATCAGCCATTTTTCATTGACAATTGTTCTTATATGCTTGCCGTGGCCAATTATGCCGGATTCATCATGAGCTGTCATTTTAAGGTGATAGCGGTTATTTTCAATTTCAGTAATTTCAACAGTTACACTTACATTTTCACCAATTATTGTCGGCTTTTCATGATCAACATAGGTCTGCTTTCCAACTGAAATAAATCCGTCAGGAAGCTTTTTGTCAATAAGCTGAACAGATCCTTCTATCATCAGCCCGACAAGGCTCGGGGTTGCAAGAAGATCTCTTAACTTTCCCGTACCGTATTTTAACGCAGTATCTTCTTCTGTGACTTTTTTCTGAATTGTAGTTTTATCACCAGGTTTGAGATCAGGTTTTTCTAAAATTATCTTTTCCATAATACTGCCTCCTGTCTTTAATTATATGCGCTTATCTCTTAAAGTGCAAAAACAATCACAAATATCCCCTTTCATACTGAAAAGGTCTGTAATCAATTTCACTTCGAAGCTCTTTTGCCGCCTGCAGGGGAAAATAGGGATTTCGAAGCAGCTCCCTTCCCAAAAAAACAAGATCTGCCCTTTCGTTTCCTATTATCTCCTGCGCCATCGCGGCTGATGTTACAAGCCCTCCTGCAATTACCGGAAGCCCTGTTTCGAGTCTGATAGTTTGCGCGGCAGGTATCTGGTAACCGGGAAAGGGATGAACAGAAGCTGCAGGATCAACTCCGCCTGAACTTACATGAATGATATTTATTCCTTCATTTTTCACAATGTTTACCATCTTAGCAAGATCTTCCGCCTCATTCCCCCCTTCGATGTAATCTTTTGCCGAAATCCTGAGCGAGAGCGGCTTTTCACCAGGCCAGACCTTCCTTACTTCCCTGATTATTTCCAGCAGAAACTGTGACCGGTTTTGGGAAGTCCCCCCGTATGGAGCGTTTCTTTTGTTTGTGATTGGCGAGAGAAACTCGTTTATAAGATATCCATGAGCCCCGTGGATTTCTATAATGTCAAAACCGGCATCAAGGGCGCGCTCTGCCCCTTTCCTGAATCCTTTTATTACAGTTTCAATATCATTTTCATCCATTTCCCTGGGATTTGAATATGAGTGATCTGCAGAATCAAAATTAAGAGGCGAAGGGGCAATAACATCTTCATGTTTTACTGTACATTTTCTGCCGGCATGGGCAAGCTGAATTCCCGCGGCAGCTCCATGCTGTTTTACCCTGGCAACAATTTCAGAAAGCCCTTTGATGTGTCTGTCATCCCAAATTCCAAGATCCCGCGCTGATATACGCCCCCGGCTCTCAACTGCTGTTGCCTCAACAATAATAAGCCCTGCCCCGCCGACAGAGCGTGTCTCGTAGTGATTCATGTGCCACTCTTCTTTGGCTTCCCCGCTTTCATCGGTTGAGTACATGCACATCGGCGGCATAACAATCCTGTTCCTGAGTGATAAATTCTTTAAAATAAATTTTGAATGTAATTTTTTCATAAGACCAATATAATGATAAAAAGATATATTCAGCAAACTAATTATTCTGCTGAGGCAAAAATTATTTATTTATCCGCCCTCTTTTAAAAGGGAAATCCGGAGGCTTTATTACCCACTGAAGAAGAACAAGTATGCCGAAAATTGTATAGGCGCTCTGAAATACTGCAAGATCAAAATCATAATATATAAGCTTTCCGAGCCAGTGGCTTACAAAAGTACCAGAATAGGACTCCATCCCGCTTTTTTCCCTGAAAAAACTTTCAAGATCGGTTAACGGGCACAGTTTGCCGATCCAGGTTTCCGCAATAATGTAAAAAATTGCAAGCAGATGGATAAAACGGAAGCAGAATCTGCTGACAAATCTTTTTTTCATGATGATGCCGGCAGAGATAAAAAGGAAACCCCCGATTATAAATAAAACAATAAGGGAATGGATAATCAGTATAAAATCTGCTGCAATCCTGTACATAACATCTATTATAAACCAATTTTGCCTTGATTTCTTTCAAGTTTTCAGGGTTAAATATTGATTTTATAAACTTTTTTATTATTGGAGAATTATATGACCGGCTTGGGTACACTTGTTAACGCGTTGGCAGTAATTGCCGGATGCACTATCGGGCTTTTTTTAAGAAAAGGTTTTCCAGAGAGAATAAAAAATATAATAACTGACGGCCTTGGGATTGCTGTAATCTTTATCGGTATCTCAGGAACACTTGCTGGAGTATTCAGGGTAAAACCTGACGGTATGCTTGACAGGGCAGATATCATGATGCTGATCATTTCCATTGTCATAGGCTCGGCAATAGGCGAATTCCTTAAAATTGATAAAGGATTTGATGCTATAGGAAACTATGCAATGAGAAAACTGGCAAAACCTGGGGATTCCCACTTTATCGAAGGGTTTATTGGCGCAAGCATCCTTTTCTGTGTCGGTGCCATGGCAGTTGTCGGGGCGCTTGAAGACGGGCTGACAGGAAACCCTGCCACTCTCTTTGCTAAATCTTTTCTTGACGGGATTGCCTCTATAATTTTCGCATCAGCCTACGGCGCGGGAGTCATGCTTTCAGCTGTTACCATTCTTGTCTATCAGGGTGCCATTACAGCAGCCGCTACCTTTATACGCCCTCTTGTTACAGACCAGGTACTTATTCAGATGTCGATGACAGGCTCTGCCCTCATTTTCTGCATAGGATTAAACCTGCTCGGGATAAAAAAAATAAATGTAGCCAACATGCTGCCAGCCACATTTATTCCTATGATTTGGGAGCTTGGAAGAAAACTTTTTTTATAAATCCATTGCTGGATTTTTCAGGCTCCCCCCTTTATTTCTGGGAAACAGCAAGCCCTTCATCAAGCGCTTCAAGTATATCATCAATATGCTCAAGACCGATCGAAAGCCTGATCAGGTCTGGCGTGAGACCTCCTGATCGCTGCTGTTCTTCAGTAAGCTGGGAATGTGAAGTAGATGCCGGGTGAAGAACAAGGCTCTTTGCATCTCCCACATTCGCAAGGTGAGAGAAGAGCTTTATATTGTCAATAAACTTTACCGCAGCTTTATATCCCCCTTTAATACCGAAAACAGCCATGCCTCCGAACCCTTTTTTAAGATATTTTTTCGCAGTCTGATGGGACGGATCTCCTGGAAGCCCGGGATATCTTACCCACTGTACCCTCTTGTCTTTGGAGAGAAACTCCGCAGCTTTCTGTGCGTTTTCACAGTGTTTCTCCATACGCAGGGCAAGTGTTTCTGCCCCCTGGATAAAAAGCCATGCATTGTCAGGTGAAATTGCCGCGCCCAGGTTTCTTAAAGGGACTGTCCGGAGCCTGAGGGCAAAGGCTGCAGGTGCAAGCTGAGGCGGCAGGTCATGGGCCCACCTAAGGCCGTGATAGTTGGGGTCAGGTTCGTTAAACATGGGAAAATTACCCTTCTTCCAGTCAAATTTTCCTGAATCTGTTACAATCCCGCCGATAGCTGTGCCGTGCCCCCCTATCCACTTGGTAAGCGAGTTGATTACAATATCTGCCCCATGCTCAATCGAGTTAAGAAGATAGGGTGTTGTAAATGTAGCATCCACCACAAGAGGAATGTTGTGAGAATGGGCAATATCTGCGACCGCCTTTATATCTGTAAAATCAAGAACAGGATTTCCCATTGTCTCAACATAGACCATCTTTGTTTTAGCCGTTATTGCTTTTTCAAAATTTTCAGGGTTTTTCGGATCGACAAAATTTGTTTTTATCCCGAAATTGGGAAGAATAGAGTCAAACATTGTATATGTTCCGCCGTAAAGATTGTTGGCCGAGACAATCTCATCCCCCGTTTTCGCTATTGTAACTACCGCGTAGTTTACAGCGCTTGTGCCTGATGCCAGCGCGACTGACGCTACTCCCCCTTCAAGGGCAGTTATCCGCTGTTCAAGTACATCCTGGGTCGGCCCGCCGAGGCGGGTATAAATATTGCCGAGTTCCTTTAATTCAAAAAGACTGGCTGCATGCTCTGTACTTTTAAACAGATAGGAGCTTGTCCTGTGAAGGGGTACTGCCCGGGATAAACTGCTGTCCGGAACCTGCCCCGCATGAAGCGATAATGTCTCAAACCTGTATTTTTTATCTGCCATATAGCGGCCTCCTTATATTTCATACGTAATAATTCAGACTAACTTGGTAGTATATTAAGACTAAAAACCCCATTCAGTCAATATATTTTTTCAGTACACAAAGCGCACCTGATTTTTTTCTCTGCTTATCATTTCTTGAAACTCCTTAGCCTAAAGGCATTACTTACAACATTCAGTACATAATAAACACAGCCTATTATACCTGTTCCTTTTTTATTTTTTAAAACGCTTTAGCCTTAATGCATTGCTAACCACTGAAACTGAAGAGAGCGACATCGCACCTGCCGCAAACATCGGGTTCAAAAGAGGGCCGCCGAAAAGGGTAAGAACACCAGCGGCAACCGGTATCAGCAGTACATTATAGGCAAAAGCCCAGAAAAGATTCTGCTTTATGTTACCAAGTACCGCGCGGGAGAGCCTGATTGCCGCAGCCGCATCCCTCACATCGCTTTTTACAAGGATTATGTCTGCGCTTTCTATTGCTACATCTGTTCCGCTGCCTATCGCAATACCTACATCAGCGGCAGCAAGAGCAGGGGCATCATTTATGCCGTCTCCTACCATTGCGACTAACAGCCCCTCTTTTTTAAGACGCTCGACTTCAGATGCCTTGTCTCCGGGAAGCACTTCAGAGCGCACTTCATCTATCCCGGCTGCGCGGGCAATAGCTTCTGCCGCTTTTTTATTATCCCCGGTAAGCATGAAAGATTTTATCCCCATCTTTTTAAGTTCTTCTACCGCTTCCCTGCTCCCCGGTTTCAGGCTGTCTCTTAAAGCAATGAGCCCTTCAGGTTTCCAGCTGCTGCTTTCCTTTACAGCCATATAAATAGGGGTTTTCCCCTCTTCGGCAAGAGATTCTCCCTGCTTAATCAGTTTTTCAGCCTCAGGCGAGTCAAGAGCAGCCCCTTCCCTGGCAAGCAGTTTTCTTGTTCCAACAAGCATTTCCACTTTTTCCTGCCTGTCGTTTACAACTGCTTTAATCCCGCCTCCGGGTATTGCGTTAAAATCTGATGTATCCAACAGTTCAAGTTTCTTTTCTTCTGCTTTACGGACAATAGCCTCAGCAAGCGGGTGGCCGGATGAGACTTCAGCTGATGCCAGCAATGAGAGAAACTCATCCTCACTCATCCGGAGCGGTATAATATCTGTAACAACAGGTTTCCCCTCTGTAAGAGTTCCTGTTTTGTCAAAAATAACAGCGTTAATCCCTGCCGCAGTCTGCAGCGCCTCACCTGTCTTTACAAGTATTCCAAGCTCAGCCCCGCGCCCTGTTCCAACCATTATTGCAGTTGGTGTTGCAAGGCCGAGTGCGCATGGACAGGCTATAAGGAGTACCGCGGTAAGAACTGTCATGGAAAAAGGAATTCCGGCGCCCGTAATCATCCATACACCTGCTGAAATCAGCGCTGCAGCCATTACCGCAGGGACAAACCATGCGGAAACTTCATCAGCAAGACGCGCGATTGGAGCTTTGCTGTTCTGCGCATCTTCCACCAGCTTTATAATCCTGGCAAGTGTAGTATCGCGCCCGACACGGGATGCTTTAAAAATAAAACTACCTGTTTTGTTTATGCTTCCCCCTGTAACAGCTGAGCCTGCAGATTTTTCAACCGGCAGGCTTTCCCCTGTAAGCATGGATTCATCAACCGCGCTGTACCCTTCTGTGATAACACCGTCAACTGGAACTCTTCCGCCAGGTTTTACCCTGATTAAATCCCCCGGTTCAAGATCAGATACAGCTGTTTCCACTTCTTTGCCATCAGCCATAAGTATCGCGTTCTCCGGGGTCAGATTCATAAGCGCTTTTATTGAACGTCCTGTTTTTCTCTTTGCCCTGCTTTCAAGTATTTTTCCAAGAAGTATCAATGTGATGATAACCCCCGCAGTTTCAAAATATAGCTGCTCCACTGCTGATACTCTTCCTAAAGCAATCAAAACCAGGTTTATAGTGCTGTAGATTACTGCGGCTGATGTGCCGACTGCGACAAGGCTGTCCATATTGGGACTTAACCTGAAAAGGGCAGGGATACCGGCTGTGAAAAACCTTCTTCCTGCATAAAGCGGCGGCAGCACAAGGAGAAAACTTGCAAGCGCGAAGTTAAAGGGATGCATCATCGGCTCAATAAAAGACGGGAATGGGAGATTAAGCCCTGTCATCGGAGCCATTGCAATATAAAAAAGGGGAATGGCAGCTGCTGCAGAGATTATAAAATCCCTTATCATTTCCTTTAATTCCCTGTTCTTTCGCATCTCTTTTTCATCGCTTTCCTCAAGCTCAACCGGAATGTAGCCTGCTTTAGTAATCGCCTCCCGTATATCAGAAATCCTTACCTTTCCGGATTCCCACCAGATATCAGCTCTTTCATCTGTAAGATTGACATTTATATCTTTTATACCGGGAATTTTCCTGACAGATTTTTCAACATTCGCGGCACAGCTTGCGCAGTGCATCCCTTTTATTCCAAGTACTTCCTTTCTTGTATTATCTGTTTTAACATCCTGCATTTTGTCCTCCAGTCCTGAAACACTTCTCCTAAATGGAAAAGCACTCTATCATAAAAAATAATGCTGTTGCAAATGATTATCAAGGGTATTTCATAGTATTTTAGTATGATTTTAATTGCCGCAGACAGGATTTTTTTGTATTTTATGATTCAGTTGATTATATTTAAATTATAATTAAAAAAGAGAGGTAAATTATGGCTGTAATTAGTTTAAAAGGAAACAAGGTAAACACTTCCGGCTCACTGCCGGCATCAGGGACAAAAGCACCGGATTTCACACTGACAGGAAGCGATCTTGGCGATGTAAAATTAAGTGATTTTAAGGGAAAGACAGTAGTCCTTAATATTTTCCCCAGTATAGATACATCAGTATGCGCCGCATCTGTGAGAAAATTCAACGAAATAGCAGGAACAAAAAAAGGGGCTGCGGTTCTGTGCATATCACGCGACCTTCCATTCGCGCATGAGAGATTCTGCAGCGCGGAAGGGCTAAAAAATGTAACAACATTAAGTGAAATGAAAGCTCTCTCATTCGGGGAAAAATACGGTTTAAGGATTGCTGACGGGCCGCTTCAGGGGCTTCTTGCAAGAGCTGTCGTCGTTATTGATCCTGAAGGAAAAGTTAAATACACACAACTTGTTCCGGAAATTACTACCGAACCTGACTACGATTCCGCGTTAAAAGTGCTCTGATTAAAATGGCAAACATAGTCTGATGAGTATTTATAATACTCACCAGACTATAATTTTGTTGATCAAATTCTATTTTAGACAAAAAATTAATTCCCCAAAAAAAAATTTAAATTACAAAATTTATAGCAAGTAATATAATTAATTATGCCTTAATGAGAAAAAATGATATTAAATATAGGAGTTTTAAAATGACTTCAGGAAATTTTTTCAAGTTAATATTTTTAATGTTTTTTATTGTTTTTTTGTCTGTTTTTTCAGGATGTAAAGAGGAAGATGACAGCGAAAGTTATTATGTTAAATTTAATCTTAACAAAACTGATTATGAGTTTACATCCGGTATTTCAAGTGATAATGAAGGGAACACATATTCAGGGGAGGCCTGCGGGTTTAGAACTATTGATATAAATGACGATAAAGAAGATCCTGTTATTTTTATTATTGCAGGTGCGGACCATTTGCTCTGGCTGATTTTAAATCCATTGCTTCTACTTGCACTCTTGCCATAAATGATACAGATGGAAAATATTCAGGAGGGCAGCCATCAAGAATTCGTATTAATGGGGTTACGGTTTGGAGTTGTGATTATGATACAGAATATACTGTGACTAAAATTGGAGATTTGGACGGCGTTATTTCAGGGACATTCTCAGGTATCGATTACAGCGGTGATAAAATAACCAACGGCGAATTCCGTGTCAAAAGACTTCGCGATAATATAATTGAATTTTAATACTTTGCAGCTTTTTTCCTTCAGCTGCAGGAGTTTTCTTCATTCAATGTAGTGGAATCAGGATATGATTTTATAGCGGAACTACAGCCCTCTCATTAAGGCACCCTGTAGTTTTAAGAAAAGTTCCCCGGTAGTCACATAATTTCCACAGCGAATCAATTACCTTTTTCAAATTCGGGTGGAGAGTAAAAAACCTTTTAATAACTACCTTTTTAACAATCAATAACGCAGTGTCAAACTCTTAAATACTTTTTTCAATTGACAAATAACTTTTTTTTATGCATTTTCTATGCATGTTAAAAATCAGGAAAAATGCAAAAGTTCTATTTATATTATTGTTATTTGCTTTATCAACCTCATTGCACGCTGAGGTACAAAGAGGCAAATGGGGATTTGTCCCTATCGCGGCACCTTTTTATACACCTGATACAAGCTGGGGAGGGGGCGCCTTTCTCCTTGCATACCGTGATGTAACTATTGGAGAAGACAGGGAAACTGATCAACTTGGGTTTGCCAGTCTCCTTACCCTGAAAGGGCAGAAAACAATAGCACTCAGTCCTGACATGGTTTTATCAGAGAACTTCCGCATTCTGGGTAACTTTTCCTACAGCAACAGCAATGAGGATTTCTGGGGAATCGGACAGGAGGCAAAAGAAAGCGATCTTGAAATTTTTACAGCAGAAGAGTTTCTTGCCAAAGTTTCATTATTAAGAAAATTAAACCAGGATCTTTTTATCGGCCCGCAGGTTCTTTTCAGAAGTATCGATATTATTGAAACTGAGGATAACGGTATTATTGACAGGGGAGGATTTAAAGGGACAGAAGGCGGAATAGAAACAGGTTTTGGAATAAGGCTGATCTATGATACAACAGACAGCACATTTTATCCTACGAAAGGATTTCTTGTTGAAGGATCATCCCTGATCAGCAGTACCTCTGCCGGGAGCGATTATGATTATACCAGTTTCAAGGCTGATGTCAGGTATTATCAGGGGATAACAGGCAAGCACGTACTTGCGTTCCAGAGTGTAATTGAATTAAACACAGACGGTGTTCCTTTTCAGTCGATGAGCAAGCTTGGAGGGGCGACAATTATGAGAGGCCTTCCGGAAGGGAGATTCACAGATGAAAACAGCCTTTCCTTTCAGGGTGAATACCGCTTTCCTATTATATCTTTTCTGGCAGGTGCTGTTTTTGCTTCAACCGGAATAGTGGAAAAAGATATCGCAGAACTTACAACATTTGCTGACTATCACTTTGCAGGGGGCGGAGGATTACGGTTTCTTGTAAACAGGGAAAAACATATAGCAATCCGGCTTGATTTCGGCCTCAGCGAAGATGGGCTTAAAACCTATTTTATTTTCAGGGAAGCATTTTAGATAATTGTAAACATTCCTTTTTTTATCAATTCTGGTTTTTTCCGCAATAGGAAATCAGGGTCATGACATTTTTTATTTGACATTCAATAACATGTGGCTGATAATTAATTATCATTAAAACAAGGAGTGTTAAAAATGAAAAAATTTATTGTCATTTTACTACTCTGCCTTATTCCTTCAGCAATTTTCGCAACTGATTATTATCTCGGGCCGAAATTGGGGCTCAATTTCTGTAAAGCATACGGGTCAGGCGTTGATGACTATCTGGATGGATTCGAAGCTGAGACCGGGGTTGAAGCTGATAATGCTACAGCACTGAGCGGAAACTTCGGCGCGTTTTCAAACTTCAGATTTTCTGAAGCTCTATCTCTGCAGGTTGAGATATATTTTACTGCGAACAAAATCAAGATAAAAGACGGAAGTGATTACGCACAGATATCGCAGGGAGGACTGGATATCCCTGTGCTGTTGAAATATCATATAGATAATTTCAACCTTTTCGGCGGATTATGTATTTTCATGCCTATTGGCGATTCAGAATGGGAATATGAAGTTGACGGAACCAAAGAATCTGAAGATGATGATACCTCTGACATGAATACCGGTCTTGTAATCGGAGCAGGTTATGATATCCCGATGGGAAATGGATACCTTGCTCTTGATGGAAGAGTATTTTTCGGACTTACAGATATAGATGGTGATATTGATGATGTCAAGGAAAGGAAAATATCTTTCAATATTGGTTACGGATTCAAACTGAATTAACATAACATTCTGCACATCACGGAACAAACAAACTGTCGCAGGATAATCTGAGGCAGTTTTTTTATAAGCAACTCAGCAAGGGATCAGCTTGTAAAAACCTGAACTGATACTCTATAATATAATGTATTATGTTTAAAATAAGAAAAATTTACGATATGACATCTCCCGCAAACCATGATACTATAGAGCAGGTCAGGGAAATTCTAAGAGCACAGTTTCCTCTTGCCAGAAAAAAAGATTTCGATAAAATTCCAAAACAGCTTCACAATCCCCTCAAATACCGCTACCGCTCAATACTGTTTGTCGCGGAAAACGGGAAAGGAAAGGTAAGAGGTTTTGCAATGCTTCTGCATATGAGCGATGTGGAAATAGGCTGCCTTGAGCTTATATCGACAGCGCCCGGGAAAACCGGCGGCGGCGTTGGCGGCATACTCTACGACCAGGTGAGGGAGGAGGCAAAAGGGCTTAAGTTAAAAGGGCTTTTTTTCGAGTGCAGCGTGGATGATCCTGAAATTATAAAAGACCCTGCCCTGCTGGCCCAGAACCGCGCAAGATTGAAATTCTATGAAAGGCTCGGAGTGCGTCCCATAATCAATAATGTATACGCATCGCCAGTGCATCCTGGCGATCAGGATTTATATTATTTGATGTTTGACGACCTTGGAAGGGAGGACTTGCTTGACCGCAAGACAGTAAGAATAGCGGTAAAAGCAATACTTGAAAGAAAATACGGGGACCTTATTCCTGATAACCAGATAAATGAGGTAGTAAAATCTTTCAAGGACGATCCCTGCAAATTGCGCGAGCGCAGGTATACAAAAACACCAAAAGTCCTGCCTGCTGTCACGCCAGTTCCAGGCCTTTCCATCCAGCTTATAGTAAACAAAGGACATGATATACATCACGTAAAAACACGGGGATATGTAGAAGCGCCAGTCAGGATATCAACAATACTTACAGAGATTGATAAAACCGGTTTATTCACCCGCATTCCCGCGCGCCGCACAGGTGAAAAAACACTTAGGGAGGTGCATGATCCCCACTTTGTGGAATACTTAAGGAAAATCTGCGCAGAGCTTCCACCGAATAAATCAATCTATCCCATCATATTCCCTATCCGTAACCTTAAAAGACCTCCCAAGGATACAGAGCTTCAGGTAGGCTATTACTGCATAGATACCTTTACCCCGATTAACAGAAACGCCTGGCTTGCCGCGCGCGGTGCGGTTAACTGCGCTGTTACAGGGGCTGAATTGATTCTCGGAGGTTCACAACTTGCATACGCGCTTGTCCGCCCTCCGGGACATCACGCGGAAAAACGCTCCTATGGAGGGTTCTGTTACTTCAACTCTGCTGCGGTAGCTGCCCAGTTCTTAAGCAAAACCGGTAAAGTTGCGATCCTTGATATTGATTTTCATCACGGCAACGGGACACAGGATATTTTCTACAGCCGCGCTGATGTTTTTACAGTTTCCATCCATGGAAATCCCAAATTTGCCTATCCCCACTTTTCAGGATTTGCCGATGAAACCGGGGAGGGAGAGGGAAAAGGATTTAACCTCAACCTGCCTCTGCCTGAGACTATAACCCCTGAAAAATACAGGGAAACGCTTCAGAAAGCCTTAAACGCGATAAAAAAATTCTCCCCCCGTTTCCTGGTACTGGCTCTCGGCCTTGATACAGCAAAAGCAGATCCTACAGGAACATGGCCGCTTAAGGCAGAAGATTTCAGGTTAAACGGACAGATTATAGGATCCCTGAAGCTACCGATTCTGATAGTCCAGGAGGGCGGCTACCGCACCAGGACGCTTGGAATAAACGCGGCCCGTTTCTTTGAAGGGCTTTACAGCAGCTGCAAAAACAGGATCTGATGATAAAGGGGATCAGTGCTTAATAACATATTTATGGTTCTGCAGATAAAACAAACAAAACCAAACAGGAGATAGCAATGGAAAAATTCAGAAAAGTCAAAAAAATTTTCAAAGGACAGAGAGTTCTTGAAGGGGCGGGAGTCAAACTCAAAAGAATTTTCGGCAATAACGATACAACCCTGACAGACCCGTTCCTGCTGCTTGATGATTTTCATTCCGATAAAGAGGAGGACTACATCAAAGGCTTCCCACAGCATCCCCACAGGGGGATAGAGACAATAACATATGTGCTTTACGGTGATGTCAGGCATGGTGACAGCCTGGGAAACAGCGGAACAATCTCTGACGGGGATGTTCAGTGGATGACAGCCGGAAGCGGCATTATTCACGAGGAGATGCCTGAAGGTGATGATAAGGGGCTGATGTGGGGATTCCAGCTCTGGGCGAACCTGCCCCGCAGCCAAAAAATGTGTAAACCGCTTTACCGGGATGTAAAAAACAGCGACATACCAAAACTCACACTTGATAACGGGACAAAGATTAAAATAATCAGCGGAGAGGTAAACGGAGTAAAAGGGCCGGTTGCAGATATCGCGATAAAACCTGAATATCTTGATATAACCCTGCCTGCCGGAATTTCATTTACCCGTTCATTTGAAAATGAACATACAGTATTTGCCTATATCATCGAAGGTGATGTTGAAATCAAGGAGGATGATTCACCAGCCGCGGCAACTGCAGAGAGCAAAACTGATGCTTTATTTTCGCATAACGCAGATAAAGGCAAAACAGCTGTTCCCAAAGAACAGCTTGTACTCTTTGATGCGGGAGATGCAGTCAGGATCACAGGTGGAAGCAAGGGGGGAAGGTTTCTCCTTGTATCGGGAAAGCCGCTTAAAGAGCCGGTTGCATGGTACGGCCCCATAGTGATGAATACAGATGATGAGATAAAAACCGCGATAAGGGATTTGAAAGAAGGAACATTCATAAAATAGTTGACACAACATGATCAGAATATAACTATTACACTATGAAAAAACTGCTGAAGCTTTTTACAATTTTTTTCAGGATAGGGCTTTTTTCAATCGGCGGGGGGTATGTAATGCTTCCCATGCTTAAAGAAGAGGTTGTCAATAAAAGAAAGTGGCTCACTGATGAGGAAATTCTCGATTTCTACGCAATCGGGCAGGCAACTCCGGGAATTATAGCTGTAAACACTGCCACCTTTGTGGGATACAGTCAGAAAGGCATTGCCGGCTCACTTTCTGCCACCGCAGGGATAGTAGCACCATCAATCATAATAATAACAATGATCTCAGCTTTTTTTACAGAATTCCGTGAAGTTTTAATTGTTCAAAAAGCTTTTGCAGGAATCAGGGTGGCGGTTTCCGTACTGCTTCTTTTTATTGTCGCGGGGCTTATTAAGAAAGGGGCAAAATATAAAACCGGTATTGTTATCATGATAGCTGCCTTTTCAGGAATGGCTTTCTTTGAGATATCGCCTGTTCTAATCGTAACAGCCTCAGCTGCTGCTGGTATTTTATCCGGGAGCTTAAGGAGAAATATTTTCAGAAAGAGGGGAAACCCGTGATCCATCTTGAGCTTTTTGCTATGTTCTTCAAAATAGGCCTTTTCGCGATTGGAGGAGGGCTTGCGACCCTTCCCCTGCTTAAGGAAGCGCTTCTTGATTCTGCCTGGATGAGCCATGGAGAGTTTATAGACATGGTTGCCGTCTCCCAGGCGACCCCGGGGCCGATCGGCATCAATATGGCAACATACGCGGGATTCAAGATGGCAGGGGTAACAGGCGGGCTGATTGCGACAGCAGGAATTGTAGCCCCCTCCCTGATAATAATTATACTGATAGCGCGGTTTATGCAGGATTATGCTGATAACATCATTGTAAAGGATGCTCTTGCAGGATTGCGCCCTGCAGCGGCAGGGATGATAACAGCCGCAGGTCTTTACATATTCGGCAATTCTGTAATCATGTTCGACCTTTTCCCGTCTGGGGGATGGTTCTCAATAAGGACAGCTGCCCTTTTTGCCATACTTGGCACATTCTATATGGCAAAAAAAGGAAACCCTGTATTCTACCTCCTCGCGGGCGCCGCTGCCGGGATTATCTTTCTTTGACTATCAGAGTAGAGTATCGAATTTCATAGCAGATGCTTATACCAGACATTCATTGATTCAATACCGGTTGATATATTTGTATTGTTGATAAGTGTGCCGCTGTATTTGTAACCGCTGCTTTTAAAAACTGCGTTCATCGCGGGTGAATTAAGCCTGGCAATTGTATAAAGGGTTTTTACAGGGCCGCTCTTTAGATGAGTTTCAAGCTCAACCATAAGTTTCCCTGCAAGGCCGTATCCCCTGTATCCGGGCATGACAGCAAAATCAGTCATTTCCGCATTTAATTCTGTCATGTCTTTCTCGGCAGATGCTGATGCTATAATTTCACCGTTATCTGTAATTACAGAATAATCTACATTTGCTCTCATGGTTTTTTCAAGATATTCCGGACTTGAAAGTGGAAACGGGTAGTTGGGAAACTGCTCTCCATAAAAATAGGCAAGAGATGCGATGTCTGATAAATCAGCTTTCCTGATTTCAAACTTATCAGCTTTATCTTTTCCATGATGGGGTTTGTTTCCAGGGAGGAGAGAGGCTATAGCCTCCCCGGCTTTAGTTTCAATGAAAACAGCCCTTTCATCATCATAATATTTGCACGCGAAAATGCAGTCATCCCCGTTACGGAAAAAAGAGGGGATATAAGCTTCAATCCTGTATCCTCCAGGGAAAAAAAGCGGAAAATCCGAGGCCCTGATTTTTACGAAACTTTTACTGTATCTGTTTTCTATGCAAAGCTTATCTATATAGTCAATAACGTTTTTTTTATTGGAATCAGGGTCAAGCTTCATCAGGTAAACCCTGTTGTTGTTCATGCCGTGCTGAAGGGAAGTTTTTCCGATATATTCTACAATATCAGTTTTACTGTTTTCAATTTTAACCAACGTTTTCCTCCCTTCTCATAAGGCGGGGGTTGTTGCCGGGGATCAGGGTATTTGCCTTGTCATATTCACAAAGAAGCTTTTCTATACCGACAGAATCCATGTTCTTTTTCCAGCTATCGGAAAAATCAATTCGGCAGTCCCTGCAGTTGTTATCGCAATAGCTTGTATGATAGGACTGGGGTTCTGTGTATGTAGTTATTACTCCTTCATAGTTTCTTAAGATAATTTTATTAGAGGACCACGAAATAAGATAATTGGGGAGAACAGGTATTTTTCCTCCTCCACCGGGGGCATCAACAACATAAGTAGGCACGCAAAATCCGCTTGTATGTCCTATCATGTTTTCAAGTATCTCAACTCCCTTACCTACCGATGTCCTGAAATGATTAAGACCTTCTGAAAGGTCGCACTGATAAAGGTAGTAAGGCCGCACCCTGTTTTTTACAAGCATCTGGCACAGTTTTTTAATTAGTCTGGGACAGTCATTTACATCACGAAGAAGCACAGACTGGTTCCCGAGAGGAATGCCAGCTTCGGCGAGTTTTGCCAAAGCAGCTTCCGAAGCTTCTGTTATCTCTTTTGGATGGTTAAAATGTGTATTGATCCAGAGGTTTTTGTATTTTTTCAGTACTTCAACAAGCGAGTCGGTTATTCGATAAGGAAGGACAACCGGCATTCTGGTTCCTATTCTAAGTACTTCAACATGTTCAATTGAAGAAAGCTCAGAAAGTATCCAGTCAAGGTAGTTATCCGAAAGCATAAAAGGATCTCCGCCCGAAAGAAGGACATCCCTTATCTGTTTGTTGTTCCTTATATATTCTATCCCTTTTGAAATTGCCTCTTTATCCGGTATTGAATCAATATCTCCTACCTTCCTCTTTCTGGTGCAGTGCCTGCAATACATTGAGCAAATATTGGAGATGTGAAAAAGGACTCTGTCAGGATACCGGTGTGTTATCCCTTCCACAGGGCTGTCAGCCTCTTCCGACAGCGGATCGCTCATATCATTTTTAAGTATCTCAAGTTCCCTTTTATCAGGAAAAGACTGTTTAAAAACAGGATCATTTTTATAGTTATCAATATCTATCAGTGAAAGATAGTATGGTGTAATGCTGACAGGGAAACGCTCTATTGTTTCTTCAAGCGATTCCCGCTCCTTTTCGCTAAAAGCTATTCCTGTAAGCTCTTCAAATCTTTCTAAGGTTCTTATTGTATGGCGCAGCTGCCATGCCCACTCTTTCCATTTCGATTTCTCGATGTTCTGATAGAAATATTCCTTAATCCTGTTCTTTTTTGTCTTTACCATCTGCCCTCCGGTTGCTGTTTTATACTTAGTACACACTGCTATATAGCTGTTATTTATTAGTATTTTGTTGATTAGTCTATATTTATTACAGTTATATACATAGTATACTATACATTATACATATCTAAAAGAATAATTCAATACCTATATCAAAATCTATTGATACCAAGGTAAATTAAATCTATAGTGATGGTATGGATGACAGCTACCTGCTTAAAATGAATATAGCGCTTAGAAAAATAATTCAGTCAATGGACATACACTCCAAAAAGATGCTCAAACTTTACGGGATAACAGGATCCCAGATTTATCTCCTTAGAATCATTAAAAATTCTGGCGACATAACAATTTCAGGTATAGCAAAAAAAGCGTCGTTAAGACAGGCAACTGTAACAGATATTTTATCCCGTCTTGAAAAGGCAGGCTGCATAATTGTTACAAAAGGATCAGCAGATAAACGGAACAAATACATATCGCTTACGGAAAAAAGCGAGAAAATCCTTGCAAATAAACCTTCCCTTTTTGAAAACGAATTTACTGAAAAAATCAGCGAGCTGAATGAGTGGGAATGCAATTATCTTTTAAGCGCAGTCCAGAGAATATCAGCGCTGATGAATACAGAAAAGACAGATTTTTAAAACAGACAGATTATCAAAACCCCTGTCTAAAAAGCTGTTTGATGCAATTTGGATTTACAATATAATCTGTTTTAGCTATAATCGTTGTTTTATTGACAACCAATTTTAACACAGGACTGGAGGATTACCATGCAAAGCAAAGAATATGATGCGGTGCATATAGGGCATTACACAAAAGACACAATAGTTACGCTAAAAGGGGGGACGCGGATCGTAGATGGAGGCGGCTTTAACTACGGAGCTCATGCTACTCATGCCCTGGGACTTGATGTTCTTGCAGTAACACGCCTTGCAGAAGAAGATTCCCATGTAATTGATGAGCTTGAAAATTTTGGTATCAAAACAAAAGCTGTTTTTACAGAAAAATCAACCTGCCTTAAAATGGATTATCCGACAGAAAACCCTGATGAGAGGATTTTCACAGTAACAAGCGTAGCAGAGCATTTCGAGGTAAGCGATATCAAAGATATAAAGGGAAAAGTATTTATCGCCGCCCCCTCATTCCTGGGTGAAATGGATAAATCATTCATAAAAGCGATGAAAGAAAGATGCAGGTACCTTGCACTTGATGTGCAGGGTTTTGTCCGTGTCGTATACGGTAACTCGGTAAAATATGAACAGTGGAAAGAGCAGAAAGAGATTCTTCCAATGGTTGATTTCTTCAAGGTTGATATCGCAGAAGCTGAGTTCATGACTGGGACAAAGGACCGGCACGAGGCGGCAAAGATACTAAAAACAATGGGGCCGTCTGAAATAGTCCTTACCCACAAATCAGGAATACTTATCTATGACGGCAATGATTTTTATGAGGCAGAATTCCACCCGAAAGAGCTTATCGGCAGAAGCGGCAGGGGCGACACCTGCATTTCAACATACTCAGGGTGCCGCCTTTCAATGAAGCCGGCAGAAGCGGTAATCTGGACAGCGGCGCTTGCGAGCCTCAAGATGGAAAAGGAAGGGCCGTTTGACAGAACAAAAAAAGATGTTGAAAAAATGATTGCGGAAAAATATCAGCAGAGCGGTTTTTAAAGCGTTTTTAGTTACACGGCAGATAACCTGCAAATAACACAGCAGATTACTGGTAAATTACAGGCTGGCCTTTTATTGGAGAGCCTGTTTTCTGCCGGATATAAGGATTACATAAAATTGAAATATAAATTGATAATCTCTGATGTTGACGGGACACTACTTGATGACAGCCACCGTATCACAGAAGAAAATAAAAAAGCAGTTGCAGAATACCGCAAAGCCGGGGGGCTGTTTTCACTTGCCACAGGGCGTATTGAAAAAACAGCAATTAATTTGCATACTGAGCTTTCACTTGATCTTCCCCTGATTTTGTATAACGGCGCCAAAATTGTCGATCTTAAAAACAACAGTACAATATATGAAAAGCATCTGACGCGAGAGCAGGCTGAATCTGCCCTTAAAGCACTTTCATCTTATCCGGTCTCAGTTATTTTTTATTGTGACGGAGAAGGATATACCACAGAGTATACCAATAACATTAAAGTACACGCTGATATGGAAGGGATACTGCCCAATCTCTCATCAGACATGGCAGAGGTAGACCTCTCCCGCGTAAACAAGATTCTTTTCGCGGGAAACGATGATGAAGGAGATGACCTGCTCTTTGCCGGATACTTAAGGGAATATGAAAAACTTTGCCCCGTCATGCCCTTTATAGTGCGCTCCAATAAAAAGTACCTTGAAATACTACCTGAAGGGGTTAACAAGGGAGCTGCGGTTGAATTCCTTGCCCGGCATCTTGGCATTAAGATTGATGAAGTCATGTGTTTCGGAGACAACCTCAACGATTTCGAGATGATCGAAAAAGCAGGCCTTGGGGTAGCGATGGGAAACGGACATGATGCCCTTAAAAAAATCGCAGGCCTTGTCGCGCCTTTAAATACAGAATCAGGCGTAGCAGCTGTTATCAGAAGGTATCTTTAACCGCCGATCTGCCGGAAATCAAATATTCACAAATACCCTGTAAATAATCAGTAAACCAAATAGATCCCCCTTCTGCGGGGATGATTATATTAAATCATGTGGTATAATTTATTTGAGGTTAATATCCATGAAATTATTTAATAGTGATAAAGCTCCCCTTCCCGCCGGCCACTACTCCCAGGCAGTCATACAGGGCGGTATGGTTTATGTATCAGGACAGCTCCCTGTTGTCCCTGGAACAAATGAAAAAATTACAGGAGAAATCGAGGATCAGGCAAAACAGGCCCTCTCAAACCTTAAAACCGTGCTTGAAGAGGCCGGCAGCGGAATTGATAAAGTAATAAAAACTACAGTCTATGTATCAGACATCTCGCTCTGGAGCAGGGTAAATGCTATTTACGCTGATTTTTTCGGCAGCCACAGGCCGGCACGATCGGTAGTCCCGACAGGAGAGCTTCATTACGGCTTTCTGATAGAAATTGACGCAATAGCTGCCATATAAAACAGCCGGTAAATCCCTTTATTTGCACTTTTTCTGCTGCAGTTATGTAGAAAATATCCAATATCTCTAAAAATCATTTACGCTTGTTTCAGCTAATAATTAAATGTATAATCAGAATATGAATATTGATTCATTTGAATCTTTCCAGAAAGCGATAAAATCAAAAAAACTCCTCAAAAAGTATGGTATCGATAAAATTGGTGTATTTGGTTCATTTGCACGTGGAGAAGCAGCCATGGATATTGATATTTATCTCGATGCAGAAACATACGAAATAAAAAATCTATTAAAATTCAAAAAAGAATTAGAAAAACTTTCAAATAAAGAAATAGATTTAGTACTAAAAAAATATGCAAATCCGATTATTCTCCATAGAGCTCAAAAGGATATGAGGTATGTTACCGAATAAAAAGAATGACTTGTTATATCTTTTAAACATCCTTGAATCAATTAAAAAAATATTCGATATTGACGAATTAAAATTATCCGCTGAGAGTTCCTATTACAGACATATTAATTTCAAAGTTTTATTCTAAATCAGACACGTCGGATGACAGAGAATAGTCTTTGTAAACGAAAGACTATTCTTCCCAAGTAGTTTACAAACGAAATCGCGCCAGAACAATAAAAGTATGATATAAATAAACAGAAAGATCTTAAAATTCCCGCGCCCATAACGCTATTGATGCTCATTGAATCGCATCAAACCCATAGAGGGCTAATGAGAAAAAAAGGACATTATTTATGGCTAAGAAAAAAGAGAACAACAACGAAGAGCCTTTGGAAAAGCAGCTCTGGAAATCTGCTGATAAACTTAGAAAAAACATCGATGCCGCTGAATACAAGCATGTAGTTCTTGGACTTATATTCCTGAAATATATATCAGATGCCTTTGAAGAACTCTATGAAAAGCTAAAAGCCGGTGTCGGTGAATATGAAGGAGCTGACCCGGAAGATAAAGATGAATACAAGGCAGAAAATGTCTTCTTTGTTCCCTCCCAGGCACGGTGGAATTTCCTTCTTTCCAAAGCCAAGCAGCCGACTATAGGGAAAACTGTAGATGATGCCATGGATGCCATTGAGAAGGAAAACCCATCCTTAAAAGGAGTTTTACCAAAAGTTTATGCCCGGCAAAATCTTGATCCCACCAGTTTGGGCGAACTCATAGATATGATTGGAAACATTGCATTAGGGGATGCGAAATCAAGAAGCGCTGATATCCTTGGTCATGTATTTGAATATTTTCTTGGCGAATTTGCCCTTGCAGAAGGAAAAAAAGGGGGCCAGTTCTATACCCCCAGAAGTGTTGTTGAATTACTGGTAGAAATGCTTGAACCGTACAAGGGAAGAGTGTTTGACCCCTGCTGCGGTTCCGGCGGTATGTTTGTCCAGTCAGAGAAATTTGTAACAGAGCATCAGGGCAAACTAAATGACATATCTATCTATGGACAGGAAAGCAACCAGACCACATGGCGCCTGGCAAAAATGAACCTGGCGATACGGGGAATAGACTCATCACAGGTAAAATGGAACAACGAGGGCTCGTTTCTAAACGATGCCCATAAAGACTTAAAATCAGATTATATTATTGCCAATCCCCCTTTCAATGTAAGTGACTGGAGCGGTGATCTGCTTCGAAAAGACGGCCGCTGGCAGTATGGAACCCCTCCTGCGGGAAACGCCAACTATGCCTGGATTCAGCATTTTATGTATCATCTTGCCCCAAACGGTCAGGCAGGTTTTGTATTGGCAAAAGGCTCTTTAACATCCAAGACCTCAGGAGAAGGTGATATCAGACAGAAGATGATAGAAGAAGGGCTGGTTGACTGTATTGTAAATCTTCCTGCAAAACTCTTTTTAAACACCCAGATTCCCGCCTCCCTCTGGTTTATGAGCCGCAACCGGAAAAACGGCAAGTACCGGGATAGAAGCAAAGAGATCCTTTTTATTGATGCACGTAACCTGGGACACCTGATCAACCGCCGAACTCTGGAACTTTCAGAAGAAGATATTCAAGAAGTTGCCAAAACCTACCATAACTGGCGCAATCCTGATGGTGATTATAAAGATGTGAAAGGCTTTTGCTGCTCTGCCGGTGTGGAACGGGTTAAGGAGCTTGATTATGTGCTGACTCCCGGGCGGTATGTAGGCCTTGCTGACGAAGAGGATGATTTTGATTTTAACGAGCGCTTTACCCAATTAAAGGCAGAGTTTGAAGAGCAGGTGAAAAAAGAAGCTGTTTTGAATACCCGGATTACTGAAAACCTGAAAAAGGTAAAACTGGTATGAGACAAGAAGATAATATTGGTGGGGGAAGTCTCCCCCTCGCTCCACCCTCCTCACTCGCTCTGCTCCCTGCGGTGGCTTCCGCTACCCCCTCTGCGGGGGACACCCCCGCAACGCCCCCGGGAGTGACAGATGAGTGAAAAAAACGAGATAATATTATACCAAAGCGATGATTCATCAACTAAACTGGAAGTCAGAGTTGAAAAGGAAACTGTTTGGCTGAATAGGCAACAAATAGCAGATTTATTTGATCGTGATATAAAAACTATTGGCAAGCATATAAGCAATGTTTTAAAAGAAGAACTTAAAGGACTTTCAGTTGTCGCAAAATTTGCGACACCTGCTGCAGATGGTAAAACATATCAAGTTGAACATTACAATCTCGATATGATAATTTCTGTTGGCTACAGGGTAAAGTCGCAAAGAGGGATACAATTTCGTATTTGGGCAAACGAAGTTCTTAAAGACTATCTTTTAAAAGGATATTCGCTCAATCAACGAATGAACCGCATTGAAAATACAGTTTATTCTTTATCCGAAAAAGTAAATTCTATCGATTTGCAGATCACAACCAACTTGCCGCCCAATCAAGGTGTTTTCTATGATGGACAGATTTTTGATGCCTATGTTTTTGTGGCAGATCTTGTAAAGTCTGCAAAAAATTCAATTTTACTAATTGATAATTATATTGACGAAACAGTTTTGCAGCTTTTTACCAAGCGGAACAAAAATGTATCTGTTAGTATTTACACCAAAAATATAACAAAGATTTTAGCTCAAGATTTGAAAAAATATAACGCCCAATATCCAAAAATTACAGTAAAGCAATTTACCAAAGCACACGACCGCTTTTTAATTATTGATGAAACCACCGTTTACCATTTTGGGGCAAGTCTGAAAGATTTGGGCAAAAAATGGTTTGCCTTTTCTAAAATGGATATGAAAGCTATGGAAATGATTGCAAACCTTAAAAGCGGAGATGGCAATGAATAAAAGAAAAACAAGGTTTCTCATATTTTACTTTA
This sequence comes from Spirochaetia bacterium, assembly GCA_034003145.1. Lineage (GTDB taxonomy): Bacteria > Spirochaetota > Spirochaetia > CADAEX01 > CADAEX01 > JACKPD01. The sequence continues at coordinate 23,362 of JAVEZE010000016.1, forward strand.
CCGTGTTAAAGTAAAATATGGAAATTTTTATTGACGGCTAAAGGTAGGGATTTGGGAGAAAAGAGATATTCTGGGTTTAAATTGTGGCGAATTCGCCCTAAATAAAAGTAAAAAGAAAAATCTTGAGGTCGCAATTTGTGATCTCAAGTAATAGGGGATTTGATGTGAAAAACAATTTAAAACAAACAAAAGAAGATGGCTTGAACGAAAGAATTGCCGAAAACCCTGTGAAATACGAGTAAAAAAATGAATAAAAGTAAAATAAGTTTTATCTTATTTTACTTTATTGTGGTAAAGTAAAATAAGAGGGACGTGTCGTGTATATAGAAGAATTTATTGCTGGTACATATCAAAGCGGATATCAATATAAATATTTTATGCCGGAAAAAATCATGCATCCGTTTATATGGAAAGATGCGGTTATTAATGAGCTTTTAGAGAAGGCCTCATTAAAATTAGGAGAATTAAATTCTTTTTCGCGATTGGTACCTGATACAAAGATGTTTATCATCATGCATGTCACTAAAGAAGCTGTTGTATCAAGTCGAATAGAAGGCACTAAAACCAATATCGAGGAAGCACTGATAGACGAAAGTGAGATTGATCCAGAGAAGCGTGATGACTGGCAAGAGGTCAACAATTATGTATCTGCCATGAATTATGCTATTTCAGAACTCGAAACGCTGCCAATCTCTAACAGATTAATACGGAATATACACAAGAAACTCCTGTCCAGCTCCAGAGGAAAGAATAAAAACCCAGGTGAATTTCGGGTTTCTCAAAACTGGATAGGCGGTGCCTCCTTGGCAGACGCTGCCTTTATCCCTCCTGTTCACACAGAACTGGGAGAACTATTATCGGATTTTGAAAAATTTCTGAACTCAGGTGAACTGCAAATCCCTCATCTGATTAAAATTGCCATTGCTCATTATCAATTTGAAACAATTCACCCCTTTCTTGATGGAAACGGCAGAATAGGACGTTTGCTGATTACCCTCTATCTGGTAGCCAATGGTCTACTTGATGAGCCATTACTATATTTGTCCGATTTTTTTGAGAAAAACAGGGGCTTGTATTATGATAATCTGACTTTGGTTCGAACAAAGAATGATCTTACCCAATGGATTCGTTTTTTTCTGACAGGAATTATTCAGACAGC
>JAVEZE010000017.1:0-23670 GCA_034003145.1 Spirochaetia bacterium
AACGCGAATACAGTTCTTGCCTATACCAGGTATAAAAAGTACAGAAACGAGATAATCTGAACCGCTGCAAAGCAGCCGGCAATAAGAGCCAGGTTTCATTTTTACAAAATGAGAGGTTTATTATGCAGCCGCGCATTTATTGGCGGCTGCTTGAAAATCAGTTCATATTGGGCATTGGAAAAGAAAATGAAGGCATTTTCTGTATCTCGATCCCTTTTGGGACCTGAAATTTGGATGCCGGTATGGAGGAGGGAGTAGAAACAGATGTAGCTTCCATTGTTGTTTTCATCCCCTCATATTCGGTAACTACCTTGAGGGGAAGCCCCTGCCATACCCAGAATTTCACCTGGCCGTCATCATCTTTATCCAGGTATATTGTGCATTTTTTACCGAGAATTGTTTCTGTCCCGATTGGTGTGCCCATTTCATCTTCATCAATATCCATGTCAAATTGATCATCATCCATCATATCGCCCATCTCGCCGAATGATTCAAGATCCATCGCTATTTTTTCATTCCAGTTGATCATGTACTGGCTGTCAGGCGTAATAATTGTCGTAGTACTTAATTCGCTGGATTTCATTGTTGTAGACATGTACTGGCCGAATTTGTCAAATGCCATTTCCATAGTTCCATTGTCAATAAAATCCGTGTCTGTCCCTGTAATTTTATAATTAATTACCGCTCGTTCAATTTTAAATCCATCTGCCGATACTGCTGAAAATGCAGCAGTTAATATCAGCATTGCAATTAAATATTTTTTCATTATTGTTATCCTCCAACAGAATTTACCTGTTCAGTATGATAATATTATATTTTTAAGTAAACAACAAATAATTTTAATTTTATGGTGTAATTGATATTTAATGATAATTGGATGATTATTAAAGTTACCGAATAAAAAAAGAAGGCGCCGACCGGATTCGAACCGGTGCATGAAGGTTTTGCAGACCTCTCCCTTACCGCTTGGGTACGGCGCCGCTGATGAAAAAAATATAACAGGAATTGTTTTTAATGTCCAGAGATTTAGAGAGAAACAGGAGTGCTGTGAAAACAGGCAAGCCTCTTGCGATGCTGATAATACCGCCGGTTTATGATTTTGCGTTTTATGACCTTTATTTTAAACCGTATGGGCTTTTAAGAATCGGCCGCTGGCTTGAAAAGGGGGGATGGGAGTGCTGTTTTGTCAACGCGCTTGACTACAGCGATAAATTATCTTTATCCCGCTTAAAGCCTCCGCGCAGGCACAGCAACGGAACAGGCAAGATGTTCAGGCAGCCGGTTTTGATGCCGGACGGGAATTTTCCCTCCGCAAGAAGATTTTCACGCTATGGAATTATTGAAGAATCATTTATTTCCGGTATCACATCTGACCGCAGGCCTGATATTATTCTGATTTCAACATTCATGACATACTGGTATAAGGGAGTAGTTGAAACAGTAGATATATGTAAAAAAATCTGGCCCGGGGTACCGGTTTTTACCGGCGGTATATACGCAACCCTTATGCCGGAACATTGCAGGGCATCTTCAGGAGCTGATCATGTTGTAAAAGGGGCAGGGTGGGATTACCTTAATAATTATTTTCTCAGATCAGGGCTGCCTGTATGCTGCGACGGGACAGGCGCGGATCCCGATGAGGGGGATTATCTGATGGAAAGCAGTGTGTGGAAGGATGCAGCAGTTCTCCGCCTGAATACCGGGTGCCCGATGAAATGCGCCTACTGCGCCTCCTCGATTATAGCGGAATTTTCAGAAGGGTCGCCGGATGCTGTATTTAACCAGTTCCTTGCTATCCATAAAAAATACGGTACAGTGAATTTTGCTTTTTATGATGATGCTCTTCTTTTTAAAAAAGATAAAATACTTCTTCCTTTTCTTGAAAAGGTTACAGCAAGCCGGATAAAAGCCAAATTTTATCTCCCGAATGCTGTTCATATCGATTTTCTTGACAGCGAATCTGTAAATCTTATGAGGCGGGCCGGTTTCCAGGAGATCAGGCTTGGCTTTGAAAGTTCTGACCCCCAGTTCCACAACAATAACGGAAGAAAGTATGATAAGGATGCTTTCCCTGCCGTGATTGAAAAACTGAAAAAAAACGGTTTTTCCGGGAAAAATGAGATAATTATCTATATACTTGCCGGGCTTCCCGGCCAATACGCGGATGAGGTTTTAAATACTGTAAGGTATCTTTCATCATTTAATGTGCGCATAAGCGTTTCCGAATATTCACCTGTGCCGGGATCAGCCCTCTGGGACGAGAGCGTCAAGAAAAGCCGTTATCCGATAGAAGAAAACCCCCTTTTCCATAACAATTCAATTTTTCCCATGGAGTGGGAGGGTTTTACCTATGAAGATATGCAGAGGGTTAAAACCCTTGCATCAGGATTCTCTGTTTGAGAGGAGGCGTATGGCATTTAAACTAGTTCATCCCTCATGCTTTCTGCCGTGTTTCCAAGTAAAAGAGTGATGGCATCTTTCGGCGAAATATCCTTGTTTATTATTTTGTAAACAATATTTGATATAGGCAGTTTTATTTTATGCTGAGTAATAATCTGCCTGACAAATTTAGCAGCTACCGCCCCTTCGGGAAGGTAACCTACTTTGCTGATGTTGGTTATTATGTCATCTATCCCTGAAAACTGATCAAGTATGTTTTTAAGGACAATATCCCGTCCAAATCTCCTGTTCCTGCCGTGTATGCTCCTGCATGTAACGTCAAGATCTCCAACGCCGGCTATGGATGTAAATGTTTCAGGATGTGTTGCCCCAAGCGCTTTTCCTATTTTCTGTATTTCGTTAAGCCCTGCGGCAAGGAGGAGGGATTCTGTATTATCTCCGAAAATGTCGGAATTTTCCTTTAACGCGTCAAGCATCCCGAATGCTATGGCTATAACGTTTTTTGTCGCGGCGCATGTCTGAACCCCTATTACATCAATAGATGAAAAAACAAAAAGGGAAGGGTTTGCGAGAAGTTCCCTGAATTTGATCGAGTTTATGCCGTTTCTGCATGCGCTTATCAGCCCTGTGATCTTGTTTGCCGCAACCTCTTCTGCGTGGCTGGGGCCAGCGATATAAACAATGTTATCTCTGTAGAAACCGGGAAAATAATCCTCAAGAGTGCTTACTATAAGCCTGGGGCCTGAAGGGGAGGGGACAAACCCTTTGGTGATAACACCAACTGTTGTTTTTCCTTCCCTGATATCTTTAGCCTCAAGAAACTTTTTAACAGTATCAACAAGATAGATAGAAGGAGAGGCAATAATAAGGAAGTCCTTGTTGTCTGCTGCTTCCAATATATCTGTAGTTGCTCTTAAGGCAGGCGGAAGCTTGATGCCTGGCAGATATCTGCTGTTAAGATGATTATTGTTGATATCATCAACAACCTCTTTCATGAAATCCCACATCTGGACTTTAATACCTTTTTGGGCAATCTGTTTGCCCATTGCGGTTCCCCATGCTCCAGAGCCTATTATTCCAACTTGTGTACTCATTTCACGGTATCTCCTGTTTGTGCGTACTTCAAAAAATCATCAATAATTTCACGGATATAATCAAGGCTGTCAAGCCAGAACATCTCGTTTTCGATATTAAATCCTGCTTTTGCAGCTGTTTCCTCCGCGCTTGCCCTGCCTGACATTCTAAGTATCTCTTTGTACTGCGAAGGGAAATTTTCCCTGTCGGAAAGATATTTTCTGTAAAGCGCGATCCCGAAAAGCTGGCCGAAAGCGTAAGGGAAGTTATAAAAACTTAAAGATGGGATATAGTAATGCCCTTTGACTGCCCACATATACCGGTGATACGACCTTGTTTCAATTGATTTACCATATGTTTTTTTCTGGGCAGTTTTCATAAGAGAGGAAAACTCATCAGAGCTAAGTTCTCCCTCTTCCCTTTTTTTAAATACAGATTTTTCAAAATAGAACCTTGAAAGGATGTCTACAATTACCTGGGTAATTTCCTGAAGAAATATCTCCATAATGTAAAGTTTTCCCTCTGGAGATGAATTTTTGATTGCTGTATCGAAAACCAGTATTTCAGAAAATATGGAAGCAGTCTCTGCAAGAGTCATGGGGTAATCCTGGTGGATATGGCTGTCGTATTTAAGAATCTCCGCATGCCATGCATGTCCAAGCTCATGGGCAACTGTCGATACAGAAGAAAAATTTCCGATGTAATTGCACAGTATCCTGCTCTGGCAGGCAGAGGGGAAATTTATACAGTATGCGCCCCCTGTTTTCCCTTTCTGCGGCAAGGCATCAATCCATTTTTCATCAAAAGCTTTTTCCGCGAAATTTCCCATTTCACCTGAAAAATCTCTGAAAGTGCTGATTATGAATTTTTTCCCCTTTTCAAAAGGCCATGAATTTATGCTTTCACCTGCTTTTTCATCTACAGCTTTGCCCGGGGCGGCAGGCAGCGGTGTACTTTCCTTGAGAGGGGCGAAAAGATCGTAAAAGGAAAGTTTCTCAAGACCAAGAAGAACAGCTTTCGCATTAAGGTATTTATGGAAAACCGGGAGTGATTTTTCCATTGCACCTGTAAGAGCTTTTAAAGTCTTTTCAGATATGCGGGCCTGAAATGCTGATTTTTCAATAGCTGATTTCCACCCCCGTCTTTTATTCAGGATAAGATTGAAACCTTTTACCCCGTTAAGTGCAAAAGAAAGAGGTATTTCAACGCTTTTCCATGCCTCAATTTCTTTTCTGAAAGCTTTCTTTCTTATGGCTCTCTCCTCATCAAAGGCAAGGGCTCTTAACTCTGTTACAGTTTTTCTCTCTTTTGCCCCGCGCCCCCATTTTACACTTAAATCGGATGAAACTGCTTCCTGCAGCCTTGACCAGGAGTTTGCGCCTGGCTGCAGCATCTCCTCTATCAGCCCCTCCATCTCTTGTGACAGCTGGTGTTTTTTAAGTTCTGCTGTTTCTGTCAGGAAAAGGCGGTAATCAGAATAAAAACTGTCCCCAGTTTTTCCATGGTCTGGATGGGCAATCCTCTTGTCGATCTCTGTTTTTGCAAGAGTAAAGTTTTCCCTGAACAGAGTTTTCGCCTTGTAAAGGGAAAGTTTTTCCTTCTCAAGCCAGTTGAGCTCTTTAAGCGCGCTTGAGTCTTTGGTGTTTACTGAATAAAGAGCGTAACAGAAGGAATAGATGTTCTCATATAGCGCACTTGCGCGGTCTATCTTTTCTACCGCAGTTTTGATCCAATCTGTATCATCAGCAGAAACTGCTTTTCCCTTTTTAACAGCATCCAAAGCTTCCTGAAACGCGGCTGAAAGCTTTTGTTTATCATTTTTATAAGATATATCATCAAAACCTGCATAAATGGATGATAAATCCCAGCGTGGAAGATCTGTTTCTGTGCCTCTATTATTCATTGTTTATTGTTCCTTTATATAATCTGGATAAATGCATCATTTTTTTTCAATCAGCCCAATCAGCCCAATCAGCCCAATCAGCCCAATCAGCCCAATCAGCCCAATCAGCTGCCAAAAATATAGCATAAAAACAATAATTGCTTAAGGTGATTCAGGGCATCTCTTACGCGGCAGCTGTCTACTTGTAATATAATTAATGATACTGTATTATCTTTCTACCACCTTTTCAGGTCAATTCTTGATAAATAGCAGGTAAAGAAAAAACATGACTCAGGCAACAGCTTCAAAGATAATGGATAAAATTGAAACGAGAAATGAATTAATAAGAAATATTGCGATAATTGCCCATGTAGACCATGGAAAAACAACACTTGTTGACTCCATGTTCAGGCAGAGCGGTATATTCAGGGATAATGAAAAAATCCGTGAAAGAATAATGGATAGCGGAGATATAGAAAGAGAAAGAGGGATTACCATATCTGCCAAAAACTGCGAAGTTTTGTGGAATGGGATAAAAATAAATATCCTTGATACTCCGGGACACGCTGATTTCGGCGGCGAGGTTGAACGGGCCCTTTCAATGGTTAACGGGGTTGTCCTCCTTGTTGATGCTGCCGAAGGGCCTCTTCCCCAGACAAGATTTGTCCTTTCAAAAGCGCTGAAAAACTCGCTTGAGATAATTATTGTAATCAACAAAATCGACAGGGATGATGCGCGCCCGGTAGAAGTCTATCACAAAGTACTTGAACTATTAATTGATCTGGGAGCTGATGACAAATATATTGAAAGCCCACTGATCTATGCCAACGGGAGGGAAGGGATAGCCAAATTTTCCCTTGATGATGAAAGCCCTAACCTGGCTCCGCTCATGGATACAATCATAAACCATATTCCTGCTCCTTTGTGCGATATGGAAGCCCCGTTCCAGATGCTTGTCGCTGACCTTGATTATTCAGATTACCTTGGCAGAATGGCAATCGGTAAAATACAGAATGGCGTTGTGGCGAATAACGATAAACTTGTGAGTATCGGCGCAGGAGGGGTAATAAAACCTGTCAAGGTTTCGCAGATACAGGTATACAGCGGAACAGGGCTTGAGGTTGTAGATTCTCTTTCAGCAGGAGATATTGTAATACTCACGGGAGTCAGCGATATTTCCATAGGCGATACAATATGCAGCGCGCTTGAGCCGATAGCTCTTCCCAGAATTGAAATTGATGAGCCTACTGTCGCGGTCAGGTTTTTCCCCAATAATTCCCCGTTTGTAGGCAAGGAAGGAAAATTTGTCCAGGGAAGCAAAATTCTTGAACGGCTTAAAAAAGAGAGCCTGAGGAATGTCGCTCTCCAGATAGAAACCCCTAACGATAATGAAGGGTTCCTTGTAAAGGGAAGGGGCGAGTTCCAGATGGCTATTCTAATTGAGACAATGAGAAGGGAAGGATATGAGTTTTGCGTCGGCCGTCCCCAGGTTATATTTAAATATGATGAAAATGGGCGAAAGCTTGAGCCGATTGAGCACCTTGTGATAAGCGCTGCCAAAGAATATTCTGGTATTATCTCCGAAGCCCTTATGCAGAGAAAAGGGATAATGTCAGGCTATACTCCATTCGACAGCGGGACACTGATACTTGAGTTTTCAATTCCGTCCCGTTCCCTTATTGGCTACAGAGACAAGTTTATGACAGATACCAAAGGGACAGGCATTATGAATTCCTATTTTTCAGGATATGAAGAATACAGGGGTGATTTTCAATCCAGAACTACAGGCTCACTGGTTTCAGACAGGAGTGGTGAAGCTGTTGCCTACGCAATATTTAACCTTGAACCGCGGGGAACCATGTATATCGTTCCCGGCGACCCTGTTTATGAAGGGATGATAGTCGGGGAGCACAACAGGGAAAATGACCTTTACTTAAATCCAACAAAAGCAAAACAGCTTACAAATATCAGGGCAGCCAACAAGGACCATGCCTGTGTACTTATCCCGGTTTCCCCCATGACTCCTGAAAAAGCCTTAAATACAATAAGGGAAGATGAGCTTGTCGAGGTAACCCCCCTTTCCATAAGGCTCAGGAAGCGGATTCTTGTGCGGGCAGATAGAAAAATTGTGGAAAAATACGGAAGTAATTAATATTCACCCTAAAGTGCGGTTATTCAACTGTTATTGATTTTTCAAGGAATACACCGTGGGTTCTGTAATCGTGCCACTTCAGAGTGTGTGATTTTTTTATACACTGGGGCTGAAACCCTTCCACAGGTATTCTGGAATTAAGGTTTTCTGAAAAAACATAGTATTCATTTTCATCCTTTTTCAGTATCCCTGAATATTCGTGTTTCCCCTCATTGCGGCTGTCAATTTCTCCCACCAGGGTTTGGCGCATAACTGCGTATGTGACATTTTTCCCGAGATTCAAATCAAGCCATTCCAATGTTTTTATACTCCCCGGCTGCCTCTTTGATTCCTTTGATAAAGGATCTGTTGCAGCCGCAGCCCTGCTTAAGCTTATAAATTCTGAAAGCTCATAGTGCTCGTTATTGTATGCTGCCTCGTGAGGAAGCAATCCTTCATTGTCAGGGATATCAGCAGATGCATTAAACTGTATCAGGGTTTTGGCGGCAAGCGTATGCCCGGCGGAAGCAGCCTCAAGAAGAGGGGTGCTTCCGTTTACATTCTGTATATCTGCCTTTGCTTCATTTTCAAGGAGAAATTCGACAATATTGGCGTGCCCGTACATTGAAGCATACAAAAGCGGCGTGTTTCCAAAAATATCGGGGGAATCTTTTTCTCTGCACAGGGAAAACAGTATTTCAACCATGGCAAGATGACCGAATCCCGCCGCCGCGTGCAGTACTCCGTAACCGCTTTTGTCTTTGATATTTATATCAGCATTGTGATCTATCAGGTGGTTTATAAATTCAATATGTCCGGTTTTTGCCGCTATCAGGGCAGGGGTCTCGTTTTCGCTGTTTACAGCATTAACATCAGCCCCGCTGTCAAGAAGCTCTCTTACCAGTGTTATACTGTTTTTTCCGCAAGAGATAATCAGGGGAGTATTTCCGGTTTTGTCTCGGCAGTCAATGTCCCGGATTTTTCTTATAATGGCGAGAGATTTCTCAATATTACCGCTATCAATTGCCTTGAAAAGTTTATCTGCTTTACTGAACAGCATTGTTATCTCCCTGATAAGCTGATTATAACAGAATCACTGATTATAGTAAAACACTGATTTTTGATTATAACTGTAAAAATTATCGTCAGAAATGGATAATCTGCCTATAAAAATTTATATTCATGCCATAAAGTCCAATAATACCTCCTCCTCTTGATTATTGTTTTAACCGGCAGATATACTTCAGGAAATCAGCATCAATCTATATTAAGAGGTTAAGGTCTTATGGGTTTTTCAAAAATATCACTATCTTCGAGGTTTGCACCAAAGATGCTTCAGACAGCAGTATTGTTTATCTTATTTGTTATCCCCCCGTCAGTTTTCCCGGAAACGCAGGAAGCGCCGGGATTGCAGGGAATGCCTCTCCGGCAGATTCGGGAAATTAAGGCAGTTCAGGAAGATCAGCCGCAAATCAACTGCCGCTCTGCTGTCCTTTATGATGTTGTTTCAGGTACGCTTTTATATGAAAAAAACAGTGATGAGATAATCCCTCCCGCCTCGATGACAAAACTGATGTCGCTCCATCTTCTGTTTAATGCTGTTGATGCTGGAAAACTTTCACTTGATACTCTAATACCTGTAAGCAGGGCCGCGTCCTTTAAATCAAGCCCTCCAGGCTCATCTCTCATGTTTCTTGAGGAAGGGCAGAAAGTTACACTGCTTGAGATTATGAAAGGGCTTGCTGTCTCTTCCGGTAATGACGCAGGTGTTGCCGCGGCAGAGGCAGTCTCAGGCTCTCTGGCTGAATTTATCAGGCTGATGAACAGCGAGGCAAAAAAACTCGGACTTGAAAAAACATATTTCGCAGACTCTTCCGGTTACAGCAGCAAAAATCAGACTACTGCACGGGATTTTGCCCGTTTTTGCATGATTTATCTTGAAAAACATCCCAATGCCCTTTCTCTGCTTCATTCCCTTCCAGACTTTACCTACCCCAAAAGGGACAACATACCACCCGGCGGCAAAAGCACTTACGGATTTATTACCCAGAAGAATAACAACATACTGCTTGGGAGCCTTGAAGGGGTTGACGGCCTTAAGACCGGGTATATCGATGAATCAGGCTACAATATAGCACTTACCGCGGAAAGAAATGGGCGGCGCCTTCTTGCTGTAACAATGGGAGGTGAAAAAGAAAACGGGATATTTAACAGGGCGATTGACGGGGCGGTACTTCTTTCGTACGGATTTTATTACTTTAAAACCTTTTATCCTCTCCTGCCTGATATGCCTCCGCGTAAAGTCTTTAAGGGAAAAAGCGGCAGAGCTGCTGTTACAGCTTCAGTTCCTGCCGTTACCCTGCCGAGGGATTCCTCAGGATCTGCAGAGAATCTAAACTGGCGGATAACGTGGGAAGGCCCTCTTGCCGCCCCTTTTGACAAAGGGCGCAAGGCAGGGGAAATAACCCTGCTCGACAGCGTAGGCAGCGTTATCTTTACCCGCCCCATAACAACAGTATCCGGTGTTGAGAAGGGGTCGTGGATAAAACAGGCTTTTGACTCAATACTGCTTTTTTTTATGGGCCTCTTCAGTTGATTTTATTTGAAAATGGGCAGAAGGTTCGCAATCGACAATATATATTATAAGAGGAGGACTTGAAAAGTGGCAAAAAAGGCAGTGCAGTTTCATAATAATGATTGGTTTCAATTGAAAATCAGTCTCAATAATGTTAAACCGGCAATCTGGAGAAGATTTGTTGTACCAGCAAATATTAAACTGCCGGGATTTTCATAACGTTCTTCAAACTGTTATGGGTTGGACAAATACACATTTACATCAATTTATCATTGCCGGAAAGTTTTATACTGCACCCGATGATGAGTCATATTTAGAATATATTGATTATAGAAAGGTAAAATTAAATCAAGTTCTATCAGGAGAGGAAGAATCAATTATATATGAATATGATTTTGGCGACGAATGGGAACATAAAATAGTGTTGGAAAAAATTTTACAGAATCATATTCAGAAATATCCCTCCTGTCTTACAGGAAAAAGGACTTGTCCACCTGAAGATTGCGGCGGTCCCTATGGGTATAAAGATCTGATTAAGGTAATTTCTGATAAAAATAATGAAAAATATGCTGAAATGATTGAATGGTTGGGTGAGAATTTTGATCCTGAATACATAAATATTGAAGAAATTAATGAGATGCTAAAAGAAAAAGATTATGGGTGTATATCACTGAATTGATACTTCTGGAAAATGAATTATTTTTTTATTTCAATCCAAATGTGTCCTGATTGCAGCCATGAAGAAATAGCATCAATTTTTAAATCTATGGTTTTCATTTGTTTTTTACCTTTCAGAGCGCATTCCCAAATGATGCAAACTCTCCATCTTTTTGCAATAAGTTCATTCAGTTGTCGTGCGTCCCGTTCCCTGTTTTTATCAATTTTTTCTTTCCAGAATTCCGGATGTGTTGCAGGAAGTCTGAAAAGTTCACAATCATGACCATGCCAGAAACAGCCATGGATAAAAATGACTGCATTGTATTTTGGAAATACAATGTCGGGAGATCCTGGTAATTTTTTGTAATTAATTCTGTAACGGAAACCCATTGAGAATAGCCGTTTTCTTATCAACAGTTCTGGAGTTGTATTTCTGCTCCTGATTTTTGACATCATTTTGCTGCGGGTTTGAGGGTCGGTTACATCCATAAAGCATTATTCCGTCAAGTATGGTTTCAAGGCTTGTGCAATAGTCCTGAAAAGCGGAACAACAACCGAATTGCCGAATTGCCTGTATGCGCGAGTGTCTGAGACAGGGATTATATAATCGTCAGGGTAGCCCATCAACCGTGCACATTCCCGTGGAGTAAGTCGGCGCGGATTTTTTTCTTCCCCCTGGTTGACAAGAATTTCAGAGCCATCCTTGTAATATCGCGCTGAAAGGGTGCGTGCAATATCATCTCCATTCACAAGACCGAATCCAAATCCGTTACCTAATGATCTGTGTTTTGCTGCATATGCCTGAAGATAAGACCATAGTTTATCGGTCAAAGTATATTTTTGCTGCACCTGATTATTAATATAATCGAAAAACCTGTTTCCATCATGTTCAAGATATGGTTCGCAGCCATCCAGTTTATGAAGAATATCCCTTAATTTTATCTTTCCCGCTGCTGGTATTTTTATATTTTCCAGAGAAAACAGATTTGGATTTTTGAACCCAACAATAATGATTCGTTCACGATGTTGAGGAACCCAGTGTTGTCCGTCTATGACTTTGTAATCGATGTGGTATCCAAGATCTTTCTGCAAAATGCGGGTTATTACATCGAATGTGTGTCCTTTATTATGTGATTTTAAATTCTTTACATTTTCGAGAACGAAAATATTCGGAGTTTTTTCTTTTATTATCCTTACAACATCGAAAAAAAGGGTTCCTTGAGTCTCATCCGCAAATCCGGTAGCAAGGCCCAAGGAATTTTTCTTGGATACTCCGGCAATCGAGAAAGGCTGGCAGGGAAAACCTGCAAGCAGAATATCATGGTCCGGTATATCTGCTGCATTAATCTTTGTGATATCACCGTGAATTGTCTCACATGAAGGGTAATTGGTACTGTAGGTCTTCTGGGCCCACGAATCCCACTCGGAAGTAAATACACAAGTTCCGCCTGCCAGCTCAAAGCCTTTGCGGATACCGCCAATACCAGCAAAGAGGTCAATAAATGTAAAAAGTGATTTTTTATTTTTTACCGGTGCCTTGTGTTTCTTTATTATTGTACGAAGGGTTTCTTCGATATACCCTTTTGGAGATGTTTCTTCCTTGAGCCATCGATGTACAGTACTTGGCGCAACTTCAAGCTCTTCTGCAACATTGGTAACCGAAGTCAGCCGTACAACCTGGTCAAGCAATTCAAGAACTTCTGATCTGGCAATATCACAAGCAGCAGTCATGTCCAATACCTCTTTGAGGGGAAACTTTATTGCATTATGCAATAAAGTTTCCCCATGGTCAAGCCTAAAATGATAATAAGTTGTGTTTTTTGAAATTTAACGGTGACTTAGCATTAAACATAAATCAGTCGATACTTATTTTATACCTTCTTCTGGAGTCTATAGTGTCAATTACCAATTATTCTTCTCTTGCAAATTATTTGGTTTCTTTGGGAGTAAAGAGAGCTGTCTATAAATTGCTTTCAGAAAACGATAATTCCAAACAACAGATATATATGGGAAGTGATTTCAGTTTTCTGACTGAAATACCTTTTGGTGAAATAACCAGGTACCCGGATGTAAAAATGCCTAATTTTAAAGCTCCTGTTGACCTCTGGTGGATAAACGAAAATCTGGAAACAGCCCCTGCTCCTGATGCGCAGCTTATTCTGTATCCCAAATACCCTGAAGTTCGCTTATCCGGATTTATGAGAGGCTGCCGCACCTCACCTACCGGGTACATGAATCCGGTCCCTGCAAAAAAAAGGGGTGAGAAAAACGCAAAAGATGGTCGTGTACTTATTTTGGGAATTACTGACGGAACTCGTATTTATGCTTATCTTGCAGTAAAAAATTCATTAGTAGCCAGAAGTATTCCTCCCGAAGGTTTCCCTGAAGGACAAGCTGGCGGTATTCTTCAACGTTTCCCACTTTTTTCAGAAGCAGATAATTCCCGTGAACAACTCCTGGCAAAACTTTCGGATATTATAGACAAGAGCTGGATTGAATCCTGCCGCATGGGCAGTAATGGCCGCATCATGCACTACAATGCCATAAACGGAGGAGGCTACACCCTTGAAGCTCTTTTTGGAGTAATTCCCAACGGCAGGGCAGAACCTGATTTCATGGGCTGGGAACTTAAAGCATTTACTGGTAACAGGATTACACTTATGACACCAGAACCTGATGCAGGTTATTATCGGGAACATGGTGCAAAAGAATTTGTGCTTCGTTATGGACACAATACCTCAGATGCTGTCAAATACTTCACTGGAACCCATAAGGCAGGTATCCATAATAAAACTTCGTCTATGTTAATGGAGATCAGAGGTTTTGACAATAACAAGGGAATTATCACAGATGTATCAGGAGGGATATTTCTTCTTGCTCCAGACGGAAGTGAAGCAGCGGTCTGGTCATTTCCGGTTCTCATGAAACATTGGAGTCGCAAACATGCCCATGCCTGCTATGTCCGTTATGACAGAGAAATCAGGGATGGTAAACAAGGTTTTATATATAGGAATCCAGTGTGGCTCGGTGAATGTACAAATTTTGTGCTTTTTCTGAAAGCAATAGATTCTGGTGATATTGTCTATGATCCAGCCACAAAAGTGGAACAACTTAAGACAGGAAATACTGGAGTGAAAGCTCGTAGTCAATTCAGGATTAACTTTAAGGAATTGAAAAATTTATATTACACATTCAATGAACAAGAATTGTGAATCACATACAAGTATATTTATTGACTTGTTTAATAGGTGACTAGACTTGAAATAGCATTGGATGCCATCTAAAATTTCATAAAGCAAGGATTCAGAAAAGTTCACAAATGATAGAAAATACATCAGATAAAACAATGGATTCATACAATAAGGCAGCTGAAAAGTATGAGGAAATTTTTTTTAAATATCAGCCTTATACAAAACAAATTGAAATTTTTAATGGATTTATACCGGAAGGGTCTGAAATTCTTGATATTGGATGCGGTCCAGGAATTAATGCAGGGATTCTTTCCGGATTCGGCCACAAGGTAACAGGATTTGATTATTGTGAAAAAATGGTTGAACTTGCCAAAAAAAACTGTCCTTCCGGTAATTTCTCTGTAAATACTGTTGGTAATTTTTCTTCTTCCTTAAGGTATGATGCTTTGTGCTTATCCTTTATTATTGTTCATCTGGGTAATGATGCTGTAAATGAGCTGATTTTAAAACTTGGCAGCTTGTTAAAACTGCCGGGATTTGTTTATATCAGTTTTATGACAGGAAAAAAACCGGTATTTGAAAAAACAAGTTTTTCAGAAAATGAGATATTTTTTAACTATTTCAGGACTGAGGAAGTTATCAGCTCCTTCAAAAAACAGCATTTCGAACCGGTTTATAATGCCTCCGAACCGTATGCGGAAAGTGACGGTTCGTTAACGGAAGATGTTTTTCTGTTTTTCAGGAAAGACAGCTGATGAATTAAAGAAATTAGAGTTAATATTCAGTCTTAACAGCTTCCAAGGTGATTGTAATAATTATTTTGTGATATTATTTTATTTATGATTCGCCGGATGTAATTAACCGGTACCTGCTGACAAGGAGGCAGGCAGCGTGAAAAGTATTTCTTTTTTCTTTGTGTTATTTATAATGATTACCGGAGGATGCAGCAGTATGGATGACAAAGCCTCAGAAACCGGCCTTCTTCCCCCATGTCCGATTACGCCTAACTGCGTCTCATCCCAGTCAAAAGATTCTGTGCAGCACATAGATCCGATCAAATATTCCGGCATGTCAAAGAATGAGGCTATGGAGAAAATGATACAGCTCCTTGAAAGTGAAAAAAGGTGCAGGATTGTAAAGACTGATAAAGGGAAGTTCGGTTATATCCATGCAGAATTCCGTTCTTTTGTTTTCCGGTTTACCGATGATGTCGAGTTTCTTTTCCCGCCTGATCAGAATATTATCGATGTAAGGTCTGCCTCAAGGCTTGGTATATCAGATCTGGGGGTAAACAGGCGGCGGGTCGAACACATCAGGGGTCGTTTTATCTCTGAATAACCCGGCCTGTACCGGTAAACCCGGGAACCTGCTGAACAACTACTGTTTTATTTTTTTATATTGACTCATTTTCTGTTAAATCCTACTATTATAATAGGAGATAAATATGGAAAAACCGGGGAACCTGCCTTTCAATGAGTTTATTGATGATTTTAAAAAGAAACTGAATTATCTTTTTCATGAAAGAAGCGATATAGACAAACTGAGCATAAAGCGGGGGCTGCCTCCCTTCCTCCTGCGCGAGATAATGTCGGGAAATCCCCTTTCTGTGTTTATCCCCTCCCGGTACGGAGGCAGGGGAGGCCATATCCGCGAAGGTCTTGAGCTTGCATCTGCGGCAAGTTATGAGTCACTTCCCCTTTCTCTTGGATTCGGTATCAACTGGGCCCTCTTCCTGCAGCCGGTGGCAAAATACGCGGAGGAAAAAATCAAGTCAGGTATTTTTAACGGATTTTTACGCGACCGTAAAATGGGCGGTCTTATGATTACAGAACCTGATTTCGGCAGCGATGCCCTCAACATGAAAACCTCGTATACAGATGAAGGGAACTTTTTTCATTTAAAAGGGATAAAACACTGGGCAGGGCTTACCGGCTGGGCAGATTACTGGCTTCTTACCGCAAGGGGTAAAAAGGAAGACGGGAACCTCGCAAGGGATATTGATTTTTTCATCTGCGATGCATCTGATCCTGATCAGAACATTAAAGTGGAGGAATTATATGAAAACCTCGGCATATACATGCTCCCGTACGGGCGGAACATAATAGATGTAAAGATTCCCCATCTTCAAAAGCTCAAGCCTGAGAGTTCGGGGATAAAGATGATGCTTGATCTGCTTCACCGCAGCAGGATGCAATTCCCTGGTATGGGAATGGGTTTTTTGAAGCGGATGCTTGATGAGGCGGTAAAACATACCATTACTCGCAGTGTCGGAGGGAAAAGCCTTTTCAGCTATGACCAGGTACAGATGCGTCTTTCAAGGCTTCAGTCATCCTATACTGTCTGCTCTGCAATGTGCTATAACAGCGCGGGAAAAGCGGGAATAGAAAACAACCTTTCCGGGATAGGTATTGAGGCAAACTCTGTTAAAACCTGTGTGACAGATCTTATGCAGGACTCATCCCAGTCGCTTCTCCAGCTGGTCGGGGCAAAAGGATACCGCCTTGACCATATAGCAGGCCGCTCTATTGTGGACAGCCGCCCTTTCCAGATTTTTGAAGGGTCTAACGATATACTTTACATACAGATCGCAGAAGGCGTGCAGAAGCTGATGTCCCAGGGGGCAAAACCAGCCGGAACACCGGAAGAGGCGTATCCGGCCCAGAATAATTTCCTGCAGTTTCTCAAAAGATATGAGCTTACTTCTCTTGCAGCGAAAATGGTTGATAAAAAACTGCTTGATTTTACCCTTTCTGCAAAGCTGTCTCAAAGAAAGCTTACCGAGCTTGGCATGATCATCAGCCGTATCATCGCAATGAACCTGGTTCTTAAATTAACCGGCACAGGTTTCAACAATGCGCTCATTGAAAGCTCTCTCATAATTCTCAGGCAGGATATATCATCTCTTATAAGCGGTTATCATTTTGAGAACAGGTGTGAATATATTGAAGGGTATGAAGAAGGCAGTTCATGGTCTGATTTTGATATCTGATTCCAATATGCTGCCTTATGCAGGGGAAAAAAATATCCCGCTATCAGGTGAGTAATCCTTTGGAATATTCACTTATAGCGGGATTTATAATTAAAGCTTCCTTTCGGAAGCTGATTATCTTGCGCTTAAAGAAGTGTTGTTTATATCACTTACAAGTGCAAGAATAAAAGCCGAGACTGTCACAACTACTGCCATTACTTCAATAATTAACATATTTTTCCTCCGTTATTGTTATATCCATAATATACCAATAACCTATGGTTATCGTCAATAGAATATTGATAAAAAAGATTAAAAAATATACTTTTTTTAATATAGAGATATTTTAATAATAAAACATTACTTTAATCCAGGCAGATAACAAAAAAGCGAAGCAAGATTATATTCTTCTTGACCGATTGAATAGGGATATCTATCATATTTATCAATGAGAAAACTTCATGGTAAAAGAATATTCCTTTTTGCCTTAACCCTGTTTTATCTGATTTTACCAGGTTCTGCCGGTGCTCAGGTGCTTCTCCCTTCATCTGAAAAAAACATCCTTGATTCCGGGAATAACTCTGTTCATTTTCAGAGCGGAATACTTAAAGGAACAGCCAATGAATATGTTTACAATGGGGATCACACCCTAAGCCGGCTTATCTGGGAAATAGATAATCTGTTTATGGCAGGCGGAGGTTTTTCCATCAATAAAAACGGGCTGATTTCAATGCATGCGGATTTATGGCTTAAGATGATGGACGGCAGCGGAGAGATGGATGATTATGACTGGTTTGTTGAAGACCTTCCCTGGACCCACTGGTCGCATCACAGCGATACAACTGTAACAAAAGCGACAATCCTGGATCTTTGTTTTGAGTTTAAGCCTGATTACTTTCAATATGATTATTTCGGTTTAAGCGGTTTTACAGGGTACAGGTTTTCATATTTCAAATGGGAGGCGCGAGGCGGTTCATATATTTATTCCTCAACCAATGCTGCAAAAACTGAACTTACAGGATTCCGCGATCTGACAGGCGAATTTGAGGATGGAGAGCCTGCAATCTCATACCGGCAGACATATAATCTCCCTTATCTTGGACTTGGAATTGAGGGGCGCTTTGGTAATTTTCATCTATCCTCAAAACTTTCCGGCAGTCTTTTTGTTTTTGGAAAAGCGGTTGATAATCACCATATGAGGGATTTTACAACATATGCTTATTTTTACATGGGCAGGATGTTTTCATCAGACCTGTCTGCAGAATATTTTTTTACAAAACACTCCGCTTTTAAGGCATCATTCAGCTATTCGGTATACGGAAATCTGCGGGGTGATACTGAATATCACTCTGACGGCAGTGTTGATATCTATAAAAACTCTGAAGGGGCGGATTTCAAGAGCACAATGTTTTCAGTTTCGTATCAGCATAGTTTTTAAAATATTAATACCAGCCCACAGGCTGTAACTCCTTTTTCAGGGAAATTGATCCGGCACAGAGAAAAAATCATGTTATAATTATTGAAGTTTATTAATTAAGGAGGATAAAGCGTGGCCCACCATACCATGAAAAAATCAGCCTATGAAAATCTTGCAGACCGTCTAAACAAATTCCCCCAGGGTGCCCCTCCCTCTGAAACCCTGTATAAAATTCTTAAAATACTTTTCAGCGAAAAAGAGGCAGGGCTCGCGGCTCTTCTTCCAATAAAACCTTTTACAGTAAAAACAGCGTCAGATTGCTGGAAAATGGATGAGAAAGAGACAAGAAAGATACTTGATGAGCTCGCCGGAAGGGCAATCCTCCTTGATATGGAGATAAAAGGGGAGATGAGGTATGTGCTGCCTCCTCCTATGGCAGGGTTTTTCGAGTTTTCAATGATGAGGCTCAGGGGAGATGTTGACCAGAAGCTTCTGGCCGAGCTTTTTTATCAATACCTGAATGTTGAAGAGGATTTTATTAAAGAGCTGTTTGTTAACGGAGAGACTCAGCTTGGAAGGGTCTTTGTAAACGAAACAGCACTTTCAACAGAGAACGCCCTTCACGTACTTGATTACGAGAGGGCGAGTGAGGTTATAAAAACAGCATCAGCAATAGGAGTGGGGACCTGCTACTGCCGCCACAAGATGGAACACGCAGGAAAACGGTGCGATGCCCCCATGGATATCTGCATGACATTCAACACAAGCGCCGCCTCTTTGGTAAAAAGCGGTTTTGCAAGAAGTATTGACTCATCAGAGTGCCTTGATCTGCTTGACCTTGCTCAAGGTCATAACCTTGTCCAGTTCGGGGAGAATGTGCAGCAGAATGTCAATTTTATCTGCAACTGCTGCTCCTGCTGCTGCGAAGCGCTGGTTGCTGCCCGCAAATACGGGATGATGCATCCTGTTCACACAACAAACTTTCTGCCTGCCGTTGATACTGACACCTGCACAGGATGCGGAAAATGCGTGAATGTCTGCCCGGTTGAGGCTATGGGACTGGTCTCTTCCAGCGATCCAGTGAATAAAAACCGTAAAAAAGCAAAGGTTGACGAGAGCATCTGCCTCGGGTGCGGTGTATGCCTTAAGGTGTGCCCTTCTAACTCCATATCGCTTAAGAGCAGGGAGAAGCGGGTTATAACACCGATTGATTCAACCCATAAGGCAGTTCTCATGGCAATAGAGCGGGGAAAACTGCAGAACCTTATTTTCGACAATCAGCTGTTATTCAGCCACAGGGCGATGGCATCTGTGCTGGGTGTTATACTGCGGCTTCCCTATGTAAAGCAGCTGCTTGCAAGCGAGCAGATAAAATCAAGATACCTTGTGAAAATGATTGAAAACTACAACAGGAAGGTTAAAGAGTAATAAAATAGGCGGCAGCTGACGTTTTGACAGTTTTAAATATTTTAAAATAGTAATTTTTGTTACAGTCCACTTGAACTTTTGTTATGGAAGAAAATATCAGAATGATTAAAAAACCATAATTTTACCTGAAATTGTACTTAAAATATCTTGAAGAATATGGTTGTCTCTTCTAAACCTCATTTGGCATTAAAATTGCATATAACTTGCAGATAGAATGAGTTTCTTAAAAAGATTGCCAACAAGGTCTATAGGGTTCATAATATCAGCAGTTGCAACAGATAGGTGATTTTGTCATTATTTTAAATATTCTAAAGAGAAAAAATTGAATAGTAAAAGAGAAATGGCACATGTTAGAAAAGAAGAAAATGGTCAGTGGGCTGAACCCCATTGGCTTGATGATCATCTTAGAGGGACAGCAGAAAAAGCTTCTCAATTTGCTTCAATTTTTGATTCTGCAGAATGGGGTTATGCGGCTGGAATTTCTCATGATCTAGGGAAAAGTCCCCAGAACTGGCAAAAATATTTATGCAAGAAAAGCGGCTTTGATGAACACGCACATCTTGAAAATATTTCCGGAAAAATGGAGCATTCTGCTCCTGGTGCAAAATATATAGAAGAAATATGGGGAAAACGGATTAGTGCCATACTTTCCTATTGTATCGCCGGCCATCATACAGGTTTACCAGATTGGATAGGAACCCAGGGCGCCCTGACTTACCGACTTCAAAATACCAAAATAGAAGGTATTCCTGATTATATTAAAGAACTCATCAATCATGTGCCACCAAAAACTCTTCCAAGGTCTTTTGAAAGGAAAGGCCTTGATTTATCCTTATGGATTCGGATGCTTTTTTCCTGTCTTTCAGATGCAGATTTTTTAGATACTGAGCGATACATGAACATTGATCAACACCAAAATCGCAGCAGATATCTCTCAGTAAATATACTGCTGGAGTTGTTTAATAATCATATGACTAAAATGAAAACAGAGGCTCCCAGTTCAATTATTAATCAAGTTAGAGAATCCGTGTTAAATGATTGTCGTAATTCAGCGATGAGAAAGCCTGGGTTTTTTTCATTAACTGTACCTACAGGCGGCGGAAAAACTCTTTCCAGTATGGCTTTTGCCCTTGAGCACTCTGTCCGTTTTAAAAAAGATCGTGTTATCTATGTCATACCTTATACCAGCATCATAGAGCAAAATGCAGATGTGTTTCGAAATGTTTTTGGAGCGGATCAAGTTGTTGAACATCATTCAAATATCAATGATCAAGACTTGACTGCAAAATCTCGCCTGGCAGCAGAAAACTGGGACGCTCCCATTATAGTTACAACATCTGTTCAGTTTTTTGAGTCGTTATTTGCTGTAAAAACAAGCAGGACAAGAAAGCTTCATAATATCTGTAACAGTGTTGTCATCCTTGATGAAGCTCAGTTAGTCCCTGTAGAGTTTTTAACTCCAATTCTCAGAACGATGGAACTACTGGTAAAATTTTACAAGGTTACTTTCGTAATATGTACAGCAACTCAGCCGGCTTTTGAAAAAAGAGATGATTCACCGGATTTTCCTGGAATACCAAAAAATTCAATAGGTGAAATTATAAATGATGTTCCCTCTCTTTATAAAACTTTGAAGAGGGTAAAGATTGAAATTCCTGATGATCTGACATCTGTTTGTACCTGGAATGAAATAGCTCAGGAGTTAAAGCTTTTTGAAAGTGTTCTTTGCATTGTTTCAGAAAGAAAAAGCTGTAAAGAACTTTTCCATTTAATGCCTGAAGGAACCTATCATCTTTCTGCTTTGATGTGTGCTCAACATCGAAGTGAAATAATAACCAAAATCAAATCTGATCTTAAATTCAAAAGACCGGTTAGAGTAATCAGCACACAACTTGTTGAAGCCGGAGTTGATTTGGATTTTCCAGTTGTATACAGGGCGATAGCAGGATTGGATTCGATTGCTCAGGCTGCGGGACGTTGCAACAGAGAAGGCCTGCTTAATGTAGAAGATAAGTTAGGAAAAGTTGTTGTTTTTGTTCCACAAAAGAAAGCTCCGTCTGGCTTTTTACGTAAAGCAGCTGAAACAACAACACGTTTATTGAGCCAGGGATTACCTGATCCAATAGATCAGTGTGTTTTCCCTTGTTTTTTTAGTGAGTTGTATTGGAAAGCAAATAATCTTGACAGGAAAAGGATCCTTGATTTGTTAAAGCCTGAGGAATCTGAAAGCGGTATAGCTATCCAGTTCAGAACTGCTGCAGATGCGTTCAATCTGATTGATGATTCTATGCAAAGGAGTGTCCTTATCCCATTTGGTGAAGGTAAAGAATTAATACAACATTTAAAAGAACAGGGTCCTGTAAGAAACCTGATTCGAAAACTTCAAAGGTATACTGTTAATGTATATGAAAATGATTTTAACGAGCTTTTAAATCGCGGTTCTCTCGAAGAGGTTAGCATAGGGTTTTTTGCTCTTCTATGTGAAGTGGAATATGATTCTAATACAGGCTTAAAGGTGAACGATAATTTTTTTAATCCTGAGCCTTATATAAATTGAGGAGGTGACATGGCTTGGTGTTTAGAAGTTTGGGGTGATTATGCATGTTTTACCCGCCCTGAGATGAAAGTCGAGAGGGTTAGTTATGATGTAATTACACCTTCAGCAGCCAGAGCTATTTTTGAGGCAATTTTATGGAAACCTGCTATTCGGTGGCATGTAACAAAGATAGAAGTTTTAAATCCAATACGTTGGATAACTGTAAGGCGAAATGAAGTGGGTAAAATATTTTCCTTGCCAACCCTGGCACAGATGGACGGCTCAAGCGGTGCACCCATGGGTTTTGCTATTGAAGATTACCGACAACAAAGGGCTGGTCTTTTTTTAAGGGATGTGAGGTATCGGATTCATGCATGGTTTGAATTCATTCCAATGGAAACGAGGGTGCAAAACCAATCTGCATCATCTGAATTCTGGGCAGATGAAGATGAGCAGGTGCAGAATTCAAGAAATGATGAGAATGAATCTAAGTATGCGGCAATGTTTGAACGGCGTGCAAAAAAAGGACAGTGTTTTCACCGCCCCTATCTGGGGTGTAGGGAGTTTGCCTGTGATTTTAAATTGGTGAATAACTCGGATTTGTTATCGCTACCAATTGAAAAAACAGATGAGTTGGGTTGGATGCTGTATGATATGGATTTTACAAATCCTGAAGATCCAGTGCCTCAATTTTTCAGGGCAAGAATAGAAAAAGGAATTGTAATTACCGACAGAAATATTGTGGAGGTGCGGGGATGATTCTTCAAGCCCTAAAAGAATACTACGATAGAAAAGCAGCTGATCCTGATAGTAATATAGCTCCTCTGGGTTTAGAGTGGAAACCTTTAGAATTTCTTATTGTTATTGATAATTTAGGGACTTTTATTAGTATTGAAGATTTAAGAGAAAAAGAAGGAAAAAAGCTTCAAGGTAAAAAATTTTTACTACCACGATCTCTCAATCGCCAAGGACCAAAGTCATATTGTATTACATTTCTTCTCTGGGATCATTTAGGATATTTGCTTGGTCTACCAAAGGAAGATCCTAAAGCTCTTAAGCAGCATAAAAAATGGAAAGATAGCTTGACTAATTTACCTGATTCTTTGAGAAAAGATTCTGGTGTAAATGCTGTGTTGCTTTTTTATAAAAGAGGTGAAATAGAGAAAGCTCTTAAACATGAGTTAATTAATGAGTGTTTGAAGTCAATACCCTGCAATATGGCTTTCCGGATCAATACAGAATTGATGCCCATTCCTTCTCGCCCAGCAGTCCTGAATTATGCAAAATCTTTATTAACAGTTGTAGATGAGAATCAAGCATATAATATAATTGGGAATTGTATTATTTCAGGAGAAAAAGATACTATTTTAAATAAGCATGGCAAAACACCTATCAATAAAGACAATAATAG
>JAVEZE010000018.1:0-23432 GCA_034003145.1 Spirochaetia bacterium
ACCAATTTTATAAAAAAAAAAGAGGTTCACAATCTCTCTTTGGCTGTTTCTGGTGATGATCCGGATAACAGATGGTTTCTTTCAAATTTGCTTGAAAACCGGATTTTTACATCAATTGACAGTTATCTGACTGCCGGCCTGCTGCCGGAGCGGAATGTTATATTGATTTCAACAATGTGCGGTGCGCGATATATAGAGGTTTTTATGGACAGCAGCGGCTGGGGAGCCTGGTTTTCAGGAGCTACAGAAATACAATCCGGGAATTGGTAAGCTTTTCACTCCCCTCCTGTGTTATCAGATAATCATTTTCAAGCCTTACTCCTCCCTCATCAGGATCATAAAGGCCTGGTTCCAGAGTAATGACCATTCCCGGTTTAAGCAGGGGAGGATTATCAAGTGCTGCTTTAAGAAGGGGAGGTTCGTGGACATCAAGGCCTATGCCGTGTCCGAGGGAATGGGGCATTGAATAACCCTGTTTTTTAAAAAGAAGTTCTACAGCATCAGCAGGGGAGGAGACAGTTGTCCCCGGCATAAGGGATTTTTCCGCAAGAGATGAGGCTTTTTCAACAAGGCTGATCATTTCTTTCTGTTTATCTGTAAGGTTTTTTCCTGCTATAGTCATTGTCACATCTGTTGTATAACCTTTATGCCTGATACCAAAATCGATAATTGTAAGGCCGCCTGAGTGAACTTGAGCAGATGAAAAAGAGGGCCAGGGGTGGATTGCCCAGCTTCTTTCGGCAGAAGCGGCAAGTGTCTCAAACCCTGTCCCTTCACATCCCGCCTCTCTTGCGAGTTTTTCAATTGTGAAAGCAATGTCGCTCTCTTTAATTTTACCACTGCCGGCTGTCAGGTTTTTCCTGATATATTGTTCAAGGTGATCAATAATTTTATCTGTTACCGCGGATGCCTCTCTGTAGATTTCAATCTCTGCTTTGTCCTTTATCATCCTGCAGGAATCTAGAAAGCAGTCAATCCCGTTTTCCCTGCAGATTATTTCAAAATGAGGTATCTCTTTTTTGAGTGATAAAATTTCAAGCCAGGATGAGGCAGAAGAAAACTCAAGCCCTGGTTTTTTTCCAGCTCCTGCCTGCATGGCATGAACAGCCTCTTTATCACCGGAAACTCCTGCTGCAGCATTGATGAAATTGCGGTTATAGTCTGTGTAAGGGATAATTTCACTGCAGCAGGCAGTTTTTTCCGCAAGCAGCACATCCCACGGCAGCAGTATGACCGGGCTGTCTGAGAATATAAACAGCAGGGCATCCTGGGGATGCCCTGTGAGATATCTTACCGATGAATTCCTGCTTCCTTCAAAATCCTTTAAAACAGCGGCAGTTATTCCTTCTTCAGCAAGATATTCTGAAGTTTTTTTCTGCCTCCCCAAAAAGGTTTCAGACATTTTATTCATGTTATTTTACTACAAAGTTTACCAGTTTATCAGGCACAACTATTGTTTTGATTACAGTTTTTCCTGCCAGAAGTTCTGTTATCCTTTCATTCTCCCTTGAGAGTTTTTCAAGTTTTTCACGTGGGCACCCCTTGTCAGCTGTCAGCAAACTCCGGTTTTTATTGTTTATCTGAAGTACAATTGTTACCTCATCTTCTATTGTTTTTGCCTCTTCCCACTGCGGCCACTCCTGGTTGGCAAGGGAAGGGGCTCCTCCTGCTTTTTCCCAAATTTCCTCCGCGATATGGGGCGCATAGGGGGAAAGCAGTTTGATGAAAGTCCTCCACATTGTCCTGTTTACTTTATCTGCCTTGTTGAGTTCATTCATAAATATCATCATCTGGGCGATGGCGGTATTGAATTCAAGGTTTGAAGTATCATGCGTTACTTTTTTTATTGTTTTGTGTAGAAGCTTGTCAAGTTCTTCCGGGGCAGGTGATTCTGTAAACTCTTTTTCTTCAGATAATCTCCATATCCTGTCAAGAAACCTGTATACCCCTGAAATGCCTGTTGTTGACCATGGTTTTGATACGCTTAAAGGGCCCAAAAACATTTCATAAAGCCTCATGGAATCAGCGCCGTAGCTTTTTATTACATCGTCCGGGTTTATGACATTGCCGAGGGATTTGGACATTTTAACCCCCCCCTCTCCCAGAATCATCCCCTGGTTTACGAGTTTCTGGAACGGCTCAATAGTGCTTACAGCGCCGGTATCATATAGCACCTTGTGCCAGAACCTTGCGTAAAGAAGGTGGAGAACAGCATGCTCGGCTCCACCTACATAAAGATCTACCGGAGCCCAGTATTTTTCTTTTTCCGGCGATACAAACTGTTTGTCATTGTGCGGATCGATAAACCTGAGGTAGTACCAGCACGACCCTGCCCATTGCGGCATTGTGTTTGTTTCCCTTTTTGCCTTTCCGCCGCACACATGACAGGTAGTGTTTACCCACTCTGTTATTGCGGCAAGGGGCGATTCGCCTGTTCCTGTCGTAACATAGGTTTCAACCTCGGGCAGGGTAAGTGGAAGCATCTCCTCTGTAAGCGGCACTATCCCGCATTTTGGGCAGTGAATAACAGGGATAGGCTCTCCCCAGAACCTCTGGCGCGAGAAAATCCAGTCCCGCAGTTTATAGTTTACAGTTTTTTCCCCTTTTCCCATCTCATTGAGCCATTTTGTTATTTCATTTATCGCATCCGGCGTTTTCATCCCTGAAAATCTTCCGGAATTCACCGATACTCCCTCTTCCTTGTCAACATAGGCTGCTTCGAGCTCATAAAGAGAGCCGTCTTTTGAGACAACCTGTCTGATTGGGAGATTGAACTTTACCGCAAACTCAAAGTCTCTCTCGTCATGCGCCGGAACTGCCATGATGGCGCCTGTTCCGTAGGTTAGAAGGACATAATCAGATATCCATACCGGTATCTTCTCGTTATTTACGGGATTTACCGCATAACTTCCTGTGAAAGCGCCTGTTTTGTCTTTCGCCAGATCTGTTCTTTCAAGATCGCTTTTAAAGCTTGCCTGTCTGACATATTCCTCAACCTCTTTCCTTTGCCCCTCTGTAGTTATTTTTTTAACAAGAGGGTGCTCAGGAGAGAGAACCATATATGTCGCGCCGAAAAGGGTATCCGGCCTTGTTGTATATACTTCGATTGCCTCTTTGGAGTTTTCAAGCGAAAAGAGGACATTTGCCCCTTCGCTCCTGCCGATCCAGTTTCTCTGCATTGCTTTTATCGCTTCACTCCAGTCAAGCGTATCAAGATCTGCAAGCAGCCTTTCGGCGTATTGAGTAATCTTAAGCATCCACTGCCTAACGCTTTTACGCGCTACCTGTGTGCCGCATCTTTCGCATCTGCCTTCCTTTACTTCCTCGTTGGCAATCCCTGTCCTGCATGAAGGACAGAAGTTGATCGGCATCTCAGCCTCATATGCAAGCCCCTGTTCATAAAGCTTAAGGAAGATCCACTGGGTCCATTTGTAATATTCTTCCCTGTGGGTCGATATTTCCCTGTCCCAGTCATAACAGAATCCGAAAGATTTTATTTGTTTTGTGAAAAGCTTAATATTTTTTTCTGTTGAAATCCTTGGATGGGTTCCTGTTTTGATCGCGTAATTTTCAGCCGGCAGTCCGAATGAATCAAACCCCATCGGATGGAGAACCGCGTATCCGTTCATCCGGAGGTATCTGCAGTAAATATCGGTTGCGGTATACCCTTCCGGGTGTCCTACGTGAAGCCCTGCCCCTGACGGGTATGGAAACATATCCAGCACATATTTTCTTTTTTCTGCCGGTATTGATTCATCCTCAGTAACCTGGAAAGTTTTGTTCTCTTCCCAGTAATTCTGCCATTTTTTTTCTATTTGTTTAAAAGGATATTTGCTCATGCAACGATGATACATATATGGAATATTTGAGTCAATCTCAATGAGGATTATGTATTATCTTGCCTGCGCGCTGCTGCCCGGCTTTAGAATTATCCCTTCCCTTTTTTTCCCGTCAACAATAATTGTAACCTGTTCTTTGAAAACTATATGTTTTATAAATTTATCCTCAAAAACCGCGGGCTGCGATTCGAGATATTCAATATCAGCATAACCGTCCTTATATACAGGATTTATCGTAAAGTAGGCTATTCCAAGCGATGTAATGTTCTGGAAAAAGTGGGTTCCCTGGCTTGGCTCGACCTGGAAATTTTTAAGCCCTGTCTCAATTATCAGTATCGCGTTGCTGATCTGCGCCCAGTTCACAGGTATGCCGAGCCATGGGTCGCTTGAGCCAAGCCGCCCTGGAACCATCAGTATATAATTAACCTCTTTTTTAACAAACTCGCTGTTTATCCTGTCAAGCTGCTCAGCTATCGATGCTGTATGGGCAGGATCAAAACTTTCCGGTTTGATATAAATCATGTCAAAAATAGTGTCGTGTTTTCCGTTTCCGAGCGCTTTCATGGAATGGACAATCAGCTGGTCATTGTCATAATTGTTGATTCTAAGATCTATTTCCTCTTCCCCCTCAACTATTGGCCTTATCTGCAGAAAACTGAAAACATGATTGCCCTCAGGAGAGTCGCTCAAATTTACCGCAAATTCAATCTCAATTGGGCATTTCATGGAACTATGCCCTAGTTTAAGCAGTTTTTTAAGGATTGCGGCAAGCGGAAACATATCATACTTCAGAATCCCTGCGAATGTTATAACCCTTTGTCCATTGATTGTTATTGTGTCTTTTATCATATGGTTCTGCATGTCGTAGGTCGAGGCCATATATTTGAATCCTGGTATGTTTTCTGCTTCGCTTACATCAAGCAGAGGCATATTCTGTTCCTGGCTGATTGTGGGTGTAAAGCTGTAGGGATCAAGATCAAGCGCATAAAAGACTTTCTGGGTAGATGACATTATTGACTCAACAGAAGAGAACTGCACAATTTTTTTCGGATGAGAGGGGCTGAACCTTAATCCTGACCCGCCGTCAACTACAGTTTTTCCAAGCCCGAGAGCAATTTCCGCTATCCCTTCCTCTGTTTTTTCATTTGAGAGGGGGTAATAGTTATATGATCTTGCGACTCCGGAAAAATCGGGGTAAAAACAATTGCCATATTCCCTGCCTGCAAGTTCCTGAATAATTACAGCCATTTTTTCCTCATCAATGACATTTTTTGTGGCAGAAATATAAAGTTTGCTTTTCTTGAAATAGGTTGAGGCATAAACGCTTTTTACAGCCTGTTCAAGCTGAAGACACCGTATGGTAAGGTCTCTGTTTTTGTTGGGAAGCATGTAGGTAGCATAGACCCCTGCAAAAGGCTGATAGAGCGAATCTTCAAGAAGACTGGAAGATCTTACAGCAATGGGAACAGTTATTATTTCAAGCAGCGCCTTGATGTTTTCCTTTGCATATACGGGAAGATCAGCGTGAAGAAAGCTGTGCAGGATTGAAGAATCATCGCTATCTGAAAAAGCTTTGTCGTAAAGAGCGTTGAGTTCCATAAAATCCTCAAAGACAGATGTTGATAATACAATTGTCCTTGGTATTGTTATATTTATCTGCTTGAATTTGAATGTAAGGCCTTGTTTTTTAATAATTGTATCTATAAAAGCAAGACCCCTCCCCTTGCCTCCCAGGGAACCGTCTCCGATTCTTGAAAAATGGGTAAATTCATCGAATCTGGTGTTGTCAAAACTAGCGATTGACCCTTTGCCTGTATATTCCCTGTAAAGCCGTATTATTTCTATCAGGTGTTTTTTTGTGGCAGGGAGAGAATTGTCAAAATCAGTTATCTGTATAGGTTTGTAAATATCAGCCAGGCAGAACAGCGCTCTTGCTCTTAACCATTTTGAAAAATGATTCTGTTTTATGTGATGCAAAACAACTTCGCCTGGAACTACCGCAAGTTTTTCCTGTAATTCTTTAAGATTACCTGCTTTTTCGAACGGGATGCCGTCACTTCCCTTGAAGATAAAATCACCGAAACCGTAGCTTTCCCTGATATAGTCGCGCAGTTCTTTCAGAAGTGTATCTGAATGTTTGTAGATGAAAGAAGCATTGTATTTTTCAGCTTCAGATTTAAGCCCAAGCTGGGCAGACTGGAGAAGTATAGGGATATCACTGTTGTCATCCCTTATTATTTTACAAAGCTTTATCCCGGCTGTGGGATCTTCCGCCTCACCCTTGCGCCGGCTGATTTTATACCCGATATCAGAAATTATCCCAAGTACATTGTTTTTATATTTTTCATAAAGCTCAACCGCTTCATCAAATGATGTCGCAAGAAGAATCTTTGGCCGTCCTCTCATTCTCATGTTCTGTTCATATTCGTTAAGCCCTTCTTCCATGATTCTTCTTGCCTGTTTGAAGAGCAGCCTGTATATATTCGGAAGATAGCTTGAGTAATATCTTACTGAATCCTCAACCAGGATTATTACCTGAACATTTCCTGTTTCAACATCATGTTCGACATTCATCCTGTCTTCAATCAGTTTAATAATCGCAAGAAGGAGCCTTGCGTTGCCAAGCCATGAAAAAACATAATCTGCCTTTATTGTTTCAATAGATTCTATCTGAAGAAATATTTTTTTGGAAAACGGGCTTAAAATTACAACTGGTATGTCAGGGAATGACTCCTTTATTTTATCTGCAAGATTAAATAAACGGGTCCCCTTATAGTTAAGCATTGTTATTACAAGATCATAATTTTTGGAATTCAGCTCTTCGAAAGCTTTTTTCTCGTTTGTTACATGAAAAAACCGGGGAGGATACCTTAGGTTTAGGGAGCCATACTCCTGAAACAGCTGATCATCTATCCTGCCGTCTTCATCAAGCATGAATTTATCATACTGGCTGCATATAAGGAGAATATCGGTAATGCGGTTCTCCATCAGTTTTTCAAAGGGAGTTTCCCTGAATTGATTTACAAGATCGAAATTATTTATCATGGTAATTAAGAATAATACATTGTGCCTCATTATATCAACAATTATCATTCATAACCTGCATAGTTGGGTAGACAGGTCTTGACGTTTTTCTTAATAGGATTAAATATGGTAATAGATTGCGTGATAAGAATAACTTAAACCGCAAAAACAGAATTAAAAAGCTGTTGCAACGATTGCGTGATAAGAACAACTTAAACCGCAAAAACAGAATTAAGGAGCTGTTAGAATGTATAATCTTGATGAATTTATGGCAGAACTTGAAAGAAAAAATCCAGCACAGCCGGAATTTATCCAGGCTGTAAAAGAAGTAATTGAGACAGTAATCGATGTTGTAAATGACAACCCTGCTTATGTAAAGGCAAAGATACTTGAAAGAATTACTGAACCTGACCGGGTGTTCTCTTTTAAGGTTGAATGGGAAGATGACAATGGTGAAGTACAGATTAACAAGGGTTACAGGGTCCAGTTTAATAATGCAATCGGCCCTTACAAGGGTGGAATAAGATTTCATCCAAGCGTAACACTCGGAACTCTCAAATTCCTCGGTTTTGAGCAGACATTTAAAAACAGTCTTACAACCCTGCCAATGGGCGGAGGAAAAGGCGGTTCAGATTTTAGCCCCAAAGGTAAATCTGATACTGAGATTCTCAGATTCTGCCGATCTTTCATGACAGAATTGCAAAAATACATAGGTCCTGAAACAGATGTTCCTGCCGGCGATATAGGTGTTGGCGCGAGAGAAATAGGATATATGTATGGCCAGTACAAAAGGCTCAAAGTTGAAAATACAGGAGTTCTTACCGGAAAAGGGATTAACTGGGGCGGTTCTCTTGTAAGGCCGGAAGCTACAGGGTTTGGAACAATGTATTTTGCCAGTGAAATGGTTAAAGCTGCCGGCGATACAATGAAAGGCAAAACCATAGCTGTATCCGGCTTCGGTAATGTTGCCTGGGGCGCTGTAATGAAAGCAAGTGAGCTTGGAGCAAAGGTTGTCGCGATATCAGGGCCAGACGGATATGTTTATGATGAAAACGGGTTAACAACAAAAGAAAAATGGGATTACATGCTACAGCTCAGGGCTTCCAATAAAGATATTGTTGCCCCTTACGCAGAAAAATTCGGCGTAAAATTTTTCCCTGGCAAAAAACCCTGGGAATTAAAGGTTGATATGGCATTCCCATGCGCTTTCCAGAATGAACTTAACCTCAATGATGCAAAAGCACTGATTGCAAACGGTGTTAAATATGTTGTTGAGACATCCAACATGGGATGTACAGCAGACGCAATTACAGAGTTTATAAACAAGAAAATTCCTTTTGCTCCTGGAAAAGCTGCAAACGCAGGCGGTGTTGCGACATCAGGCCTTGAAATGAGCCAGAACTCAATGAAATATTCCTGGTCAGCGGAAGAAGTTGATGCAAAACTCAAAACCATCATGATCAACATCCACTCTGCGTGTATCAAGGAAGGGAAAGGAGATGGCTACACAAACTATGTAAAGGGAGCCAATATTGCGGGATTCAAGAAAGTTGCAGACGCAATGCTTGACCTTGGATATTAATGGTTAATTACTTTATGCCAAAAAAGCATATTTAAGCTAATTGGGGCTGTCGAAAAATCTGGCAGCCCTTTTATTTTGTATATTTTATTATGTGGATCTCTTTCCGGTTCCTGAAATTCATACTTAAAATCAGGTATTTTTAAAGATCAGCTTTTGCAGGTGAGATTATCAAAACATGAAGAGAATAATAATTGGAATACATGGGCTTAAAAACAAGCCTCCTGAAGAAATGCTGTCCAAATGGTGGAAAGAAGCGATATTGGAAGGTTTTGAAAAAAACAGTTATAAGTGCAGAAAATTCAGGTTTGATCTTGTTTACTGGGCTGATATTAATTATGAATCGCCGCAGGACCCTGATGAGGGGGATGAAAACGATCCCCGGTACCTTACTTTTCCCTTTCAGCCCGGACTTGAAGAGAACTCTGGCGAGAGAATAAGTGTCCGCGAGCGGCTCAAAAAAACAATGAGCCGGACAATAGAGTCAGGCCTTGAGCTGCTTTTTTTAAGAGGTGATGCAATATCCGGTATTGACAGGATTGCTGATATTGCAATCAAAAGAATGTTTGCTGATCTTGATACTTATTATCATGGAAAGAGCAGAATCAATCCGGATTTGGACGCGAAAGAGGAATTCAAGGCACGTCTTGTTGAAAAACTGAGAAAATACAAAAAATACAAAATAATGCTTGTTGCCCATTCGATGGGTTCAATCATAGCGTATGATACTCTTATGGACATGGAAAACAGCGGTACAGGAACCATTGACCAGCTTGTTACTATAGGATCACCGCTCGGCCTACCTGTTATTGTGAAAAAAATACTGAAAGAGCAGGGAAGTGAAATAAACAGTATAATCCGGCCTATAACACCTGGTTCAATTAAGGAAAAATGGGACAATTTATCTGACCTTGATGATAAAATCGCCCTTGTATACAGCCTTGAAAAAGAATTTGCCCCATCGCTGCGCGGGGTAAAGCCTGTAGATTATATTGTCCAGAACAATTATTACTATATGGGGAAAAATAACCCTC
This sequence comes from Spirochaetia bacterium, assembly GCA_034003145.1. Taxonomy (GTDB): domain Bacteria; phylum Spirochaetota; class Spirochaetia; order CADAEX01; family CADAEX01; genus JACKPD01. The sequence continues at coordinate 9,477 of JAVEZE010000018.1, forward strand.
ATAAGGTTTACGGCTATCTAATGTGCCCTGAGTTTTCTGATATTGCCTACAGATTTGTTTCTGAAGAGTCGCTCTGGAGAAGGTTTGTCAACCTGATATCTTCAAAAAAAGAAAATGCTGTGCTTTTGTTTAAATAATCCTGATAAGTATAATTATTGCTATGACACAAAGTAGAAGATACAGCATTATATCCCTCCTGTTGGTTCGGGTTTTTGAATCCCGAAGTTTGGCAGATCCTTTTACTAGAATAATACAGGATTTGCCGGATATGTCAAATATTTTCAGCTTCTGAGTATTACTTTTTCACTTGAGAAATATGCGATAGATGCTGCGAGAAATATCGCAATATAGATAATGCTCCATATAAAAGTAATTATAATAGCTGCATCTGATGCGGTATCAAGAGCCAGTTCCTTAACAAGGAAGGCTATGTTGACAAGCGGTATATGCCGGAATAGTGCGGCAGCGCTGCTTTGCGGGGAAATCATTGTAACGCTGTACCCGCATGCCATGCTTGCCATCAAGAGAGGAATAAACATAATCTGTGCTTCTTTTACAGATCTTGCAAAGATGCTTAAGGCAAGCTCGGCTGAGCCGAATATCATTGAGAGCAGGAGAGCCTGAATGCAAAGAAGCGCTAGCGGTAATCCTGTTATAGTAAAAACAAATTCTCCTGTCCCGAAAAAATCGGGATTGATTCGATAAGCGATAATAAACCCTGCTGTAAATGAAATAACACCGGCAATCCCCATCAGTGTAACAGCAAGAAATTTTCCCGCGAGAATCTGAATGCGCGATGCGGGATTTGCAAGGAGAGGTTCAAGAGTCTGCCTCTCCTTTTCCCCTGCCCCGAGGTCAGCCGCAACCGCTGTAGTGCTTACTGAAGTGAATGTCATAAGCAGAAGGGGAAGGATTAGTGAAAGGGTGAGCATGCTGTTTCCAACCTCAGGCGGAAAGAGGGTATTTCGCTTTATCAAGAAAGCAGTTTCACTGTTTATGCTTTCCGTCAAATCCCTCTGTGTTTGTTCAGCCGGTGTAATATTTTTTGTACCGGATTTATCCATGTTGAGGTAAGCTGCAATTAACTCTTCGGCGAATGCAGCAGCTGAGACAGATTTCTGCCTTGAGTTGTCAGCTGTAATCTCTATTATGCTGTTTTTGCCATCTGCTGCTGATGGAATCACAACTGCCGTATCTGCTTCTTTTTTTGAGAGGGAATATACAGGGGTACTGGTTTGAATCAATGTTATCTTTTCCTGAAGCAGAAGAAAATCAGCTAAGGGATTTTTTTCTGTAAAATTCAAGGCAATTCTGATATTTTTTTCTCCTTCTTTTTTTGAGGAAAGGAGGGAGCTCTCAAACGCTCCGAAAATAAGGGGAAAAAGGATGAGAGGAAAAACAAGCGAAATAAAAAGCGATCGCCTGTCGCGGCTTATATCTTTGAGTTCCTTAAAAGCGATCCGCAGTACAGCTGGTTTATTCATTTGTTATTCCTGGGGGAAATATTTTCGCTTAATCCGTTTTCTGCCGGAGCTCCGGTTATCTTTAAAAAAGCAGATTCAAGATCTTTGCCGAATTTCCGGATAAGCTCTTCCAGTGTGCTGTTTTCCTGGATAATGCCGCTGTGGATTATTATTATCCTGTCTGCCAGTTTTTTTACCTCATCAATGTTGTGGCTTGAGAAAAGTATGGTCCGCCCATCATCCCGGCAGCTTCTTATAAAATCCCTTACTGTTTTTGATGATGATACATCAAGTCCTGTTGTCGGCTCATCAAGAAGAATGACTGGGGGATTGTGGATAAGGGAGCGGGCAAATGATGTTTTCTGCTTCATTCCTCTTGAAAATGTGCCGCATCTTTTATCAAGGTAATCTTCCATGCCGAGGAGGAAGGCAAGTTCGGCAATGTTTTTTTTCTGCATACTGCGCGGTATTCCATGCAGGTCTGCAAAATACTCTATATTTTCCCTTGCTGTCAGCCTGTCGTAAAGACCTGTTTCTCCTCCAAGCAGCATTCCTATGTTTTCTCGTACTTTGCCTGATTCTTTTTGAGAATCATACCCCATTATATTGCATGTCCCGCTGTCAGGCTTAAGCATTGTTGAAATTATCCTTAATAGTGTTGTTTTGCCTGCCCCGTTTTCTCCAAGAAGAACAGCTGCTTCTCCCTGTTTTACCTTAAAAGTTATATTTTCGACAGCAGGTTTTATCTGTCCCGGGAATTTTTTGCTTAAGCTGGTTAATGAGAGCAATTGCTTTTCTCCGCTTGAAATCGCTATTCAAGCAGCCTTAGTTTTTGAAGCCTCTCATCATGACGGCCTCTTTCATATTCAGTTTTTATGAATTTTGTTATCATGCTTTCTATAGAGACAGCATAGTTGATCCGCCCGCCGAATGCGATAAAGTTGGCATTGTTATGGGCTTTGCACATTTCTGCTGTGAATAAGTTGTGAATAAGGGCGCATCTAATCCCTTTAATCTTGTTTGCAGCTATTGATATTCCAATCCCTGTCCCGCAGCACAGTATGCCGAAGCTGTAGCCCCCTTTAAGGAATTCAGTACACGCTGTTTTTGCAATATCAGGATAATCAGAGCGTTCTTCGTTGTAGACTCCGGCATCAAAAACATCGTAACCTGAATCTATAAGAAATATTTTGATCTGTTCTTTTAATTTAAATGCTCCATGATCACATCCTACAACAACTTTTTCTTTCAAACTATTCCTCCATTATTAATAATTTCTGATATTTCATATATTATGGCAGCTGTAATTCCCCATATTGTTATATCCTCATATCTGTAAAGATATATATCAGTGCTCCTCCCTTTCCAGGGGGCATGATATATCTCGGGAAGGCCTAGCTCTTTGGCAGGGAAAAGCACTTCCCGGTTCCCTTTTTCATCATAAAGCATTGGTTTTACCTCAGTTTCCAGCATGTACCGGTCAGGTTTTGAGCCTGTAAAAAAACTGAATGGAATATGATAAATATTTTCAACCTCGCCGGGATTTGGGGATAGTTCTGAAAAACTTTTTATTGAGAGTTTTCCAATATAAACATCAATCGCAAGCCCGGCGCTTGAAACAAGATATCCAAGATGCTTTCCCGGCGTTATTTTGTCCTTAGGTATTCCAAGCTCTTCCATTGTTTCCCTCACCGCAGTCTCAGCAGTGGTTTTATCCAGGTTTTCATCTACCTTTCCGCCGGGGAAACAAATCTCCCCCTGCTGCCGTATCCCTTTTGCCCTTTTTTCAAACAACACATATTCTATGTTGGCAATTTCAACAAACGGGACAAGAACAGCAGATTTTGAGTTCATCTCTCTTGAGATCAAAACTGGTTTTGACGGCATTGCCTGCACTATTTTGTCATACGGTATTTCCATAATATTTTTAATACTACAGTATTTTAATACTTATATCATAGCTTTTTCAGGATTGATTGAAAAATGTTTGTGCTGCTTCAGTTTTCTCTCTTTTAAAAAAAATGTAATTGTTATAGGATAAGGGTACTTAGGTAGATATGTAGAAATCTGTATAGGGGGAAAATATGAACAAACAGGCTGTCAGAGCTGTAGCTAATTCAATAAGGACTTTATCGGTTGATCAGGTCCAAAAAGCAAAATCCGGACATCCCGGGCTTCCTATGGGTTGTGCAGAACTTGGTGCGCTGCTCTATGGAGAAATAATGAATTATAATCCGGAAAATCCGAAATGGATCAACAGGGACAGGTTTGTCCTTTCTGCCGGGCACGGGTCAGCTTTTCTTTATGCGCTGCTCCATCTTTCAGGGTTTGGACTTACAATCGAAGATCTAAAAGGGTTCAGGCAGCTGGGGACAAAAACTCCAGGCCATCCTGAATACGGCTGGACAGATGGAGTTGAGACAACAACCGGGCCTCTTGGCGCCGGATTTTCAAACGCAGTTGGAATGGCAATAGCAGAAGAAATGCTTGCCAGGAAATTCAACACTGAAACGAGAAAACTGATTGATCATTACACCTATGTTCTTTCCGGCGACGGCTGCATGATGGAAGGAATTACATCAGAAGCCTCATCCCTTGCGGGGCATCTGGGACTTGGGAAACTTGTTGTTTTTTACGATGATAACGGAATTACCATTGAAGGAAAAACAAATCTGGCTTTTTCAGAGAGTGTCGCAGACCGGTATAAGGCATACGGATGGCAGGTGCTTAAGGGTGACGCGTATGATCTTGAAGGTATTGTCTCTCTTGTCGCACAGGCAAAAGCTGATAAGAAAAAACCATCTCTCATTATTTTGAAATCCATTATTGGAAAAGGCTCTCCCAATATGGCAGGAGGACACAAGGTACATGGTACGCCGCTTGGGGAAGAAGAGATAAAACTTACCAGAAAGGCTATAGGTGTCCCTGAAAATTCCGATTTCTATGTTTTCCCTGAAGCTTATGATTACTTCAAAGCCAGGAAAGCGGAATTGAAAAAGAAATATGATAAATGGAATGATGAATTCAGCGCATGGAGAAATGAAAACAGCTCTCTTGCCCTCCTTTGGGACAAATTCATGAGCGACAGGCCTGTTTTTGTTGATGATAAAGACCTTCCTCAGTTTAATATTGATGAAAGTGTGGCGACAAGGGTAGCAAGCGGAAAAACCCTTGTAAACATGTGCGCAGCTGTCCCCAACCTTGTGGGTGGGTCTGCAGATCTTGCTCCATCCAATAACACTGTTGTTCCTGATAACGGAAGTTTTTCTGTGGATGACAGGGGGGGGCGTTCTCTTCATTTCGGTGTAAGGGAACACGCTATGGGAGGAGTTACAAACGGCATTATCCTGCATGGCGGACTGAAAAGCTACTGCGCGACTTTCCTTGTTTTCGCAGATTACATGAGGCCGGCCATAAGGCTTGCCGCAATCATGAAAATTCCGACAATTTTTATCCATACACATGATTCTATCTATGTTGGAGAAGACGGCCCTACACATCAGGCAGTTGAGCAGGTGGAATCACTCAGGGTTATCCCTAATTTAAGGGTATTAAGGCCCGGCGATCCCCAGGAAACTGTTGTCGGCTGGCAGATGGCTATGGAAAGGACAGACGGACCTACAGATATGGTTTTCACAAGGCAGAATCTCCGCACCTATGAAAAGGCAGATCCTGATTGGAAAAAGAATATGCGCAAAGGGGCATACCTTGTTAAGGATTGCGCCGGAAAACCTGATGTTGTTGTTCTGGCAACCGGCTCTGAGGTAAATCTGGCGCTTGATGCGCTTGCCCATACAAAGAAAAAGGTAAGGGTTGTATCAGTTCCTTCAAGAGAACTTTTTGAAGCCCAGGGCAAAGCTTACAGGGATTCCCTGATACCTGCAGGATGCCGCGTAGTTGCAGCGGAATGCGGAGTATCGGCAGGCTGGATAGGGTATGTTGCATCAAGGGAAGATATCCTCGCGGTAGATGTTTTCGGAGAGTCAGGCAACTATAAGGATGTTGCGAAAAAATTCGGTTTTACTCCAGAGAATCTGGCAGCAATAATTAATAGATAGGATTTTATTCAGAGCTGCATCATCCGGGTTTGCCATAAAAGGCCGGAAAGGTGCAGCTTTTGTTTTGACTGTCCCAGCCGTTTATCAGGGATTGCCAGGCAAGGTTCCAGGCGGGACCTTTTACCTTGTAAAAAAGGACACAGAAAGCACTTCTTTAGAAATCAATAACAATTGTCTCTTTCAACTGTCTGTGTTTCAGTTTTAAAAAGAGGGTTTGACTTTCGCTGCTGTAAAACCATCCGGTATAATAATTTTCAAAGTCAGCAGCAGTATTCCAGTTGACATTGTAAAGTTTTACTCCTGAAACTGATTGAATCCCCTGAATTATTAAATGTTCAGTTTCATCTACCGGAAAGATTGTCTCAACTGACATGCTCCCCTCTTTGTGGCTGAATCCTGCTACTTTTGCGCAGGTTGCAATCCATGTTCCGGGAGCCATCTGATTCTTAAGGCTGTGGATCCGGGGAAGGTATTCAGCGCTTTCAAGAGCAGGATATATATATTCAGGTTCAATAAATCCTTCCATTCCTGTTATTCTATTATTGCCTGTATACAGGGTTTCAGGTGCAAATCCGTCATCTCCTGAAAGCGATATTACAGCAGATATAAGCTTACTCCCGATCTGCTTTAAAACCGGCCTTTCTGCTGTATCGCCAGCCTGTTTAAAGAGCTGTGCTGTTTTTACTGTAAAGATCAGATCAGATTTGCCCCCTTCTTTTAAAAGATAAAGCCTGTTGTCAATAAGTATTACTTTATCCAGCAGTTTTTGATTTATTATGGTGTTAAGTTTTTCAATGGAACGCTCTTTTTCGATATTAAATTCAGCAAAATAAAGGTATGCAGAGGCAGCACCTGCTGCTGTTTCCATATCAAGTTTACCAATATCAAGCTTCTCCGCTGCCAAAAAAAGTTCCTGGATAAGGGAATAGGGCCCCCTGTCTGTAATCAACTGCACAAGGTTTTTTATACGGAATACAGTTTTATCATTGTTCCTTATTTTCAGCGTAATTTCGTTTATAAGCTCAAGATCACGGCTTTGCATCTGCCTGTATGCTGTCTGTGTATCTCCATTTATCAGCGCAGTCTCAATGTACTGTGAAGTACTGTTTTTTGCCCCTGTCAGCCGGAATATCCACTGATTTAAATTAAATTCCTTTCTTTTGAACGCTTCACTGCCGAGGCAGGAGATAATTTCCCTGCTGTAAACCGGCTGCCTGTTTTTGTCATACCACATCCCTGATTCTGTATCCAGTCTTACAGTTCTCAAGTTTTTCCAGGCAAGTTCAACAAAGTTTTTTTCATTGCTTATATCATCACTTCCTGTTTCAAGATCCGCGTTTTTCGAAAGCCAGAATGTCCACGGATCATTTATAGCGGCTGATGCTTCTGAAATTACAGCACTGAAGCTTTCTTTAGATCCCGGAAAAAGGGTTATTCTCCCTTTTTTCTGGTCAATGGAAGATCCTCCCCCTTCTGCTGTAAAGAAATAGATCTTTCCTTCGCTGTTATAACCGAAAACAGGGAAATTCGTACTCTTTATTATATTTTCATTTTTCTCAACATCAAAAGATAATGATATGTTTTTGATTTTTTTTCCGGACGGCAGGAATGCTTTAATAATATAGTTTATCCCCTTTTCATCTGCGGCAGAAACAGTTAACCGGACATTGCCTGAAAACAGGATATCTATGCTTTCAGGGTTTTTTCTGTACCCGGAGAGGGAAGGCTGCGAAACTGTTCCGTCATTTTCATTTATTGAAAGGGGTGAGGAGTCGGAAAAAATAAGTTTTATGCCATGCATTGAAGTTTCAAGGCGTGAAACATTTTTTTCAAAATCCCTGCTGCCGGAACGGGCAGAACCTGAAATATTGATTGACAGATAGTTTTCACTGAATTGTTTTGAGGTGGCAAATTGAAGATATAAAAGAAATATAATCACTGATATATACAGAAAAGGGATAATATAATATTTTTTGTTCAGCCTGGATGTCATGAAGTCATAGTATCAATTCAGGGCTAAAAAAGCAACCTTGAGTAAAATCACAATTGCATTGTATATTAACGAAATAATACAGGGAGTCATCAGAGTCATATGGAAAAACGTTTTATTACTTCATCAATAATAGTCTTGATTTTGGCAGCGCTTGTTTTCTCCGGATGCGCTACAGGGGGAAAGAAGAAGGCGGATAAAGAAGAACAGGTTATTGATGCAATGACAGAGGAAGTAAAAACAGGGAGCATGGACAGGGCTATCGAAATATATGAACAGAAAAAAGTTGATGATCCCCTTCTTTATTCGATCCTGCTGCTTAACAACAACAGGGTGGAAGAAGCTGAAACTGTACTTAAAGGGGAAATTGAAAAGGATAATTCAAATATTAAAGCACTTTATTACCTTTCCCTTGTATATAATTTAAAAGGAAACCGGCTCCTGGAAAAGGAACTTCTTGAAAAGATACTGCTGCTTGACCCTGAGAACATGGACGCAAACATCTCTTTGGGGAGGATCCATGCTTCGGATAAAAAATACAAAGAGGCAGAGCTCTGTTTCGGCAGGGCTTTATCAAAAGGGATTTACAGTGAGGAAGCAGAGCTGGGGCTGGCAAGGGTTCTTCTTGAACAGAAAAAAAACGATGAAGCGTTAAAGCACTACAGCAATGTTATAGATAATAACAGGGATAATCAGTTTGCCTATATGGACAGGTCCTGGATCAGGGCGCTTAAGGAAGACTATGAAGGGGCTGAAAAAGATCTTGATGAAGCAGTAAGAATAGATCCCGGCTATATCTGGAATTATCTTGACCGGGGCAGAATAAGGCTTTACAGCGGAAAGTATAAAACCTCAGCTGAAGATTTTACAAAAGCGCTTGAAATGGATAACACGCTTTTTATCGCCTATGCCCAGAGGGCGGAAGCCTATGAGATGGCAGGGCGTGATGACCTGGCTCTATCTGATTACAAAAAAGCACTTACCATAAGAGAGGATTATATCAAGGGGTATGTTCCTTATGCTATGCAGCTTTACAGAGAGGGAGAATGGAAAGAATCTGCTGAATATTTTCTTAAAGCATATAATCTGGGTAAAAATCCGGAATATATGCTTTTATCCGCAGCAGCACTTCTGAATTCAGGGGAAAAAGAGAAGGCAGGCAAGCTGATCACAGATAATATGAATAGTATCCCAAGGGAGAGTGTTCTCTATCACATTGCCAGGTTTTATATTGATCAATATTATGAGACAATTGCCCTTCAGAAGCTTAATGAAGAGAAAAAAAGCTTTGAAAGAATGAAAGGAATGTTTTATCTCGCGATTTATTACGATACTTTCGGAAATAATTCAATAAGTGAAAAATATTATACTGAAATTATTGATTCAGGATTTCCCGAAACACTTGAATACAGGCTTTCTTCCTGGAAGCTTTCTGATAAGTGATAGGATTTTAAGGAGTACAATTTGGTTATTATTGAAAACAGCGATACTGTCACAAGAATCAGCACAGCTAAAAATGAGATAATTCTTATCGGAACTGCCCATGTCTCAAGGGAAAGCGCGGATGAGGTTTCAAAAATCATAATTGATGAGAAACCTGATAATGTTTGTGTAGAAATTGACGCATCCCGCTATAATTCGCTGAAGGCTGGCAACAACTGGGAAAAACTTGATGTTTTTAAAATTATAAAAACTGGACAGGGTTTTCTTCTTCTTGCCAATCTTGCTCTTGCCTCTTTTCAGAGAAAAATCGGGCAGTCTCTGGATATAAAACCGGGTGAGGAGATGAAAATAGCGGTTGAGACAGCTCTTGCTGAAGGGATTCCTTTTACATTCGCTGACAGGGATATCCAGATTACGCTAAAAAGGGCATGGGCAAAATCAGGTTTTTGGGGAAAAAACAAGCTGCTGGCATCGCTTTTAGGCGCGGTTTTCACAAAAGAGAAGATTTCTGGCGAAGATGTTGAAAAGATGAAAAAGAAAAGCGAACTTGACGGAATGATGAATGAACTTGCCGATTATCTTCCTTCAATTAAAGAAGTCCTTATTGATGAGCGGGACCGTTATCTGGCATCGAGCATCTATTTTGCGGCAGGTCGGAAAATTGTCGCGGTAGTCGGCGCAGGCCATGTTCCCGGGATAATAGGGTGGATTGGCAAGCTTGACAGCGGAATAGATGCTGAAATTGATAAAATAACTGTAATACCTCCGCCTGGTATCCTTACAAAAATACTTCCCTGGATTATACCTGCGGCAGTACTTGCTCTTCTCTTTGCAGGTTTTACCAGATCAGGGTTTGATAAAAGTTTTACAATGCTTGTAAGCTGGATTGTTATAAACGGCACACTCTCAGCCCTTGGAGCGCTTGCCGCTATGGCCCATCCCCTGACAATACTGCTTGCTTTTCTCGCTGCCCCGATAACATCCATGAATCCCACCATTGGGGTTGGAATGTTTACAGGACTGCTTGAAGCGATTCTGAGAAAGCCGAGAGTTGTTGACCTTGAGACGCTGCATGAGGATATTGCCTCGATTAGGGGTTTTATGCGTAACCGTGTAACCCATATACTGATTGTTTTCTTTTTCTCAAGTGTAGGAAGTTCTATCGGAACATTTATAGCTTTGCCGTACCTTACATCACTTTTATCCTGAAATTTCTGTACCTCGAATTTCTGCGCCGCAACAAGAGGCTTGCTGCGCTGCCCCTGACAGCACTTGTTAAAAAGTCCTAAAAAGGTTTTGCGGGGGAGGGGGGATGTTTTTTGCTGAATACAGATTTTATTATCTGATTTATATTGTCAGACTTTTTTACGATTTTCCGGTTATTATCTGTTTTTATATCTGAGTCTGTCTGCGCATCGCCAAAGGCTGAGCTGTGGAATTCACTTATTCCAAAGCTTAATGCGGATTTAACCCTTTTTCCGGTAAACGGAACAGGCCGTATCTCTCCTGTAAGGCTTATCTCGCCTGCCGCAGCAGTTTTTGCCGGGATAGGTATTCCAGTTCTCGCGGAATAAAGTGCAAGGGCAGCGGCAAGATCTACTCCTACTTCCTTTATTCTCATCCCTCCCGCAACATTTACATATATATCCTGATCTGAAAACTTAAGTCCAGTGTGCTTTTCAAGGACAGCCGCAATCCTTGAAATCCGCGAGCTGTCTATCCTGTCTGAGAAAACCCTTGAAATTCCCCCTTTGGCAGGGACAGTTAGTGACTGGATCTCAACAAGAAAAACCCTTGACCCCTCATGTACTGCTGCTATGCATATACCGGGGGGATTTTCTCCTTCCCGGGATGAGATAAAAGCGTTTTCAGGTGAGGTTATCTGATTAAGCCCTGTTCCGCTCATCCTGAATAGCCCAAGCTCATCAACAGACCCGAACCTGTTTTTTACTGCCCGTAATATCCTCATATCATTTTCAGAATGTTCGAAATAAAGGACAGTATCTACCATGTGCTCAATTGTTTTAGGCCCTGCTATTATCCCTTCCTTTGTTACATGGGCAATCAGAAAGAGAGAGGTTTCCCCTGATTTGACAAGATCGATCAATTCCTGGCAGCAGTATTTAAGCTGGCTGACTGTCCCCGGCACAGTGCCGGCCTCGGGGGAAAACAGTGTCTGCACAGAATCGATAATAATTGATGATGGATTGAATTTGCTGATTGCCCCGGTTACCGAGTCAAGATCTGTAGCAAAGAAAAACGCAAGGTTTGAATTTGCACTGATACCCAGCCTCTCTGCGCGGAGCTTGATCTGCCCCCTTGATTCCTCGCCTGAAATGTAAAGCACCTTTTTTTTAGCAGAAAGTACGCTTGCCAGCTGCATCATTATGGTGGATTTCCCTATCCCCGGCTCTCCTCCTATCAGGACAACGCTGCCGCGGGTTATTCCGCCGCCTAAAACCCGGTTGATCTCATCCATACCGCTGTCTTCCCGCATCATGCTGCCAGGAGAATTTCCAATTTCAGAAAGCCCGACAGGGTTTTTATCTTTACTTCGTGTTTTTTTTGTCCCTGATGCGGGAACTATATTTTCTGTAAAGCTGTTCCATGCGAGGCATGCGGGACATCTTCCCGCCCATTTGACCTCTACATGGCCGCAGTTATCGCATATAAATCTTGATTTTTCTTTTTTCATTCTATGGCATTTTACTTGAAATCAAGCAGTTCCACTTCAAAAACAAGCCATGCGTTTGGCGGAATAACTCCCCCTCCTGCCCCTGCGCTGCCGTAGCCAAGTTCGGGAGGAATTATGAGTGTCCTTTTTTCCCCTTTCTTCATGCTCATGAGCGCCTCATTCCAGCCCTGGATAACCTGCCCGACAGAAAACTGGAGAGGCTCTCCCCTGTCGTATGAGCTGTCGAAAACCTTTCCGTCAAGAAGTGTTCCCCTGTAATGTGTCGTAACAGGGCTCCCCATAACAGGAGATGCGCTTCCATTTCCTTCCCGTTCAACAATATACATAAGGCCGCTGTCTGTTTTTTTCGCTGATGGCCACTTTTTCGCGACAATAGCTTTGTCTTTTTCAAGCTGCGCTGACGCTTTTTTATTCATGTTTTCCTTGCTGCTTTTTACAAGCGCGGAAAAAGAGTTCTGATCATTTTTAAACGCTTCTGCTTTTTTACCGTTTCTGAATATTTTAACAGAATTTAATTTATCACCCTGTTTAATCGCGTCCACAACTTTCTGTCCCTCTATGACTTTGCCGAATACTGTATGCTTGCCGTCAAGCCATGGAGTTGCGGTATGGGTTATGAAAAACTGGCTCCCGTTTGATCCGGGGCCGCTGTTTGCCATTGAAAGTATCCCTGGTCCGGAGTGTTTTAGGGTTGAGTCAAACTCATCAGGAAATGAGTAGCCCGGGTTGCCTGTACCGGTTCCGAGAGGGCAGCCTCCCTGGATCATAAAGTTGTCAATAACCCTGTGGAATTTAAGCCCGTCATAAAAAGGTTTGTTTTTCCCCTTGCCGCCGTCTATTTTGCCTTCAGCAAGGCCTGTGAAATTAGCGACAGTCATTGGCGTTTTTTCGTATTCAAGTGAAAGTAGTATTTTACCTCTTGTAGTGTCCAGTTCAGCATAAAGCCCGTCTGGCTGGTTCTGGTAAGATTCGGCAAATCCGCTTTCGGCAGACATGCTCAATAAAGTGATGGAAAGCAGCATAATCGGCAGTACCCCTTTTATATTTTTTCTGTTGTTCATTAATAAAAATCCTCCGTTTAATGAAATTGCCACATCCATATAGCGTAATTTTAAATATGGAGTTTAATATAATGAAGTCATTATATTAAAAATTAGCATACTGAAAAACAAAAGGCAACCAAACAGGGCTGCCTTTGTTTTAACTGTGAAATTGATTTAGCCTGGAGGCGGGTTTATTTTTCTGACTGTAATAATCCCTTCAATCCTTCTGAGTTTTTCAATCAGTCCATCTGAAACCTCTGAATCAGTATCAACAATATTATAAGCATAGCCGTTTTTATGTTTATTGAAATATTCGGAAATATTAATTCCCCCCTCCGCAAGTATTGTTGAGACCTGCGCGATTATGTTGGGAATATTTTTATTGGTTAATAAAAGCCTTGTTGATCCGCTGAATTCCATCCTGCAGTCAGGGAAATTAACAGAATTTTTTATATTTCCGGTTTCCAAAAAATCCTTAAGCTGTTTTACCGCCATTATCGCGCAATTCTCCTCAGCCTCTTCTGTTGAAGCCCCAAGATGGGGTATGCATGTAACTTTGCCGGTTTTAAGTAATTCCTCATCAGGAAAATCTGTTATATAACCTGAAACCCTGCCGTCAAGGAGCGCTTCTTTAAGGTCTGTATTATTTACAAGTCCGCCGCGGGCAAAGTTCAGTATCCTTATCCCTTTTTTCATGATCTTGAACTTGTCCCTGCCGAGAAGCCCTTTGGTGTTGTCATTAAGCGGCATGTGCAAAGTGATGAAATCCGAATCCGCAATCACGCTGTCAAGGCTGATTCCCTTTTTTACGCTGCTTGAAAGGCCCCATGCTGACTCAATAGAAATAAAAGGGTCAAATCCTGTTACATCCATCCCGAGAGATACAGCATCATTTGCAACCATTACACCTATAGCTCCCAGTCCGATAACGCCTAGTTTTTTACCCCGTATCTCTTTCCCGCTGAAAAGTGATTTCCCTTTTTCAATCTGCATGGCAAACTCATCGCTTCCCTCAGCTGCAGCAAGCGATTTTGTCCAGATTATCGCCTCAGTGATATTTCTTGATGCTATAATAAGGGATGCCAGTACAACTTCCTTTACACTGTTAGCGTTTGCCCCCGGCGTGTTGAATACCACAATTCCCCTTTCTGTGCACAGGTCAACCGGAATGTTATTTACCCCTGCTCCTGCCCTTGCGATCGCAAGGACAGATGCAGGTATCTCCATATCATGCATTTTAAAACTTCTGACTATTACCGCGTCG
>JAVEZE010000019.1:0-22834 GCA_034003145.1 Spirochaetia bacterium
AATCAGGGCGCTTTCAGTGTAGTTGCTGGGGGCAAAAATAACTTCAGGATTATGGCTCTTGACTCTTGTAAGCTGGGCTGAGAAATCCTGGTCTCCAGTTTGATAGTTAAGCTCTGCAAGTATTGAGCTGCTGTTGCCGGTAAGCTTCTTAAAGCTGTCGGCAAAGAATTTGGCAAGCCCTACAGAATAATCATTTGTAATCTCACGGATAATTACAGCGTTTTTCGCTTTAACATCCTTGACTGCATAGTTTGCCATAACTGTTCCCTGAAACGGGTCGAGAAAGCAGACACGGAAATAGTAATCATTGCCCAATGTTACAAGAGGGTTTGTGCATGAAAGGCCGATTGCAGGAACCTTTGCAGCTTCGAAAATCGGACCTGCCGCCATTGAAAGACTTGAACCCCATGAGCCCAGTACCAGGGTGACCTTGTCGCTGTCTACAAGGCGCTGGCCGGCATTGGCAGCTTCCACCTTGTCAGATTTGTTATCAGCAACTACAAGCTCGATTTTATATTCCTTGCCGCCGACTGTAACTGTCGGATACAGATCCTGGGCAAGCCTTACTCCGTCAAGCTCTTCTGCTCCTCCGGCCGCGTTTGCGCCGGTAAGAGGTTCGAAAACTCCGAACTTGACAGTATCACTTTCAGCAGCTTCCTTGCCGCCTCCCGCAAACACAACCCCTGCAAAGGCGATCAGCATTACTGAAATAAACAGCACACGTTTCATGTTCCCTCCTAAAGATCAAGGCAAAAAACCTTGTCCGCACCCTGACCCTTTTTTTAGCATCTTTTATACATATTTCTGAATGGATTTTCCCGGCAACGCCGGAATATTTTATTTTAACGCCATATTCTCTTTTTTGGCAAGTAATATTGCTATAAACAGCATTTTTATTCTACTTCACTGATAAAAACATCATTTTCCATGTTCATCGCATCACGCGGCAGCCGGGAGGATTTACTTACTGTCTATTGCACCAGGCTGTTTTGGCAAATCATCATCTGAAAGGAGAGGACTCCTGGTGTAAAACCGCAGAATAGATATATACTTATCAATACATAGTAATAATTATATTGACACAGCCATTACAAGGAACGAAACTTTCTTTAGGCAGGAAAGTAAATGAGAAAATACGTAATAATAGGCACTGGCCCGGCAGGGACTTATGCTGCACAGACCATAAGAGAAAATGATAAAACCGGAAAGATTACAATTATTTCTGACGAAGGAAGGGAGTTTTATGTCAGGGAACATTTGAATAAATATCTGGCCGGAAAAGAATCCAGGGAAGATTTATTCGAAAAAGGACTGTTATTTTCCAAAACTATAGACGCTGAGTTTGTGAGCGGTTGTGTTATTGATATTGATCCTGAGCAAAATATTTTAAAAATGGCTGATGGCTGTATTATTCCATTCGATAAACTGCTAAT
This sequence comes from Spirochaetia bacterium, assembly GCA_034003145.1. Classification (GTDB taxonomy): domain Bacteria; phylum Spirochaetota; class Spirochaetia; order CADAEX01; family CADAEX01; genus JACKPD01. Next base: position 1,434 of record JAVEZE010000019.1, read on the forward strand.
TGCAAGCGGTGGCAAACCTTTTAAGCTGAGATTGCCTGGATGCGATTTAAAAGGGATTCACACAATTTATAGTTTAGCTGATGCTGATATTATAAGAGAATCGCTTAAAAACAGAAAAAATATCGCGATTATTGGGGGAGGATCAATTGCTGTCAAACTAAGCCCGGTTCTTCTGGAGATGGGCAAAAATGTAGCAATTATTGAAAGACTTGATGGAATTATGCCGCAGGTACTGGATAAAGATGCTTCAAATATTTTAAAAGCAGAATTATTAAATAAAGGTGCTGAAATCCACACAGGAAAAGAAGTAACAGAATTTACCGGAGAGAACAATGCTGTTTCCGGTATAATACTTAAAAGCGGTGAAAAACTATACTGTGATCTGGCAGTTATCAGCATCGGAATAAAGCAATCCATAGACTTCCTTAAAAATTCCGGGATAATTTATGATAAGGGAGTGATTGTCAATAAATTCATGCAAACCAATTATCCCCATATATTTGCTGCAGGTGATGCTGCCCAGACTCCTGATCCGCTGCATAACAATATTCCGCTCCTTCATCCAGGGTGGGGTGAATCAAAACAGCAGGGTATTTGCGCAGGACTTAATATGTCACTCGGTAAAACTGAGTATATCGGGGAAATCAGGTTAAACAGAATGAGTTTCTATGATATTTCATTTGTTTCCGGGGGAATAATTGAGCCGGATATAGATTCAATACAGATTAAGAATTTGGATACTGATAAAGCCAATTATCTATATTTTAACTTTAAAAAAGAAAAACTGATTGGAGGAATAATCCTGGGAAGAAATTTTGACAGTAAATTATGGAAAAAATGGTTGAAAAAAGAATTGCTTAACCCCGGCTCCCGGAAAATTACTCCTGATACAGCGGCGGATTTTCCATTCTTTGAATAAAGACCCCCTCTGAGGGGAAACCTTTGAATCAGAGATTGCAAAAGGGATACTCTGTAATCTCCTTGTTTGTCTTTCTGTATTATGCGCTGTTAAAATGAAAAGCGAATCCGGTAAACTGATTATGATTTTCTGGTGTTTATTTGCATTTATCAATGCCGGGTTTGAGCACAGCATAGCAAATATGTCAATTTTCGCAATGGGATTATTTCTGCTGGAGGAATGTTCGCGATTCTTATACCAGTAACAATCGGCAATATTATTGGAGGCGCTGTTTTGGTAGGCGGATCCTATTTCTATATGGGTAAAGATAAAACCTGAAATCCCTGTTCTCCATCAAGTTCCATCAAGTTCCATCATGTTCCATCATCATATTTTCATTTGCAAAATCAAAATATGGTAGTAGAATATGATTAAGGCAAGATATGATTTATAAATGTATCTTTCTTCATTTCAAGTACACCAAATGTCCTCACCTTTATGTAAAAGACGAGCCATGACACTTATCTGTTTTATTATAAAATAATTTTCTATTGCAAAGTCAAAATCAAGGAGAATGAAATGAAAAAAGCAATTCCTGAACCTTTTAAAATAAAAATGGTAGAACAGCTGAATATCATCCCCAGGGAAGAGAGAATCAAGGCGTTAAAAAATGCGGGGTATAACCCGTTTTCACTCAGATCAGAAGATATCTATATTGACCTTCTTACAGACAGCGGCACAGGAGCGATGAGTGACGCCCAGTGGGGAGATTTGATGAAAGGAGATGAGTCATACGCCGGAAGCAAAAGCTTTTACCGGCTTGAGGGAAACGCAAAAAAAATATTCGGCTACAACTATATAATCCCCACACACCAGGGAAGAGGGGCTGAGCAGATCCTTTTCCCAATGGTAATCAAGGAAAAAGGGAGCCATTTTATCAGCAACATGCACTTTGACACAACAAAAGCCCATGTTGAGCTTGCAGGCGGCAGAACAATAAATGTAATTACAAAAGATGCCCTTGATACGCAGAAATACGGTGATTTCAAGGGAAACTTTGATATTGAAAAACTAACATCAACAATCAGGGAGGTAACTCCCGCAAAAATTTCAGCGATAATTGTCACAATTACCTGTAACTCAGTCGGAGGGCAGCCTGTTTCGATGGACAACATCAAAAAGGTTAAAGCTATCGCGGATGACAACAAGATACCGGTAATAATTGATGCTGCCCGCTATGCTGAAAATGCGTATTTTATAAAAACCAGGGAAAAGGGGTATGAGAATAAATCAATTGCAGAAATAGTTTTTGAGATGTTTTCCTATTCAGACATGTTCACCTTTTCAGCGAAAAAAGACGCTATTGTAAATATCGGAGGGCTCCTGGGAATCAAAAAAGACACTGATCTTTATAACAAGTGCAGGTCATACCTTGTCCCGATGGAAGGGTTCCCTACATACGGAGGGCTTGCAGGGCGCGATATGGAAGCGCTTGCGACCGGGCTTCTTGAGGGGATTGATTTCAGGTATCTTGAGTACAGGATAAGACAGGTAGAATACCTGGGCGACAGGCTAAGAGAGGGGGGAATCCCGATCCAGTATCCTGCAGGAGGTCATGCCATTTTTGTCGATTGCGCTAAGATGGCGCCCCAGATCCCTTTTTACGAGTTTCCGGCACAGGCAATCTGTAACGAGATTTATATTGAAGGGGGGATAAGAGCTGTGGAGATCGGATCATTCCTCCTTGGAAGAGACCCTGACACACATGAGAACCTCCAATCCCCGCTTGAACTTATGAGACTTACAATACCAAGAAGAGTCTATACAAATAACCACATGGATTATATCGCGGAAACAGTTATCGAAGTAGGCAAAAGGGCAGGAAAACTGAAAGGATTCAAATTTGAATATGAGCCTGAAGTGCTAAGGCATTTTACAGCAAAACTCAAGCCTGTCTGAAAGTTCTGAAAGTTCTGAAAGTTCTGACTGTTCTGATCAGGCTGAGCTAACCAGGTTGAACTACGGTTAGCAGGGTTTAACTGCCAAATCAGGTCAGGTTTAATCAGTGCCAAAAACAAGATGCCGCAGCTGCGGCATCTTGTTTAAAGTTCCGCAAGAACCCTGCTGCCGGGCAAGCTCTTAAATTTATTAATTACATTTTTATTAGCGATATCTAACAAAGTTCTAAATGACTCAGCGTAATCCTATTGTACAAAACAGGGAGGTGATATAATATCAGCATAGATGAATGCTTTTTTCAGACAGACAATTTTCATCATTTTTCTCATTGCGGCGTGGTTTTTCTTTTCAGAATCAGGTTTGGTTAACAGCTATCTTGTGCCATCCCCGATAAAGATTTTTGAAGCTGGTATTGAAATGGTTTCAAATGGGAAGCTCCAGGCAAATATCCTTATTTCAATAGTCCGGGTAGTATACGGTTTCTGTATTACAGCAATTATCGCTATGCCGCTGGCTTTTATTTTCTATTTATTCCCCCTCCTTTACAGTTATTTCAGCGGTTTCCTTGCGTTTCTCAAAAGCATCCCGCCGCTTGCGACTGTGCCGCTTCTGATACTCTGGTTTGGCATTGATGAAGCTTCAAAAATCGCCCTTATATTTCTAGCCAGTTTTTTCCCGATCTTTCTCGATACCTTTAACGGGCTTGCACAGGTTGATAAAAAAATACTTGAAATGGGAGATACTCTTGAGCTTACACACTTTGAAAAAATATATCACATACTGATTCCTGAAGCATTGCCGTCCATTATCACAGGGCTGAGGCTCGGTTTTGCCTACTGCTGGAGAGCCCTAATCGGGGCAGAAATGATTGCCGCGGCATCAGGCCTCGGCTATATGATACTTGATGCTGAAGAGATGGCACGAATTGACATAGTATATCTCGGGATTATCAGTATTGGAGTATTCGGCCTTGTTATTGAGCATACAATTCTCAAATGGGTTAACAGGATTTTTCCATGGATGAACTTTGAATGCAAAGCCAAATAATTATAATGATGAAGGCGGCATTTTAATGGCACTGCTTACACTTGAAAATGTATCAAAAATATATAGCATCGAAGGTTTGCCTGTTATGGCGCTTGATTCTGTTACCCTTTCGATAGAATACGGATCGTTTGTTTCTGTAATTGGCAAAAGCGGAGCAGGTAAAACAACGCTGCTTCGAATTATAAACCAGCTTGAAAAGCCGGATAAAGGAACTATTTCCTATGACCGTTCTGTCAAAACCGGCACAATTTTCCAGGAACCGCGCCTAATCAGGACAAAAACTGTGGAGAAAAATCTGCAGCTTGCCCTATGCCGCGAAAAAAACAGGGAAGAAGTAAAAAACCTGATAGACGAAACACTAAGAATGACCGGCCTCACCCTTTTCAGAAAAGCCTATCCTTTCCAGCTTTCAGGAGGCATGGCTCAAAGGGTATCACTCGGCCGCGCGTTATGCAGGAAACCGGAACTGCTTCTTATGGATGAGCCATTCGGCGCACTTGATGCGATAACAAGAAAAAACCTGCAAGGTGAACTACGGACTATTTTCCGCAGCAGCAACATCACGATTATTTTTATAACACATGACGTAACTGAGGCAATTATGCTCTCTGAGCGTATCCTTGTGATGAACAATGGACAGATAACAGATGACATCAAGGTGACTCTGCCAAAGGACAGGAATGAAAATGATAAGGATTTTATCGAATTAAAAAAACATCTATATGAATCAATAATCTTAAAGGAGAATAAAATACCATGAAACAAAAAATGCTCTATTTACTTTTCGTTGCTGTAGCTGCGATATCTTCATCATACAGCCAGCAGCTAAAGGAGTTGAATGTAACCTATGTCAAATCACCATTCAACCTGCCGTCAATTGTTGTGAAAAATCAGCAATTACTTGAGAAGGCGTTTGAGGCAAAAGGGACCAAGGTAAATTACTATGAAATAAACTCAGGAGCGCAGCAGGCAGAGGCAATGGCGGCAAAGTCTATTGATATAGCTGGGGTAATCAATACAACATCCGTGATTCTGGCTAACGCAAACGGCAACCATGTGGAGATTATTTCAGGCTACAGCAAACCTGAAAAAGTATTCGCGCTTGTTGTAAAAAGCGGCAGCATCAATTCTGTTAAAGATCTAAAAGGTAAAAAAATTGCAGGGCCGAAAGGGACAGTGCTTCATCAAATGCTGATTGCGGCGCTTGAAAAAGAAGGAATGACAGCAGATGATATCCAGCTTCTTCAAATGGATATACCCAAAGCCGCAGCTGCGCTTCAGGCCGGGCATATAGACGGAGCTCTCCTTGCTGCCGGCGCTACAATTAACGCAGTTAAAACAGGCAGCAAAGTCCTTTTTACAGCGGAAGGAAACGTCAACCCGCTTCTTGTTATTGCATCCCGCGGGGGATTTGCAAAAAGCTACCCGGAGTACGCGAAACTTTTCATTGATGTTCACAAAAAAGCGCTTGAGTGGATCAGAGCTAATTACAGGCAGGCAATCCAGATGGGAGCTGATGAGCAGAACATAAGTTTTGAGGACGCGGAAACACTATACAACTGGACAGAGTTTGATTTCTCTTTTACAGAAAAAGATAAAACATCAACAGCACAGGACATACTGTTTCTTGAAAAAAACGGAATGATAAAAAACAGGATATCACCTGCTGATTTTATCAACATCATAAATTAACATAGTAAATTGACTATGCAAATCAATCTTGCATTAAAGGGTTAAGGGAAACAGCTCTCTTAACCCTTTGATTTAACCTCGCTTTTTATTCAGGAAAAGTTTTTTCAGGAAAATTTAAAATCCCTCCATTGGGCGTATATATCATCAAAAGGCTCAAGCGCTCTTGGGAGAAGCCCGTTTGCCCAGCCAAGGAAAAGCCCGTAGTTGGTAACAGGAGTCCCGCTCTGCTTTATTTTTTCAATCCTTGAAAGCATTGCAGTACGGGTTATCATGCAGGCGGCGCAGTGGATTATCATTGAATATTTTGAGAGTTCATCCGCTTCAGGCAGGCTCCTTGTATATTCGAATACCGCGTCAGTGTTTACAAGCTTGCGGAATAGACGGGGAATTTTAACTGTACCAATATCATCATCCTGCCTGTGGTGGGAACAGGCCTCAATTACAAGCACCCTGGGAATACCGGGGGTTTTTCTTATTTCAGTAATCCCTTTTATAAGCTCGGAAAGCTCACCTTTTTTACGGGCAAAGAGTATGGAGAACGAGGTAAGCATCTGGTCTGATGGAATATCTGATGCTGCCTTGTGAAATGCCTGGCTGTCTGTTATCACAAGTTTAGGCCTTACCGCAAGGGAATTGTAAAAATTTTCAAGATCGTTTTCCTTTGCGACAAGTGCGGCGCAGTCCCTGTCAAGACAATCCCTTATTGTCTCAACCTGGGGCATGATCAGCCTTCCCTTAGGCGCGGCAGAATCTATCGGTGTTACAAGGAGTACAATATCGCCTTTGCTCACAAGACCTTCAAGCGGAGAAGGCTCAACAGAGGTTTTGCCTCCAAAAGTAATCAATAGTTTCTTAAGATCATCTATCCCTTTTTTTGATATGTTATCGATCCTGCAAGGGTTAAAGGCTGATACCCACTCAAGTTTTCGCGCGCAAGGTGTTTTATCAGCATAGGTAAGAGCTGTAAGAAGTATCCCTTTTCTTCCGCGGACAGCCTCTGCAGCCTTTATCTCTTCCTCTGTCGGGTCGCGGTCAATTCTGGTAACAAGGATATGAATATCTGCGCTGTCACTCCTTTCAAGAGTTTTCCGGATCCTTTCTTTTCCTACCGCTCCCTCATCATCAAGCCCTGCTGTATCAATAACAGTTACAGGACCCAGGGAATCAAGCTCCATCGCGCGCGCCACAGGATCTGTGGTTGTTCCCGGAAGCTCTGAAACTATGGATACATCCTTATCAAAGATATTATTCATAAGTGAGGATTTTCCTGCGTTGCGCAGGCCAAGAAGGACAATCCGGATTCTTAAGGCATCAGCTGTTTTACTCATTTTTTATTCTCCTCATCTATTTTCTTCTGCGTAATATTTTTTATAAATCCTTAAAAGTATTCCAAAGTGTTGCGTGCTTAATCTTGGTAGGCTTAAACTTAAGCAGACTGAAAGTTAGCTGAATACAAAAACCTATGGCAAAACCGGAAATAACTGTCCCCACTCCTGCCATGCCGCCAAGCAGCCAGCCGATAATTACAGCAGAAAGCTCAATAGTTCCTCTGCAGAATCCTACAGGCAAGCCTGTCTTCCTGGTTAAGGCTACCATCAGGCTGTCGCGGGGGCCTGCCCCAAACCCTGAACCTATGTAAAAATATGATGCAATCGAGATTACAAACAACCCTGCTATCATAAGAGCAAGACCTGCCAGCCAGTTTTTCATTACAGGTATCAGGGTAATATTAAGTAAAATGTCCAGAAACACCCCTATCAGCACCATGTTAAGCAGTGTTCCAAGTCCGATCTTCTCACCCATCAATACCGTAATTACGACCAGAACTGCCCCTACAATTATACTGGCGCTTCCCATTGTTATTCCGAATGTTTTATTTAGTCCTGCATGAAAAACATCCCATGGCGCGTATCCGATGTTGGCCCTGATTGTAAATACTATTCCAAGTGAATACAAAAAAAGTCCCAGCAAGAGCTTTGCGAGGCGGTTAAATATTTTTATCATCCATGCTCCATAATTTTCACACTATCGGTCAATACGTAAATGCAATTATTCCTGCTATTATTCCTGTTATTAATCCGGTAGTAAATACCAAACAGATAAAAAACTGCGGGAATAATCATTTTACAGTTGTATGATTTTATTTTATCCTTTTATCACACCCAGGGGAGAAAGTTCGAACACAATATCAACGAGGTCTTTTTGATTCTCCATAACCTCGGAAATATCTTTATAAGCTCCGGCCGCTTCATCTAAATCAGAAACATTTCTAATGCTGTGTATTATTCCCTGCTCATCCAATAGTTTTTTTTCTGTTTTAAGATTTAGTTCTCTCGATGCCTGCTTTCGTCCCATTTTACGCCCCGCCCCATGTGAGCAGGACATAAAAGAATCAGGATTTCCTTTTCCTTTTACGATATAGCTTTTTGTACCTTGCGATCCAGGAATAATGCCAGGCTGATCTTTTTTTGCAGAAGTAGCTCCCTTTCGATGTACAATTACATCTTTTCCAAAATGATTTTCATAAGCTGCGTAATTATGATGGATATTAATTGTTTCATCAAAAACAGTTTCCGGGATAAATTCAATAAATACTTTCTTGATAGCATCGATAATTTCAAAACGGTTTTGCTTTGCAAATTCAAGAGCAAAATTCATAGCCTCCAAATACTCTTGAGCTTCTGTCGTTTCTATCGGCAGCCAGGAAAGATCTTTATCTATTAATTCAAAAGCCTTTCTCTTGCAAAGCGCAAGAGCTTTTTTATGATATTCATTTGCTATCTTTAATCCGAAGTTGCGGGAGCCTGAATGAACCATAATCCAGATATCAGATGTATTGCTTTTCTGAATTTCAATAAAATGATTGCCCCCTCCAAGAGTGCCAAGCTGTTTGCGGGCAGAATTTAATTCCTGTCTTATAATAGGTATATCTGGCGCACTTTCAAAGCCTTCCCATTCACGGTTTTCTTTGTGATGCTTAAAACCGACAGGAACAACCTCGCGGATTCGGCCCATTATTTTTTTTAATGTTTTTTCCTCAATAGTTTTCAGGTTTGTTCTTACAGCACAGATACCGCAGCCGATATCAACTCCCACAGCATTCGGCACAACTACTCCGTTTGCCGCCAGTACACCGCCGATAGGCATACCATAACCTTGATGCGCATCAGGCATGATAGCTACCCACTTGTATACAAACGGAAGATTGGCAATGTTTTTTGCTTGTTTCAGTGCACCATCTTCAATATCATTAAGCCACATCTTGATAGGGAACTTTTCTGTATTTATAACTATCATTTATTTCTATCCTTATAAACTGTTTCACTTTTACAATGACTGCCGGTGTTTTGCAAGTACCCGAACGCGGTAACAGCAATATCATCGGAGCACATCAATACATGTTTCAGAAAAGCTGATGAGAATAAATCAAAACTTGATATACCTTTATCCTACTGTTTTGGTTATATTTAATCTATCATAAAAGTATTATGTAAGGAGCTTTCGATGAACAGCGCGGAAAATTACAGATGTGATATAAAAACCGGACTTTGTGCAACAACAGATAACAATGATATAGAAGAGATTAATCTAAACAAACCTGCAAAAGTGAAAATGTTATACTTTACCGATCCTATATGCTCGGCATGCTGGGCGGTTGAGCCTGAATTGAGAAAATTCAAATTAGAATATGGAAAATACTTTGATATAGAATATAAAATGGGAGGACTACTGCCGAATTGGGATGGTTTTTCTGATAATTCCAATGGAATATCCAGCCCTGAAGATGTTGCCAAACATTGGGAAGAAGTTGCACAGCATTCAGGAATGAGCATAGATGGAGACATCTGGCTGGAGGATCCCCTCTCATCTTCATATCCCCCGTCAATTGCTTTCAAGGCTATGCAGAAGCAGGGGAATTCCTTGGCAGTTAGGTTTTTGAGACAGTTAAGAATTATGGTTTTTTTAGAGAAAAAAAACATAGCCAAAATCGAATATCTCCTTGAAGCAGTAGAAAGATGCCAGGGTGATAAAGATAAGTTTATGCTTGATCATGAAAACCGGCAGACAAAAGACAGTTTCTATGATGAGGTTCAGGAGGGGCGGAACATGGGAGTGGCCGGGTTCCCGACTTTTATTTTTATTGGAGCGAACGGGAGTGGATTTAAGATATCAGGAATGTCAGGATATGCAAATTATGTAACAGCCCTGGAAAAGGCGGATGGAAAAAAACTGGAACCACATGAAAGTAACTATACAGAACTTGATTTGTTGAAAAAATATGGATATATGGCGACAAAAGAGATATCAGTAATTTTGAATCAGGCTGATTCGAAAACCACAACTAATCTGGATAAGCTGGTTCAAAGTGGTGAAATAAAAGAAATCAAACAGAAATACTGTTCATTTTGGAAAAGTGCGTAACTGCACAGATACACCATTCGGGTCATAAACATAGAAATAACGGGTATCATCATCAGGATGCTGGATCTCAGACGGGTTAAGGCCTTTGCTCTTCACAAGCTTGTGCATAGCATCAAGTTTATCTGTTTTAAAGCAAATAAAAATCCCTTTGCCTTCAAACTTCTGACCTTCCGGCATACAGATTAGTTCAATTTCAGTTTCCCCTTTTCCGTTTGTCAGAAAAGCAATTTCTCCAGGGCCTGCTTTCAACCGACGGGATACAGTCAACTCTGTAACTATCTCATAAAATTCAATAGATTCATCCAGATTACTGACCATCAAAGCTACATGTTGAATATGCATATTTTAACTCCTATAAAAAGTCAACCACAAGCTTATCGAAGAAGCTCATAGTTTAGTCGATTTTTAATCAACCCCCCTGTATAAATTATTTTTCTAAAAAAGCCGCAGGGAGCATCACCTTTTACCCGTTGTTATCCGCTACTATAACTAATAGTCAATTTTTATCCCTAAAAATCCCAGGAACGATTGAGCCTCCGGAAGTCTATATTTACTGTTTTTTATTTTATTATCTTTTGGATCAATTTCATACCCCGTGGCTGTTCTAAAATCGCTTTTTTCTAAATTGCAATTATGGAAGATTGCTTTTTCAAAGTAAGTTTCAGAGAAATTCGATTCTTTAAAATCAGTATCAGTAAAATATGAATTCATTATTTTACATTTTACAATATTTGTTTTTTTTAACGATTTTCCATATATTACGACACTATCAAGGATTGATCCTTCAAAATCAAGCGATAACCCGAAATCATTACATTCTGTAAAATTAATTCCTATTATTTTACAATCCAGAAATTTAACATCGTTTAAGGTGCTATTTTTTATATTAGTTAAAATAATTTCACACTTTTCAAATAAGCATGATGAATATTTTATATTTTCCAATGCCAGATTATTAAACCTGCAAGATCTAAAATTACAATTTTCGAAAGCAATATTTGAATTATTTTGTCCCTCAAAATCAATGCCTGAATATATTGTATTCTCATTATAATCTGACAATAATAATTCATCCGTTCCATTAAAATTAAATTGAATTTTACAAGATTGATAATTCATTGAAATCCTCTGCCATTTAATAACACAATATTTAAACTTTTTTAAAATAAAAGAACAGTCAGGTAAAGTCCATTTTTAAAAACTGCTAATGTTTTATAAAGCCTGTTTAACAAAAAAATCTACTTCTTTAATTTCAACATCAGCTATAGACATTATTTTTAAATGCCGCCGAAATTTCCCTGTTCCTTCTAATATTTTTTGGGGATCATTAAATTGATAACCATTAATAAATTCAAAAAAAATATGATTTTTTCTCACAAAACACCGCCAAAATCATCTTCAAGAGAAAACATAATTCCACCGTACATCATTCTCTCATTTACTTTTGGATATTGCCTGAAGACACTACCCCGTAGTATTTGCAGGATATCATATTTCTCAGTATCAAACATCATCATCTCTTCAAGATATTTTTGAACCTGTTCATTTTTGGTAATTTTCATTATTAATCCTTTTTTAGCATAACGCATAATGCATAATGCAGCCGCAGTTATATGCAGTATTTCCATTTTTTCCTGCCCGAACAGCACAGCCAAGGGAAGGAGCTCTTTCTTTTCAGCAATGAAAAATGATTGAAATTAAATTACTTCTTCTTGATTATACATTTTTTATGGAGTATTATCACACTCCCTGATTCAGGGTAAGATAATCAAATAAAAATTAAGGAATCTTCAACATGAGTGAAACACTTGTAACAGTTAAAGATAATAATGCTAATCCTGCGCCTCTGGGGCTTATAGGCTTTGGTATGACAACTATCCTGCTCAATATACATAATGCAGGATTTTTCCCTCTTGACTCCATGATAATGGGAATGGGTATTTTTGTGGGAGGTTTTGCACAGGTAGTTGCCGGAATTCTTGAGGCAAAGAAAAACAACACATTTGGAACTACAGCTTTTACAGCATACGGTTTTTTCTGGCTCAGCTTAGTAGCAATATGGGTAATGCCAGCACTTGGTCTTGCCGAAAAAGCTTCTCCGCTTTCTATGGGATTTTATCTCCTGCTCTGGGGGCTTTTTACATTGGGAATGTTTTTTGGGACTCTTAAAATAACAAAAGTACATCAGATAATTTTCGGATCTCTTACTATCCTCTTCTTTCTTCTTGCTGCAGGAGATTTTACAGGTATTCACATGATCAAGATTATAGCAGGATATACAGGAATACTCTGCGGCTTATCAGCATGTTATGGAAGCATTGCACAGGTTCTTAACGAAGTTTACGGAAAGACTGTTCTTCCAATGGATTAAATACATAGGATAAAACTTTTTCAAGACAGCAAAATCATAAAAACAGACAGCGCCTGCTCCAGTAAGCCGATTTTGGTTTTTCTGGAGATGCGCTCTATCAGTGAATTCAACGATCTATTCAGTCCGGGAAATCTGCTTACAGTCTCTGTATTTTATTTCCCAAGTCCCCGCTTCAGAACGTGTTTCAACAAGCGCGGTATCTCCCTTTACCCACCAAACAAAGTCGTGATTATCTGTATAACGGGTGCCAGAGGCTGATACAGAAAGAGGGAGGGTGTACTCATTGCTATCAGGCATGCTGACCTTTACAAAATAAAGGCTATCGTCAGAGATTGAATAGTATCTTGCGGTAATTAAGTCTCCATTTTCGCATTGGTAAAGAACTGGCTCGCCTCCTTTGACTTTAAGGGTATCATTTACCATATGGACACAGCCAACTATCAAAAGAGTAAATATAAGTACAATCAATACTGCGATTTTTTTCATCTCATTCTCCTTTTTGTTCGTAAGCGGTAAATCTTACCCTTCAGCCGTTAATTGTTCAGATGTAATATTAAACGGCAATAATGCTTCGTAATCTTCAGAACTCTTGCAGTAAGGGACTTTTCTAAAAATATAATACAAATATTCAAAAGCAGATAACTTATGAAGCTTGGCTGATTCAACAAGACTGTAGAGTATTGCAGATCCTTTCGCCCCTTTCGGACTCCCTGTGAAAAGCCAGTTTTTTCTGTTCTGCTGAGCTCAGCATAACAGAAAAAACTGGTTGTTTAATGAAGTTGTAATTGGCAGTCTTCGTCGAACACATGGACGTGTGAGACTGTGAAAATTATCATAATCAGTTATATTCCAAGGTTAATACGTTGCAAAATAGCTTTATAGATAGCCCCAGAAACTAGCACTTTTTGTTTAAATATTATGTATTATCAAAACGCAGTAATTGTATTGACTTTATTATATCTTTCTCTTCTATAAGCTGATCAGAGACATATTTATGTATAATACTGGATAAAAGTGTCTGATACGGTAATCCTTCAATCGCTGATTTCTCTCTTAATTTCTCCAGATCATACTCAGATATTCTTATATTTATATTCTTTGTTTTCTTTGCCTCATCAATTACTGAAGCAATTTTACTCATTTTTTCCTTACTGATGCTTTTATAGCTTTCTGCATTATTCTCAATTTCTTTTTCATAAGAATCCAGTTTAGCTTTCATTTTTTATTCCCTCCATAATTTTTATGGAATTTCCTGCTTGATAATACTGTTTTTAATACAATATTATCTTCATCGTCAAAAATAAACGGTACAACATATGTATATTCTTTATATTCAATTATAAATATCATCTGGTCTTTTCTTGCGGGATTCTCCAGAATATCAAGATATTTTTTATCCAGAATCAAATCCGCAAATATCTCGAAGGAAATACCTCTTTCAAGCTTTAGAGTTTTATTTTTACCTTCGTCCCATATGATATTCATTTAATACAATATATTACATTGTATACTATTTGTCAATTATTAAGATTATCTTATAAACCATAATCAAGTTGCGTAAAGAATACTGATAAAAAAAAAATAATATTTTTTTGTTTCTCAAAAATAATACTAATTTATAAAAATAGTCTTACAGCTAATAAAAATCACTGTTTATTAGTTTTCTCTTCAACGCACACGATGTGCGGCGGCGTCTTTTCTTCCCGGCCCCCAGCCTATTCCTCTTCGGCTTGACTTTCGCATAACGTTTTGTAGTTAAACGATGTTTTGCGGTTAAATTATATAACTCTTTTACCTGCATTCTTTAACTGGAAAAGAATAAAACAGTATTTGTTTAGGGTTCATGATAGCAAAATATGCCGTCAGGCAAAGCGAGGTACTCCGAGCGAAGCGCATTACCCTCTGTTCTCGGAAGTACCGCCCCTCTCTTCCAAGCCGTACGGCACCGCCAAGGCTTGGATTTTATTTGTTGAATAATACCATAAATTCTTTAGGTGTTACTATAATCTTATCTTTTGGAAAATGTTTTTTGTTCCCTGTTACTAAATAGAAAACCTTTCCTGATTTTGCTACTTCAAAAAACTTTTTATCATCTTCGTCCTCAAATATTATTTTTAAAGGTTCTGCAACAACAAACTCCCCTTCATTTTTTATAAAATCTATAAATGTATTTACCCATTCTTCTTCAAATCCAAACTTTTTTCTTCTTAAAACTTCACTATATTCTTTCAATATTCTATTATCATAATAAAATAATATCTTTCCATTTATTACTAAATTTAATATTTGGGCAGGTATTCCGTCCGGATTTATCAAAGCAGAAATTATTACATTTGTATCGAGCACTATCTTCATTTCTTTTTATTCTTCCTTACTTCCATTATTTCAGTATTAATATCTTCCAGGCTCATTTCATCATTTTTCATTGTTATTGATTTCTGCTGCATAAGCTTTATTACATTTATTGCTTTTGCTTTCCTGAATGCTGATACTGTTTCTTCCAATGTGCTGTCATTTAATGGGGTAAGGAGTGCTATAGGTTTTCCATTATTAGTAATAATCATTTCCTGCTCTTCTGGTAATCTTTTCCATATTTGAGCAGGTGAAGTTCTAAAATCTCTAACTGATATGAATTTCATATTGATCTCCTATACATATAATACCTTATTGTCACTCACTTGTCTACATATGGTTATTCAACTTCTCTTATTTTCAATATATTAACTGGCTTTTTTCCCTCGCCCGTGGACCGGAGGTCCGGGCGATCGCATCTTGGAGCGGTATTTCGGAGAACGTTCTGAGGATAAGCGATGTTTTACGGCTAAAACCATAAAAATATCTTGTGCTTGATTAACAAAATATAAAAAAGGATAATTATCAATTATTTTAAATTTCATATGATAGTAAAATATGCCGCAGGCCAAGCGAGGTATTCCGAGCGTAGCGCATTATCCTCTGTTCTCGGAAGTACCGCCCCTCTCTTCCAAGCCGCACGGCACCGCCAAGGCTTGGGCGTCCTAAGGTTTAAACTTTTCTAGTTGAATGTTAGGGATAAATTTATAATGCTTATCATTTGCTGTTATTATAACATCTTTTGTCTGAATTCCTGTCGCGGCAATTATTGCATCTGATAATTCCATTGAATGGCTTAAAAAATAATCTTCTACAAAAAACATTGCTCTTGAAGATATTTCAGTATATATTTGCACTATTTCAACATCCCATTTTCTTATATGTTTCTGAAATACCAATAATTCTTTTTTATCTTTCATTCCTTGCACAATTTCCATGTAAGTTATTACTGACATTTTAAACGGGATATTTTTATATAATAATTCTTTTGCTTTTTCATTTCCTCTTAGATACCATATTATAACATCTGTATCGATTATCAAAACTTTCTTCCTTTTCTCATATTTCTAACATAGCTATCAACATTCTCAATATCTTCATGATCTTTCCATAATCCAAAAAGCTCTTCTTTTTCTTCCTCATTAATACTTTTGTTATGATTAGACATAGGAACTATTCTGGCTAATGCTTTCCCTCTAAAAGTTACCACAACTTCCTGTCCATGCGAGACTTTTTCAATAATTCTACCAGGTTTTATTCTGAGTTCTTTTGTACTTATTTCCATAATTCAACCTCTTTAAGTATACACTTAACAGTATACACTTTAAAGACGAAATCTACAATATATTTTTTTAATTTCAATATAATTTATAGAGATTTATCTGAGAATCATCCACTTTATTAAAACCAATCCAAAGGTTTATTTACCTTTTAAAGCTAATAATATTTATTTAACATTATTTAAATTGGATTAATTATTCTACTTTTTACTATTCCTTTAATGCTGATAATATACCTTTAGTTAAAAACTAAACATAAATGTTTGCCTGTATTCCCTCGCCCGTGGGCCAGAGGTCCGGGCGATTTCTTCTTGGGGCGGTATTTCGGAGAACGTTCCGCGGCTATATGAAGTTTTTGCGGAACGGAGTGTAGCAAAAATTTGAGTGGAGCGTAGCGGAACTATATAGTCGCTGTTATCTGATGTGCTGTGCCACTTTCTGTCTTGTTATAGGCGAGAAAACCGCACTTTTCCTAATTTGCTTATCGTTTAAGGTCAACACATGCAACCACTTCTTTACAATCGACCAATTTTTACTCTAAAAAATTTTCTTCACCCAGTTTGCGGCACGCTCTATCTCTCCTTCTTTTAGCGGACCTTCTACATCGTCAACAAAGAATCCCACAGGAGAAGCAACAATATCTCCTCCTTTTTTCTTGAGTCTTTCAGCTATAGAATTTGAAGCATAACCAAATATATTCACAAGGAGGGGCAACATAAAAAAAGATGATTTTATTTTCACCATAGTAAACCTGGTATCAAATGTGGCTACCTTGACGCCTTTTAAACTGTTTTTAGGAATTCTTTTCAGAAAATCTGTTATCGCTTTTGTGGGTTTAAATGCTCTGGTGGGTGAACCGATGATGAGTATATCTAAACCCTTTAAAATTTCCTGCTTCACATCACTTATCCGGATTATTTTAATGTCATTTGGGGAATCAAGAGCTTTGCTAATGGCTTGAGCTATTTGTTCTGTATTGTCAAAAACCGAATCGTAAATTATCAATACTTTCATTTAGATATACCCCCAATACGATTCGCCTCTTCTTTCGAGAGAACTCTGTCTTCTCGTTTAAAAAAAACGCTGAGCAATATTCCTGAAACGATCAGAGTAATCCAATCTATAACGATAGCAAATACCTCATATCTGTATTCGAGCTCACTTCTGTAAATCAGAGCGAAGAGGAATAGTGATCCGATTACCATAACAGAACTTATGAAAAATATGTTTCGTATTACATGCTCAAGCCTATTACGCCTGCTGAACGTGAAGGCGATAAAAAGAAAAGCCACACCCATCATCAAATAGCCAACATCTTCTAGAGCAATGAAGATTCCATGCGGATTGTATTGGGAAAATAGAGAGAGACCCTCGAGTTCACTCTTCAAAAGACTGGGTTGCATAACGGCAATTTGAATGAAATAGTTTATTATATGTGTAGTTGAAGAGAGTAAAGCAAAAGACAATCCAAGATGACTGAATATTTTCTTGTCTTCTGCAGAATAGTAGTGTATACAAGTAACCAGCACAACGAACAGCAATGCCATCAGAAATGTCGGATACATCCAGATGTATTCAATCGGCACAAAGTCCGCAACATCTGTATAAGGATAATCAATACAAGATTCCACAATACCCATTTCCACGAAAGGTTGGCAATTTGGTCCCGACCTCGCAGGAGCAGTTGTGATTGCGATAATAAAAGCCGAAGCTGTAGTATTTGCAATGAGTATAGCAACCCAGAATCCAAGCCGACATGCAGACTTTTTGACTGAGGCCAAAGTTTTGGTACTGGCAACCTGATTTTTTTCTAAAATAGTCATTTAATTCCTCCTTTTTTTGCCTTTCTTAGGCACAGCATTTCAGATAACGTCCTGAGGATAAGCGATGTTTTGCTAAAACCTATTTCAATGTAATAGTCTTGGGAAATATTTTCAATTAGAATAAAACAGAACATTAACTGTTTTAATGATAGCAAAATATGCCGGAGGCCGGCGAACCCCGGAGGCGTTAAAACCACGAAGGCGAGACAGTACAGCCAAAGGCTGTATAGCCGCAGTGGTTTTTAGCCGTAGGGGTGAAGCCGCGTTTTAACAGCTGTTATACGCTGAAAGCTCGCTTCCTCAAGTTAGCCATGGACGGCGAACTTGACTGAAATAATTCAATTGATAGCACAATAAATTAAC
The DNA here is from genome assembly GCA_034003145.1 of Spirochaetia bacterium. Lineage (GTDB taxonomy): Bacteria > Spirochaetota > Spirochaetia > CADAEX01 > CADAEX01 > JACKPD01. The sequence goes on from JAVEZE010000019.1 coordinate 19,641, forward strand.
GGGAAAGCACAAACTGGATTGTTTCCACCTTCTTCCATTCATCCCTAGCTATATCTTTTTTTGCATTCTTCCTTCTAGTCGTTCTGCAAGCCATATTTTAATTATTGACTGCCGGGTTACTCCAAGCCGGCCTGCTTCCTTATCCAAAGATTTTATCATCCACTCGGGAAAATCTACATTTACTCTTCTCTGTTCCTGAAGTACTCTTTTTCCACTTTTAATATCTAAATCTTTTATTATGCTTTCCCCACTTTCAAACTTTTTATCAAAATCAGATGCTTTCATACAACTCTATCTCCTCATTTCTTGACCTTCTCACTGATATAATCCTGATGTTTTCTTTTCTATAAGTAATTACTCCTGACCAATATTTCTCTTCAATTTTACCTATTACAATAAATCTCTTTTCATCCTGGGTAATAGCTGGAATTTCAAGCAATTCAGGATCTTCCCAGAGCTTCTGTGCTTCTATGAAGTCAATTCCATGTTTCGCTGAATTTATTTTACTCTTTTCTTCATCGTATTCAAAGAGATTCATAATATAATTATTATACCTTTTATATACCATGTCAAGAGCCGTTTTATTACTTTAAAGTAGCAGTTTTTAAAGATATAATTATCACTTTCTGTTTCAATTAATTATTGCTCGGGCAGGACGCCCGAGCTCGTCTCTTCTCTTGCTAGCTTTTTGCGTATAACGTCCCGCGAATGACCGAAGTTGCCGATGGTGTTTTTAACTCTAAAAGTTTATACTCTATTCCATTATTTTTAACATGTATTATTTCGGCAATTTGGGTGAAGGCTGCTTCCTTAGAGACAGCCGGAACCGGTCATTCGCTGTTATGCTCCAGTACCAGCCGCTTCTTGTCCAAGCCGCACGGCAACGCCAAGGCTGGACTTCTTTTCTTTTTTTAGGATTTTCTTATTTCGTATTGATATCTGTTCAAATGAAAAAATGTTTTTCAGTGCCTTCCGGAGAAATCTATTGTTGTAAGAAAATATGGTCAGATTTTTTCAATATTTATTTTATAGCCAAGAGAATTGAGTACACTTGAAAAAGTTTTGTAATTAATTTTTTCTGCATTTTTACTTCTGATTTTTTGAATTATTGTTGGAGACACACCAGCTTTTTTTGCTAATGCTCTTACAGAAAGATTCTCTTGATCCATTTTTTCGAGAACAAATTCAGAAAGAAGAAAATCCGCATATTCCCTATCAAACTTTTCACGTTCTTTGGGATCATTATTTATATATTTATCAAAAGTTGTTTCCATTTTTCTACCTTCCTTGTTTGTAATCTTCCATTGCTTTTATACTTTTTTCTTTTTCCTTCTTTGGTAGCTTATCAGTCCGTTTACTGAAACCATTTGTAATTATTATCTTTTTCCCCTTCATGAAGAAGCATAAATATCGATCTGGTTGTGGTTTGAATGCATATATTTCATTTCCCTCATTTCTGAATTTGGTTATATCCATAATCTTACCAAATTCAGCTATTCGCTTTACCAAGACAAAGAATTTTCGCTTTTGTGCTTGACTTGTCGATTTAAAAAACTCAAAAGCTTGACTATAACCTGTTGAATCATAATACCATTCAATAGTAAAACATTGTCCTGTATAAACAATACAATCTTGTTTATCCACTCTTTAATGTACCACTTTTATGGCACATTGTCAAATCAATTTTACAACATTAGTTTATAATATAGTTTCTCAATTTTTAAATGAATTATTTAAAGAACATTTATTATATTTTTCAGATAAATTGTTCACATAAGTTATATTAATTTACCGCATATCCTCGCCCGTTGGCCGGAGGTCCGGGCGATTGCATCTTGCGGCTGGTATTGAGCATAACGTCCGTCCCGCGGGTAAAAGATGTTTTGCGGCTAAAACTAAAATACTCATTTGTCTATTTTTGAAACTTGAAAAGAACATAACAAGAATTATTCTGGTTTCATAAAAGCAAAATATGGCGAAGCCCAAGCGATGTACTCCGAGCGCAGCTTCTTACCCGCTGTTATAGGCACGTACCTCCGCGTCTTCCAGCCCGCACGGCACCGCCAAGGGCTGGGTGTCCTTTTTATTCGTAGTGTGTCCACATTCTGATTACTTTTACTATTTTCTCTTTTTCATATACCTGATACACAATTCTATGTTGAATGTTTATTCTTCTTGAAAAAGCTCCTGTTAAATCTCCAATCAATCTTTCATAAGGTGGGTATTCTTTAAATGGATCTTCTTTTAAAATCTCAAGTATTTCCTCGGCCTGTTTCTTTAAATTCGATGATGAGAGCTTTTTTGCATCTTTCTGTGCCTGTTTGGTAAATAAGACTTTGTACATATTTACCAATTTAACTTTTCTGATAATTTTCCTATTGGTTCTTTCATTCCATCAAGTATTGACTGTCTCATTCCAGGTATTGATACAAGATAAAGAGTTTCCTCTATATTTCTCCAGTCACTCTCTCCTACAATTACTGCTGATGCGTTTTTCCCGGTAATTATCACTGGTTCATGTGAATCATTGACTGCTTTAACTATATTATATAAATTTTTCCTGGCGTTTGTTATGTTTATTGCTCCCATACTTCCCTCCGTACGCTTTAGCGTACTTTTATAATATAATACATTATCCTTCCTTTGTCCATTATCTAATTCAATTGTTTCTTAAAACCTGTATGTGTTTTTGAATTAAATCCCATACTTTCATAAAAAGAAACTGCGTCAATTCTATTTGTTTCTGTAATAAATATTATCTGGCTACATTTCCTCTCTTTACCAATTTTTTCAAGTTTTTCAATAATGCTTTACCTATTCCTTTTCTTCTTAAGTTTTTATCCACAATTAAATCTTCCATAACTAGATAAGGCCTACATAATCCATATAATTCCTCACATATAACACCGTATATTGAGCCTACAATTTTTTCATCAATAACTGCTGATAAAATTATATAGTTTGGATTATTCTTTATCTCCTGATATTTTTTCTTCATCTTTTCAATACTTGATTCTTCATTCCAGAACTGTTTATAAATCAGTGATAATTCTTCTAAATCTTTCTCTTCAAGTTTTCGAATTATTAAATTGTCCATGATATTTCCTTTGCTATTTTTCTTTGCCCGTATTTCCTCGCCCGTGGGCCGGAGGTCCGGGCGATGTCCTCTTCGCGGAGGTATTGCCTATAACGTC